>NZ_JBSXOI010000071.1:0-106349 GCF_056859395.1 Marinobacter sp. L-80
TGTAGTGGTTCAATGATTCCGGACACCAACGTAGGTGGTAATATCGCCACCATAAACGAGGTGTCTGATGACCAGAAAGCGACGTTCTTTTTCTCCTGAGTTCAAACAGGAAGCAGCCAGCTTGGTGCTGGATCAAGGTTACACGATTCCCCAGGCGAGCGTGTCTCTGGGAATTGGTGAAAGTGCTATCCGGCGCTGGGTTAACCAATTGACCGAGGAGCGTGACGGTGTCACCCCGAAGGGCAAGGCGTTAACCCCGGAGCAGCGCCGTATTCAGGAGCTGGAAGCCCGCTGCAAGCGCCTTGAACAGGAGAAAGACATACTAAAAAAGGCTACCGCTCTCTTGATGTCGGACGACATGAATCGTACGCGCTGATAGACCAGTTGAGTGAGCGAATACCTGTTGAAATGGTCTGCAATGCGTTTGATATCAGTCGTTCTAGTTACTACGAATACCGCCAACGGCGGAACCGTGTGGATGTTGAGCGTCTGGCCCTGAAGGCCCAGGTAAACCGGCTGTTCACGAAGAGCCGCAGCTCTGCCGGCAGCCGGACAATAAAGGGCTTACTCAGCGAAGAAGGCATTGTCGTCGGGCGCTTCAAGGTTCGACGTCTGATGAGCGAGTTGGGGCTGATCTGTAAGCAGCCAGGCCCTCACGCTTACAAGCAGGCCACGGTCGAACGACCGGATATCCCGAACCACCTGGCCCGCGAGTTCACGGTAGACCGGCCCAATCAGGCTTGGTGTGGTGACATCACCTACGTCTGGAGCGGCCAGCGGTGGAGTTATCTGGCTGTCGTGCTGGATCTGTATGCTCGCCGCGTTGTTGGTTGGGCGTTGTCATCCAGTCCGGATGCAGATCTGGTCGTCAAAGCTCTGGACCACGCCTGGGAACTGCGCGGTCACCCAGAGAAAGTTATGTTCCATTCGGACCAGGGAAGCCAGTATGCAAGCCGTAAGTTCCGTCAGAGACTATGGCGCTATCGAATGACACAAAGCATGAGCCGACGTGGCAACTGCTGGGACAACGCACCGATGGAGAGGCTGTTCAGGAGCCTGAAATCTGAGTGGATACCGGCCTTGGGATATCGGAACCTGCCTGAGGCCAAAAAAGATGTTGGTGGCTATCTGATGGACTACTACAACCGGCAACGACCTCACACGTTCAACGGTGGTATTTCTCCCGTTGCCGCTGAGGAAAACCTTAAAATACTGTCCGGGATTAGTTGACCACTACACGGCCTCATAAAACTGCGCTCACAGCTTAGTACACAACGAGTTTCTTCGGCGTATTTGAATGCGGCTTGGCAATCGGAGTCTTTGAACGAGGCTTCACGGTATTTTTCGTAGGCTGCCAAAGACTCGAAGGTGAATAACGCGATAGCAATATTGTTGGCACCCTCGGACGGCAGAAAATACCCATGATGCTGACCGCCGAATTTCTGGACCAAGGGTATCCACATTTTCGAGTAGCGCTCGAACTCGGCGGCTTTGTAGGGATCTATAACGTACTTTAAGTAGCAGGTAACCACTTGAACTACCTTTCAGTTGACCTTGTAACGCCAACGTTTAGCGGCGCCCATGTAGCGCAGCGAAATGGGCGTCCGGTGGAGGGCCAAAGGCCCGGAACGAACTACAACGACTGGTTATGCTTTTAAATCTGAGCTTAACGTGAGGTGGTAAATTTCTATTCGCTACGGAAACGCGCCTCAAATGCCTTTGACCCCATGCCAAGCGATACTGAAAAATAAACAAAAGCTAAAAGAGAGGCTAAAGCGTAATCCTCAGAAAATATCGTTTTCCCGACAGCAATCGCCATCACCGCAGTAAATATTCTTACCCATGGCCTCGAAACGAGGACTCCACCACAAGTCTTGCACTGATAATCCTTTACTACATAAGGCCGGATGGAGAGTTTGGCATGACAATTCGGGCACTTCATAAAAGTCCTTAGCAAAATTTGACTCGCAACTCAAGCAACCGAATTACCCTCTCCTAATCAATCGGCAGCGGTCACGAAAGTTCCCCGTTAGTATTTTGTGCATAACGCTGGCGTAACGGGCCGATTTGTGGAGCGGCAGCGGAACAAAGCGGTCCCGTTGACGCGCTTGGTTATGTGGTGACTTACTCCCAACCTCAACCGATGACGGACAATTACCAGCCATCAATCGGTATACCGTGCTTCTCAATATAATCTCGACTGTCACGATTATAGCGTTCAGTGATTTCACGGTAATGCTCTGGGTGTGTTTCTATTTCTGAGGCCTCGTAACGCCCCACCTCAATCGCATTTTCCGCGCCGTTCATGATCCAGACAACCACCGTGCCGCCCGGCGCCAGACCAAACGTCAGGTCGTTGAGAGGCATGTCAAAGGTTTTACCGTAGCGTTCAATCGGAGCGATTTCTTTCATTTTCTCCTCAATCTCGCGGGCATTCTCAAGCTGGATCAACGCCCGGTAAGATTGCTGCTCAGCAAACGAGAACCACTTGATGAGCACAAGCCCCGGCATTGCCTGCCACTCCGCGTTTTTGCCCGACGGATGTTTCCAACAGCAGGTGATTATCCCGATAGGTGCCCGCCAACCGATTTCCCCCGATACCGATTCCAGGATAAAGGTCTCAACCCACGCATCGTAGTGCTGAGGTACGACAACGGAGATACTTCGGTAAGTAGGGTCTGGGCCATACGCTGGTCCTTCCGATTTGCTCTGATCCGAACACCCCAGTAGCACCAGAACACAGAAGCTAATGGCAAGCGTTTTAACACTCATGGTATTGCCCCTCACTCCATTGCCCTTTATTCGGATGGACAGTTCGACGGCCATACTTGCCGGGCTTGAAAGGGTACAACGGGCCAAGCTGCAGATAGTGATCGGAATGATGAATATATCGCTGTTTCAGTAGCGCGTTAGATTCCGGAGTCATCAATAGCGGGCTGCCATGCCAGACGTGGGCCGCGAGATTTCTGGCGATAGTCATTAGTTCCGGCGGCAAAACCAGCTGAGGGCTTTCCGTAGGTATAGGATCGAATGGCACACCAGCATCCACCGCCAATTTGTGCATCAGATACAGCGGAATACGGGAGTACTCACTAAGAACCTCGCGGTCCAGCCAAAGGCGAAGCGTAATGTCGCCACCACGCAAACCGGGTGGGCGTTCCTGTTCAATTTCAAGTGTGGCGAGTGGGTTCAGTGGCCCGATCCAACCCTCGTGTTTGATCAGCGCACGTTCCTGCAACATGCGGGAGAATTCAAAACTGGCTTCGGGATTGCGGCGATCCTTTCCTTTGACAACCAAGGGCGGACGAACTTCAACCCGTTCTCGAAAGCGATCCGGGTAACCGCCGCCAATATCAGAGTGAACACCCGGAAGCACCCATTCGCTGAAGTGCTCCGGCAAATCGCCGGATTCACCTCGCAGGCTGTTCAGTGAGAAGTTGTGCCGGCGCTCATCCCGCGCGGCAAACTGAACCACCCGTTCAGCATCCTCCGGCCGCAGGTTGACGTTGATGCGTCCGGTTTCTGCATCGTGTGCAGAGAAGTCCAAATTGCCGAGATCGGCAATCCCCGCAACGGTATCGAAAAGACCTACAAAGCGAACGGTGATCTTCTTCGCCCAGGGTATGCCCTGCTGTTTAAACGCGGCGGCCAGCGCACCGCCTTCATCCTGAACTTCCCGGCTGATGAAATGGCGGGCCGTAGCCGCGCCACGGCTGAAGCCGAAAACGTCAAGCACGAGTTCGTCGATGGGGTCACTCACAAAACGGATGATATCAGCCGCCAGCGCCTCGCTGCCTTGGTCAATTTTCTTGAGTATGCCTTGCTCACCAAGTCCAAGCCCCATGCTGGGACCATCATCCGATTCGCCGGACTTGGTGCCAACACCGGAAACGTAGGTCGAGATGCGGTGAGCTTCCTTCCATTCCTCACTCTGGAATTGACCCTGCTGATACATTCGCTCCAGCTTGGAGACATTGGTTTCCGCACTGAGGTAACTGCCTTCCATCACCTGCGACAGTTCGGCACTGCACTCGTCCTCGGAGATGGCCCCAGCCGCATTGGCCGTAAGACAATCGTCCATCTGTCGCTGGTACGTCTGTGTGTTATCGCGGTTGTTGCCGGTGCCATCGAAAAAGATGCCAGCCTCCACCCGGACCTTAGGACGGTTCTCTTCTTCGGGCGAATCCTCTGGCGATTCGTCAGAAACACCTTCGTCAATCAACGCGCCTTTCTGCGCAGCTTTGCGCACAAACTCCTGCGGATCTTTGTCCAGCAACTCTTTGGCGGCAGGGGTAAGCTGGCCTTTGTCATCCAGCGCACCAGCCATGGCGAAGTCCACAACCGGTGCCGTATTCGTGGCGACACCCAAAATCACTCGTGGATTACCGCTGACAATGGAACCACCATGACTGGTGGGGCTGCCAAGGTATGCCACCGGCATACCATCGGCTAACGCCAACGGGTAGCCTTGAGTAATAACCGCACCACAGCCGGTGACATCACCAACGCGAGCGATAGGTTTACCTTCAACAAGGATGCTGGAGCCGTTTGGCATGATGGGGGAAGAGCCGTGCCCTTTGATCGGGCAAACGTGCATATCGCCGACGCAGGCGGCAATCAGATTGCTCATGGTGAGAGTTCCTTTCTGTGATAAGTAGCGTCCTGGCTATCCGTGATTAAACATTGTTCAAAACCGGCAATTTTAGCATGGTTGGCACCACATAACGCCCGGCTCACGCGCCGGTTTGGAGCCGCGAAGCGGCGGAAAATCGGTCGCTGTGCAGCCGCTGGTTATGCCCTATGTCCGATTTCGGATACAGCAGTCCACGGACGAATATTCTTCAACTGATCCTCTAGGGCATCTTCGGCAATCTCAGTGTCATAGGCTGCCTGAGCTCGCAACCAGTAGCCGTTAGACAAACCAAAGAAACGACAGAGCCGCAGGTCCGTGTCGGCGGTAATCGAACGTTTTCCCGCAATGATCTGGCCTATTCTCTGGGCAGGCACCCCGATTTCTTTGGCCAGGCGGTACTGAGAAATGCCCATCGGCTCCAGAAAATCTTCTTTGAGCAACTCGCCTGGTGTAACAGCGTCAATGTTGCGCATGAGCCACCTCCTAATGGTAATCAACAATTTCGACATCTTCCGCGCCGGCCTTGGTCCAGCGGAAGCAAACCCGGAACTGCCTGTTGATTCGAATGCTGTGCTGACCTTGGCGGTCACCATGCAATGGCTCCAACATATTTCCGGGCGGTACTTTGAGATCATCCAGCTGGCTTGCAGCCTGAAGTTGCCGAATTTTCCTCAAGGCAACTCGCTCAAAATTGACGAAGCGTCTGACGCGGCGTCCGCTTGCTAGCTTCTCAGTATCCTTACACTTGAACGATATGATCATGGCTCAATAATGACGGGGTGCGTTATTAACGTCAAGCGTCATTATCTGGCAAATAGATCTGGAGAAAGGCATAACGCTGAGGTAACCGGTGCAGGAGCGCCAGCGGAGGGAACCAAAAGCGGTACGCTTTTGGCGTCCGGTTGACCGCCTTGTTAATGGCCGTTCACCACCGTGGTTGAGCCTGACACCCAGGCCGCATGCCCTCTCCCGGACAGCTTGCACCAACTCGACGGATGGCGAAAGGAACCAGAACGCAAAGGCTACCCGCCCGATTACCGTTTGAGACGGACGGCCCCAAAACTGGGGCACGCCATGAATACCAACACCGCTGGCCATTGTGGCAACCAAACCAGACAGCGAATTTTCCGGCCTTGGCGATCACCAGAGTGAACGAGCGTTGCAACCAAACCCGGTGCCAAGGCCTTTGCACCGCACCCGCCAAAAACTCACAAATGCCGGGCCAATAACAGCTAATTATACGAACGCGTTCGTATATCACCCGTTCGTAAAACTCCATTCGAAAATACTCAAGAAAATACGAGTTTGTTGAATAAAAACAAGCTCTTGAGCGCCACTTACCACGGCTACCGCCGGAGTTATACGCCCCCTCTTGAGCCACTCCTGCTCCCGCCATAGGCGTATAACTCCGCCATTATTTTTCTAACTTCTCAACCCTATCAGATAGTTACCGTCATTTCTCATGTGATTTTTGGAGTTTTGCGAACGCGTTCGTATAACTCCGCCAACATCACTCTCTTGACTTCAACCCAAACCGAAGTACTGTATATAAAAACAGCACTAAAGGATGAATGGATATGGATATCCCCACCCCGATACCTGCACAACCAACCCGTTTTTTGGACAAGGTTCGGAGCTTCATACGCCTGCGGGGCATGGCGTATAAAACAGAGAAAACCTATCTGTTCTGGATTAAACGTTTCATCCGTTTCCATGGCCTCCAGCACCCTGAAGCCATGGGCTCTGGAGAAGTCGAATCGTTTCTGTCTCATCTGGTTTTGCAGGCAAACGCAAGCGCTTCAACCCAGAGAGTCGCTTTGAACGCCTTGGTATTTTTATACCGTGAATTCCTTGGCCAACCTTTGGACGACCTGAAGTTCGAACAGTCCAGAAAGCCGGTGAAGCTTCCAACGGTATTCAGTAAGGAAGAAGCCAGCTCTGTGATTCGCAACCTGGGCGGAGATTACAAGCTTGTTGCCATGCTCCTCTATGGGTCTGGTCTGCGTATCAACGAAGCCCTGCGCCTAAGAGTCAAAGATGTTGATTTTGATATGCAACAGTTGATTGTTCGAGGCGGCAAAGGCTCTAAAGATCGGATTACACTGCTACCGGATCGCCTCATCGAACCGTTAAAGCAACAGATCGATTCCGCGCTGTATTTGCATCAGGCGGATCTCTTGAAGGGATTCGGCTCGGTTTATCTTCCGGCAGGCCTGGACCGCAAATATCCAGGCGCCAGTCAGGAGCCCGCCTGGCAATACATCTTCCCAGCGCAGGAGCTTTCGCGAGATCCTCGCTCTGGCACTCGCCGGCGGCATCACTTGCTCGACCGAACTGTTCAGAAGCACTTTCGCCGGGCTATTCAGGCGGCAGGTATCCGCAAACTCGCGGGTAGTCATACCTTTCGTCATAGTTTTGCTACCCGTTTGCTTGAGGCCGGCTATGATCTCCGCACTATCCAGAAGCTGCTTGGCCACTCGGATGTACGCACTACAGAAATCTACACCCACGTTGTTCGCAAGGGCGGTTTTGGTGTGCGCAGTCCGGTTGATGAAGGCTTCTAGACTCAGGAAGGACCGCGGCGGAAGGCGATTCCGCCGCGTATGAGGTTATTGCATGTCGTTGAAAGCAGCGTCGGTTCTCGCTGCCAGGATGAAGTCGTTCTTGTGCAGGCCGCCGATTTCGTGGCTCCACCAGCTCACTGCAACTTTGCCATATTCCAGAACAACCACCGGGTGATGGTCTTCTTCTTCGGCAAGTTCGCCAATCTTGTTGGTGAACTCCAGGGCCTTCAGAAAGTTTTTAAGTTTGTAGACCTTATGAAGCTGTTCTTCCCCGTCAATTTCCAGAATTTCCCAGTCTGGGACCTCTTTATGCAGCTGCTGCTTTTCTTCCTCGGTCGCCTTGCTTGCGTTCGGGCTGCAAGCTTCACAGCTGTGTGCTTTCAGGTCACTCATTTCAACCTCCATGGTTGATGGCTGTATTACAAGCGTGGGTCGTGCCCTTCGCTTTATCAACCCTTCTCTTGAAATCCGGCGGCTTTCCGAATACTGTATATTTAAACAGTATTTTGAGAGTTTTCATCATGAGCGAGCTTCTGAACACGCTGATGCAGGATGCCCGTGTCTGGCAGGGGCACCGCCACACCCAGACCACACAGCCTGCGCAATCAACCGGTTACCAGGTGCTGGATAACCAGCTCGGAGGCCTGGGCTGGCCCCGGGGTGCCTTGAGCGAATGCCTGCTGGATGCACCGGGTATTGGTGAGCTGCATTTGCTTCTGCCGCTGATGCAACGGGTGTGCGAAGAGGGCAAAAGCGTGTTCTGGCTGAACCCGCCGCATACGCCCTATGCCCCTGCCCTGGCCCGGGAAGGCGTCAACCTGGACCAGGTGGTGCTGATCCATACCGATGATGAGGGCGACTTTTTGTGGACACTGGAGAACTGCCTGCGCTCACCAGTAACAGGCCTGGTAATGGCCTGGCCGGGCAAGCTGGCCTCACGGGAAGTCCGTCGCCTGCAACTGGCCGCCGAAGCCGGGAGCAATGTGTGTGTGCTGTTCCGGGAACGACGTTACGCCGGGCAGAATTCTCCGGCTGCCCTGCGGCTGGAGCTGGAACCGGGGGAGCAGCAGGATCTCAAGGTGAATGTGCTCAAGCGCCGGGGTAGCTGGCCCGGGCAGCGCTGTTCACTGGCCATGGCCCAGCGGGCCGATCTCTCCTTCCGTGAAACCACCCGGGTTGTCCGGGGCCCCTGGTCGGGTTCAACCGGGTAATAACGCTCCATGCTCTGGCTGTATCTGCATTTCCCGCACCTGGTGCTGGACCATATTCGGCGCACCCGTGAAGATGAGGGCGCCCTGGTGGTGGTTGAAGGCTCTGGCCAGAAGGTGATCCAGGCCTGCCCGGACGCCAGGAGCCAGGGTATTCGTAGCGGCATGCGCCTGAAAACCGCCATCAGCCTGGCTCCGGATCTGGGCATGGTGCGGGCCGATGAAACCCAGGAAGCCAGGATTCTGGAAGATCAGGCCCGCTGGCTGTACCGCTATGCGGCCCATATTGTGTTGGTGCCGCCCGATGGTCTGCTGGCCGAAATTGGCAGCCTTCAAAAACTGTATGGCGGGCTGCCCGCCGTTTGGCAAACCGTGGAACAGGGGCTGAATGAGCGCCAGCTGAATGCCTGGATCGGTATTGGCTATACCCCTCTGGCGGCCCGGCTGATTGCCCGCGCCGGCAAGGGGGAATGCACGGCAGACAAGGGCCACATTCTTCGAAGCCTGAGCCAGATGCCCCTGCTGGCAGCGGAATTCAACGAAAAAGCCTGTACCCGGCTGCAGCGCCTGGGGCTGAACACGCTGGGGGAGGTGTTTGATTTACCGCCCGGGGAACTGGCGCGGCGCCTGTCTCCGGAACTGCTGGCTTACATCCAGAAAATCCAGGGCACCCGGCCGGATCCCCGCACACCCTGGCAACCGCCCCACTCGTTCCGGCAACAGGCGGATTTTGTGCAGGAAATAGAACACACCCAGGGGCTGCTGTTTCCGCTCCAGCGCATGCTTGTCGAACTGGAAGAGGATCTGTGCTGGCGCCAGCAGGATACCGACAGCCTGCGGCTGGTTCTGAAGCACCGGCATGCGGAACCAACCCGGCTGCAGATTCGCACATCCGGGCCGGAGCACCGGGCCGATCATTTCTTGAACCTGGTTCGTCTGCGGTTGGAGCAACATTCCCTGAGCGCCCCGGTTATCTCCATGGTTTTGCTGGTGAAGCGTTTCCTGTCACGGGAAGCACCCTCCGGGCAGGATCTGCTGGGTGAAACCCAGGATCTGAATGAAGCCTGGCATACCCTGATCAGCCGGCTGCAGGCGCGCCTGGGCGATCAGGCTCTCAGGCAGCTCTCGCCCCAGGCGGATCATCGTCCCGAACGGGCCTGGTCGGCCTCGGAAGTTCTGCGTAAAACCGGAACGCCGCCAGTACCGGCAGCAGAACTGCCCAGGCGGCCGCTCTGGTTATTGAAAGGCCCGCAACCGCTGACCGAGGCGCCCGTTACCTGGTTTTCCGGGCCTGAGCGCATCAGCGGTGGCTGGTGGGATGGCCAGCGCGTGCACCGGGATTATTACATTGCCCAGTTGAGCAGCGGCCAGTTGGCCTGGGTCTTCCGGGATGCCCGGGAAGGCTGGTTTGTGCATGGGTGGTTTGGCTGATGTCCGGGCAGCAGTATGCAGAGCTGTTTTGCTTCAGCAATTTCACCTTCCTCACCGGGGCCTCTCATCCCCACGAACTGGCTGAGCGAGCGCATGAGCTGGGCTACACCGCCCTGGCCATCACCGATGCCTGCTCCGTTGCCGGCATTCCCCGGGCCTGGGCGGCGCTGGCAGAAAGTCCTGTAAAACTCATTACCGGCAGCTGGTTTGAGTTGTCGGATGCCCCCACCGGCGCCGCTTCTCCTCGCTTTATCCTTCTGGCCCGCACGCGCAAAGGCTATGGCCAGCTTTGCCAGTTGATCACTACCGGCCGCCGGCGGGCTGAGAAAGGCCATTACCAGCTGTATTACCGGGACATTGAAACCCACACCCTGGATGACTGCCTGTGTCTGTGGCTGCCCCCATCGCCTACCGAAGCGGATTCCGATCAGGCGCTGGCCTGCGGCGAGTGGCTGGCCCGACTGTTTGACCCCCGGATCTGGATTGCCGCGGCCCGCACCCTGGAATCCGGCGAGGAGCAGCGGCTGGCACGGATACACTGGCTGGCCGATCAGCTGCGCATTCCCGTGGCTGCCGTGGGCGAGGTGCACATGCACAGCCGGGAGCGCCAGCCGCTGCAGGATGTACTGACAGCCCTGCGCAATCACACCAATCTGGAGAATGCCGGCCACTGCCTGTTCCAGAATGGCGAGCGATACCTGCGCCCCCTGCCCGTTCTGCAACGGCTGTTTCCGGAAGCCTGGCTGCATGAAACCCTGACCATTGCCAACCAGTGCACCTTCGAGCCCGGCAGCCTGCGCTATGAATACCCGCCAGACCTGGTGCCGGAGGACGAGACTCCGGCCGGCTACCTGAAACGGCTGACCCGCGAAGGCGAGCGCCGGCGTTACCCGGATGGCACACCACTGCAGGTTCAGAGCCTGATCCGCAAGGAGCTGGGCCTGATCTCGGAGATGAACTACGAGCATTACTTCCTCACCATCCACGATATTGTCGACTTTGCCCGCAGCCGGGGGATTCTCTGCCAGGGGCGGGGGTCGGCAGCAAACTCTGCGGTTTGTTATTGCCTGGGCATCACCGAGGTGAACCCGGCCCGGGTGGAACTGCTGTTCGAGCGGTTTATTTCCAAAGACCGAAACGAACCGCCCGATATCGATGTGGATTTCGAGCACGAACGTCGTGAAGAGGTTATCCAGTATATCTACCGGCGTTATACCCGTGAGCGCGCCGCCCTGGCTGCCACGGTGATCCGTTACCGGCCCAAAAGCGCCATTCGGGATGTCGGCAAGGCCCTGGGGTTTGATCCGGCCCTGGTGGAACAGCTGCTGGAAGGCATCGACTGGCGGGACAAGGCCACCAACTGGCGCCAGCAGATTCTCGACAAGAAAATCACCCGCAACCCACAGGTGGCGGACCAGTTCTTCACCCTAGTGAATACCCTGCTGAGCTTCCCCCGACATCTGTCCCAGCACGTGGGCGGTTTCGTGATCAGCGCCGGGCCACTGGCCGAACTGGTGCCAGTGGAGAACGCTGCCATGGCCGACCGCACCGTAATCCAGTGGGACAAGGACGACCTTGAGAGCCTGGGGCTGATGAAGGTGGATGTGCTGGCCCTTGGCATGCTCTCCGCCATTCGAAAAGCGCTGGAACTGATCAGCGATGAAAAAGGCCAGCCTTTCCGGATACAGGACATTCCCCAGGAAGACCGTGACACCTACGCCATGCTTCAGACAGGCGACAGCATCGGCGTATTCCAGGTGGAATCCCGGGCCCAGATCAACATGCTGCCCCGCCTGAAACCGGAAACCTATTACGATCTGGTGATTGAGGTGGCCATCGTTCGGCCGGGCCCCATCCAGGGTGACATGGTGCACCCGTACCTGCGCCGAAAGCACGGCCTGGAGCCGGTGGATTACCCGAACGATGCCGTGCGCAAGGTGCTGGAGCGCACCCTCGGTGTGCCCATCTTCCAGGAACAGGTGATCAAACTGGCCATGGTGGCGGCCGGCTTCTCCGCCGGCGAAGCCGACCAGTTGCGCCGGGCCATGGCGGCCTGGAAATCCCACGGCGACCTGACCCCGTTCCGGGAAAAGCTAGTCACCGGTATGCTCGAACGTGGTCACGATGCCGACTTCGCCGAACGGCTGTACCAGCAAATCTGCGGCTTTGGCGGCTATGGCTTCCCCGAATCCCACGCCGCCAGCTTTGCCCTGCTTGTCTACGTCTCCGCCTGGATCAAACGGCACTATCCGGCGGCCTTTTACTGTGCCCTGCTTAACAGCCAGCCCATGGGGTTCTATTCGCCTTCACAACTGGTGCAGGACGCCCGCCGGCACAATGTCACCGTGCTGCCGCCGGATGTAAATGCCAGCCAGTGGGACCACAACCTGCAAGACGAAGACCGCCATCTGCGACTGGGCCTGAGGATTATCCAGGGTCTGTCCGTTAGCGGCGCCGAGCGTATCCACCAGAACCGGCCAGCCGAGGGCTACCGCTCTGCCAGCGAGCTTCGCCGCCTGGCCACCCTGAACCAGCGGGATATGGAACTCCTCGCCGGCGCCAACGCCATGCCGGGCTTCACCGCCAACCGCCACCAGGCGTACTGGCAACTGCTCGACCATGAACAACCTGCGGAGCTGTTCGCTCAGGAGACGGCGGTCGATTATCAACCGGACTACTGTGAGCAATTGCCGGAACCCTCCGAAGGCCAGAACGTGCTGGCCGACTACGCCAGCCAGGGCCTCACCCTGCAGCGTCATCCGCTAGCGTTATTGCGGGAACAGGGCCACCTGAAGTTCTGTCTCAGCGCCGAACAGCTCAAATCCACCAAAGCCGGCATCCCTGTCCAGGTCGCCGGCCTGGTCACCGGCCGCCAACGTCCCGGCTCCGCTTCCGGCGTTACCTTCGTCACCCTGGAAGACGAAACCGGTAATGTGAACGTGGTGGTGTGGCTGGAAACGGCACGGCGACAGCGCAAGCCGTTACTGACTGCCCGATTGCTGCATGTGATGGGAGTGCTGGAGCGACAGGGGGACATTGTGCATGTGATGGCAGGTCGGCTTTCGGACCTCAGCCACCTGATTCAGTCGTTACCCGTGAATTCCAGGAATTTTCATTAGACACAAAAAAACCCCGCACAGAGGCGGGGTTTTTTGTACTGCGGTGAACAAATCAGCCAAGAAGCTTGATCATTACACCCGCAGCAACCGCAGAGCCGATAACGCCAGCCACGTTCGGGCCCATGGCGTGCATCAGCAGGAAGTTCTGCGGGTTGGCTTCCAGGCCCACCTTGT
Organism: Marinobacter sp. L-80; assembly: GCF_056859395.1. Lineage (NCBI taxonomy): Bacteria > Pseudomonadati > Pseudomonadota > Gammaproteobacteria > Pseudomonadales > Marinobacteraceae > Marinobacter > Marinobacter sp. L-80. The sequence goes on from NZ_JBSXOI010000071.1 coordinate 13,130, forward strand.
TGGAGACCCGCGCTGCCATCGGCACCGCAGATACACCGGCAGAACCGATCAGCGGGTTGATCTGCTCTTTGCTCAGCTTGTTCATCAGCTTCGCCATCAGAACACCCGAGGCAGTACCCACACCGAAGGCCACGATACCCAGGCCCAAGATACCCAGGGTCTGGGCGTCCAGGAACTTGTCTGCCATCAGTTTGGAACCAACGGACAGGCCAAGGAAAATGGTCACGATGTTAATCAGCGCGTTCTGGGCCGTGTCGCTCAAACGCTCGACCACGCCACATTCACGCATCAGGTTACCGAAGGTGAACATACCCAGCAGCGGCGCTGCATCCGGCAGGAACAGAACGACCGCAATCAGAACCACCAGCGGGAAAATGATCTTTTCCTGCTTGCTGACAGGGCGCAGCTGCGTCATCTTGATCTTGCGCTCTTCAGCGGAGGTCAGTGCTTTCATGATCGGCGGCTGGATCATCGGCACCAGTGCCATGTAAGCGTAGGCAGAGACCGCAATGGCACCCAGCAAGTGCGGGGCCAGAACACTGGAGACATAGATGGAAGTCGGGCCATCTGCACCACCAATGATACCGATAGCGGCGGCTTCCAGAATGTTGAACTCCAGAACACCGGTCCAGTCCAGCAGCGCAGCACCAATGACAGTACCGAAGATACCGAACTGGGCAGCGGCACCCAGCAGCAGGGTCTTGGGGTTAGCCAGCAACGGACCGAAGTCGGTCATCGCGCCCACACCCATGAAGATCAACAGCGGACCAACCGTACTGCCAATGATCACGGAGTAGAAGTTATAGAGCATGCCATTGCCGTAACCGAAATCCTGGGCCAGGGAGTTGGCCATCGCCATTTCGGAGTAGCTGGCCTCTTTTACGGCCACCTTGAAGGCGTCTTTCAACTCTGGCGTCACCGCCTGCCCGACCTGGTAGGCCACATCCAGAGGTGCGGCCAGAGCAGCCAGAATCTGAGTTGACTCTTCCTTCAGGGCAAAATGGATGGCATTTTCCGCCGCAGTCAGGGCAAGGCCTGCCTCCGGAATATTCGCCAGGATGCCGCCGAACCCGATGGGTACCAGAAGCAACGGCTCAAATTTCTTGTTAATCGCAAGATAGAGAAGCAAGAGGCCGATGGCGATCATGATCACCTGGCCGATCTCGATGTTGAACAGGCCACTACCTGTCCAGAGTGTCATTAATTTATCCATGGAATGCTGGCCCTTATGCGATTGTCAGCATTTCGTCATCAGGGGAGACGGCATCACCGACCTTGATGAAGACTTCGCCGATTGTGCCGGCTTTTGGCGCGCGAACCTCGGTTTCCATTTTCATGGCCTCGAGGATAATCATCACATCGCCCTCTTCCACGGTGTCACCCGGAGAAACCAGAACCTTGAAGATGTTGCCGCCCAGCGGTGCAACCACAGGCTCGCCTTCACCCGCTGCAGGTGCCGGAGCCGAGGAAGCAGCCGGTGCGGAAGCGGCACCGCCCTCGCCCTGGATCTGGCTGATCTCGCCACCTTCGGAAACGGCAACCACAAACTTCTTGCCATTCACTTCAACGGTGTAGGTCTCAGGGCCTTCAGATTTCGCGGCCGGAGCAGCGCTTTCAGCGGTCGGAACCGGCTCGAACGCATCCGGGTTGTCACGGTTTTCCAGGAACTTCAGGCCGATCTGCGGGAACAGCGCGTAGGTGAGAACGTCGTCTTCAACGTTGTCAGACAGTTTGATACCCTTCTCGTCGGCCAGCTTCTTGAGTTCGTCAGTCAGCTTGTCCATTTCCGGCTCAAGTAGATCCGCCGGACGACAGGTCACAGGCTCTTTGCCATCCAGAACACGCTCCTGCAGTTCCTTGTTCATCGGCGCCGGTGCAGCACCGTACTCGCCTTTCAGGATCGCAGAGGTTTCTTTGGAGATGGACTTGTAGCGCTCGCCGGTCAGAACGTTCAGTACCGCCTGGGTACCGACGATCTGGGACGTCGGGGTTACCAGCGGGATGAAGCCCAGGTCTTCGCGAACCTTGGGAATCTCGTCCAGAACCTGGTCGAACTTGTCGCTGGCGTTCTGCTCACGCAGCTGGTTTTCCATGTTGGTGAGCATGCCACCCGGTACCTGGGCAATCAGGATGCGGGAATCGGTGCCACGCAGGCTGCCTTCGAATTTCGCGTACTTCTTGCGCACCTGGCGGAAGTAGCTGGCGATTTCCTCAAGCAGGTTGAGGTCCAGGCCGGTGTCACGGTCTGTACCCTCCAGGATCGCAACCACGGCTTCTGTGGGCGAGTGGCCGTAGGTCATGCTCATGGAGGAAATGGCCGTATCCACGTTATCGATACCGGCCTCCGCAGCCTTGATGGCGGTAGCGGTCGACATGCCGGTGGTGGCGTGACACTGCATGTGGATCGGAATATCCAGCTCTTTCTTCAGACGGCTGACCAAATCATAGGCCACGTAAGGCTTGAGGATACCGGCCATGTCCTTGATCGCAATGGAATCCGCACCCATGTCGGCAACTTCTTTCGCCAGCTCTACCCACATCTCGATGGTGTGCACCGGGCTGGTGGTGTAGGCAATGGTGCCCTGGGCATGCTTGCCGGTCTTGCGGACGGCTTTAATGGCACGATCCAGGTTACGGGGATCATTCATCGCGTCGAAAATACGGAATACGTCAACGCCATTTTCAGCGGCACGTTCACAGAAACGGTCCACCACATCATCCGCATAATGACGATAGCCCAGCAGGTTCTGACCGCGCAGCAGCATCTGCTGCTGGGTGTTGGGCATGGCTTTTTTCAGCTCGCGGATGCGCTCCCAGGGATCTTCGCCCAGGTAGCGAATGCAGGAATCAAAGGTAGCGCCGCCCCAGGATTCCAGGGACCAGAAACCGACCTTGTCGAGTTTCTCGGCAATTGGCAGCATGTCATCCAGCCGCATACGGGTGGCAAGCAGGGACTGGTGGGCGTCACGCAGGATAACGTCCGTAATCCCCAGCGGTTTCTTTGTGTCAGTCATCGTGTCAGCCTTCTGTTTAAAGGTTCTAGTCTTTTACCGGTTCACTTCTTGTGGCGGGACCGGAATTGTGCAATCGCCTTCTTGATGGCCTCGGCGGTGTCAGGGTCAACCGACGCGGGCGCCTTCGGCTTGGCACGTGGCGTTTTGGCCGGGGTTGCCGGCTCTGGCGGCGCAAACCGTCCTATGAGCTTGGACATGAGGAGTGTCGCGAACACCAGAATAATGAGGAACACGAATACAAACCCCATTCCGGCAATCATCAGATCGACGGCTTGTGACATCAGGTCATTCATATCGAACAGCTACCTGTATTGATTTATATTTCTCCCGATCTGTGCCCGGACTGACCAGTTAGACTAAGGTCTAACACGCTTCCGCGACAATTCGGGGGGCAAAATCCTGCGTAATTTACCGTTTTCAGGGTGCCCGGGCAACCTGAATGCAAAAATCTATACGGGGTTTCCGAGCGTCGCGGTCCGAAAAGACACGCATTTATACAGACGAAGCAATTCTCATTCAGGCATATCGAACGCGTATTTTCCGCCCCTTGACCTTGCCACTTTCGAGCCTGGCCAATGCCTTAGCTGCAAGCGACTTCTCTACCGCGACAAAACACTGATGATCAAACAGATCAATCTTGCCGACAGCTTTGCCAGGCAGGCCTGCTTCGCCCGTCAGGGCACCCAGGACATCGCCGGGACGAACCTTGTCTTTGCGACCACCGGCAATGCACAGGGTCTTCATGGCGGGCACGACCGGTTTCAGCGGCGTCGCCAGGAGTTTCTCTGTGTCTCCCCATGTCACGCTGCGGCCTCTTTCGGACTCGATGCGGGTAATCTTGTGCCCCTGGGCCGGCGTGCAGAAGGTAACAGCATGACCCCGCTCCCCTGCCCGGCCGGTGCGCCCGATCCGATGGGTATGCACTTCGGGATCCCGCGCGGGCTCGGCGTTGATAACCAGGGGCAGAGACTTTATGTCGAGGCCACGGGCAGCCACGTCGGTGGCAACCAGGATGGAGCAGCTCTGATTGCCAAAGCGCACGAGCACGCTGTCTCGATCCCGTTGCTCCAGATCGCCATGCAAAGGCAGCGCAGAGAAACCCCGCTCACCGAGTTCCGCCGCCATGTCGTCGCACTGCTGTTTGGTGGTACAGAAAACGATGCAGGACTCGGGCTGACGCTCGGAAAGCAGCGCTACGATGGCATCCGATTTGGACTGTGGCGACACTTCGTAGAACAGCTCTTCAATGTCCGGGTTGTCACCGGTGTCCTCGGCCCGAACGTCTACCGGGCTTTTCTGGTACTGCTTACTCAATTCACGGATGGGCGCCGGCCAGGTCGCCGAAAACATCATGGTCTGGCGTGATGGCGGAGTCTGGGACAGGATGTCTTCCATCGCTTCCTGAAAACCCATATCCAGCATTCGGTCCGCCTCATCAAGCACCACGGTTTTAAGCCGCGCCAGCGAGAGGGTCTGCTTGCGCAGGTGGTCCTGAATCCTGCCCGGGGTACCCACAACAATATGAGCGCCATGGCTCAGGGACCCGATCTGGGGACCGATGGCAACACCGCCGCACAAAGTCAGCACCTTGATATTGTCCCGGGCCCGCGCCAGCTCACGGATAGCTTTGGCGACCTGGTCTGCCAGCTCGCGGGTCGGGCACAGCACGAGCGCCTGAACCGCAAACAGTCGGGGATTGAGCCGCTCAACCAGGCTGATGCCAAACGCCGCCGTTTTTCCGCTACCGGTTTTGGCCATAGCAATGATGTCTTTTCCCGCCAGCCCAGGGGCAATGGCCTTCGCCTGAATCTCCGTGGGTTGGGCAAACCCCAGCTGGTTAAGGTTCGAGCACATGGCGGTAGACAGGCCAAAGTCGTTAAAAGAAGACATAGAAGAAAATCCCGGATTCAGCGGAAGCTGGTTATGAAGGCAATAATGAGGGCGTATACTAGGCCGAAATGATACCAGAATCTGCAACGAAAGAACGGAGTTACTGATGGCATCCCTGCAGGATCAATTGCTGAAGGCCGGCCTTGCCGACGAGAAAAAAGCCAAGGCCATTCGCAGCGAAAAACGGAAGAAAAGAAAGCAGCAACCCAAGGGTGCTGTGGAAGTTAACGAGGCCGAGATCCGTGCACGTCAGGCCCGTGAGGAAAAAGCAGAGCGGGATCGCCAACTCAACCTGGAGCGCCAGCGCGCTGCCGAAAAGAAAGCCATCCAGGCCCAGATCCGGCAATTGGTAGAAACCAACCGGCTGGACCGAAGCCGCGGCGAAACCTCCTATCAGTTTGTTCATGACAAAAAGATCAAGAAGCTCTTCGTAGACGACACTATGGTCGATCAGCTATCCCGCGGCCGCCTGGCAATTGTTTTCGTGAACGATAACTACGAGATTGTGGCGGAAGGTGTTGCCCGAAAAATCATGGAGCGGGATGAGAGCGCCGTGGTGGTACTTCATGATCGCAAACAGGACGATGCAGGCGAGGATGATCCTTACGCAGGCTACGAAATCCCTGATGATCTGATGTGGTAACGCACTACTCAACCGCAGATACACCCTTTTGGTACTACATGCACCCGGGAAATACATAGGTACTACTCATAACCCCAAAACTTCTGACTTGGCCTATACTTTAGTTATATCCATAGAACGAAGGGGATTAACCATGAGAGTGAAAAAATCATTGAGCTTGATAGCTGGCGCCACGTTACTGGCGTCTTTGGCCAGTATGCCGGTTGCCGCCCAATCGGACGACCAGGTTTTCGGACGGGAACTGATGACCCAGCAAGAGCTGCAACAGCACCGGGAAACCATGCGCAACCTGAACACCGACGCCGAGCGTGCGAAGTACCGCCAGCTGCACCATGAACGGATGATGGAACGAGCCAGAGAGCGTGGCGTTGAGCTCAGAAACGGCATGGGACAGGGTTCCGGACAAGGCATGGGTAAAGGCCAGGGCATGGGCCAGGGTATGGGGCAGAAAAACGGCCAGGGTATGGGCCAGCAAAATGGACAGGGCGCCGGGGGTGGCGGTAACGGCAAGAATCAGCAGTATAAGATGAAAGGCTCGAACAGCCAGTAGTCGGACATTGCTGTTCAGGGCCACAAAAAAATCGGGGCTGATTGTCAGCCCCGATTTTTATTTGCGCCTTTTACCTCGAGATTATTCAGGCATTGCGTAGACGCTTACGCGCCCACAAGCCGCCCATCGCCATCAGCACCAGGCCCGGCAGAACCGGATCGAACGGAGCACCTGGTTTGCCTGCGGTGCAACCAAAGATGGTACCGCCGCCACTACTGGACGCTGCAGTGGGCTCTTCAGGCTCGGGTTCAACCGGAGTATCTGGAATCATCGGATCATCAACTGCACCATTCAGACCGGTAACCCTGAACGTGAAGCTACAAGTCGTACTCACACCATCACCGGTACAGGTTGGCCAATTGGCAGCCGCGCCCACTGAAATTGTGGGGTTGATATTGACGTTGGCGAGATCTTCAATCGGGCCTTGAACATAACCGGCAACGCGTTCATATGCCGCTTCATCAGCCAGAATCGTCGCGTTTACAGCCTCAACAGTTTCGAACGAACCGTCTGCCAACTCATACAACCCATCCTCACCCTCATCAGACCTCCATGTAGCGTAGAGGGAGCCGTCTGAAGTATTGAGCACTTTCGGAGGTTGATTAGCCCACTCGGCGAAGGCATCAATGGCTACAGCCTCGCCATCGATCAGGACTTTGAAACCCTCGCCCGTATTGTTGTAATCGGCAACATACAGGCCAGCAGCAGAAGACTGATTCAATGAAATTGCATCAGGTACAGTATCTTGGGCATCCCCCTCACCCAAGGTATCCACAATTGGCCCTACATCGTCGGCTACGCTCGGGTCGAAGTTAATGCTGTTGGGATCCCATCGATCAGCGAGAGTATCTACCGTATTGTCGCCATTGGCATCTACCTCAACTGTCGTACTAAAGACTTTTTCATAAGTCTGCCAATCCGGCGCGGAAGCCGTTCCGGCGTTATAAGCCAGAAGGATCGAGTCGTTGGCCGGATTACCATCGTGATCAATAAACCATCCCGTGGGCGTTTCGCTCAGCGTCCGCCAATCACCAAACAAAGAACTGTACTGCGTGGCAATGGTGCCATTGGTTTCAAGCACATCTCCATCATCAGCCGTAGCAAGCGATTCAGTAAATGGAGCAACCTCGGTGCTGAAGAAAGGCAATCCCTCAACTTTACTACCGCCGAAAAGGCCGCCGGGGTACTTACCAACAGGCCCGATACTCAGTTTAGCGCCATCTGCAAAGCCGAAACCCAGACCATCACCAACAGATGAACGCATAAACTCGCTTCCAACCCCAAAACCGAGCTCGAAACGGATCGCATTCAAATCACCGCCAACCGAATTGGAGGCGTCGGTAAGATTGGAAAACTTGCCAATCACCCGATAGAGACTTACCGAATCATCGGCTGACACATCGACAACAATGTCGATGGGACCATTGGTTTCGGTTGTTTTAAGCTTGAAACGCTTTCCGGAATCAGGCGGGGCTGTACAGTTGTCGCCGGGGGCACGATCGGGCTGAGCCATCAGGCAACCGGCAAAATCGTATGTCTGCAGGGCGGTGAACGGCTCGTTATAGACCTTGATCCCCAACCCTACATTGCCAAAATCGTTAACCGGATCGAGCCACCCAAAGCTGGCAGTTCCCTCTGTATCGGTATACACCAAGGTTTTACCTTCAACCGGTGGAACCGCAAGGTTTTCTTCGTTCACTCCCTCCATCGTTGCCGCAACAGCCACACACGGCAGGCCAATCATGGAACAAAACACGGCGCTAGCAAGTCGATGTCTCGCAAAATCATTTTTTTAGTAGTCATAATGCTTTCCCTAATGCAGTTCAGAAAATCCAAAACATAGAGCAGTTCAAGATTACCGTTCATTCACAATCGTAAAGCACAAAAACCGATAAGCAAATGCTTTTTAGTTACAACTAGTAGAACAATCTAGCACGAACAGTTCTCATGCTTTTGCCAGAAGCGCAAAGCTGCAACATCGCGATCGGCCGTATACCCAGCCATGAGGCGCCCACGAACAGGAATCTCAAGACAATTACCTGTGAAAGAAAACTCCATTACACCGCTCGCAGTTGCAGCCAGTCGTTCCTGTCTAGCCACCGAATCGATAGGTGTGACTTTTTGTCGCACCCTCAAAGCCGAGCAGACCTGAATACCAATCAGGCAGTGTTCACCTTCGAGTCCTTGTAGGCTCACTGCTTAATGATTTTATATTTCGGAGAATTGCTGCATTTCCGTATCAAATAAACTCGTCCAGAAACTATCTGTTACGGTATGCCTCTGGATTCTTTTGATAAAAGCGGCCTTAATAGCTGCAAATAAAAGATTCCAAATTTCCTCGGTGTATCAATTTCGTTTGCTGCCTCGCGCTAAAAATGAGGCAAAACCACGCTTTGATGCTGCCCTCAAGCAAGTAAGGAAAACCATGACAGTCTCGAGCTTCCTCACCAACATGACCATCCGGACCAGATTGGCTGGCGGCTTTGCGGTTCTCCTGCTGCTGACCATCGTAGTGGGATTGGTAGGTGATCGGGCCCTGGAGAGCTATGGCCAACGTTCGAACATTGTTGCCATGCTCGGGCAGGTAAACACCAACCTGACCGAAGCCCGGGTTGAGGAGAAGAACTTTCTGCTGACCGGTGAGGCGCAGGCTGTTGCCCGGACTCAGGCCCAGGGCGACCGGGTTCTGGAGCTGACCAATGAGATCAAGCCGCTGCTCGCAGTCGCCAAGGATATTGAAACCTTGGGCCAGATCCAGGCAGACGTAAAACAATACCAGCGGCTCATGGGCGAGGTTGAAACCAACATTGGTGAACGGGAGGCAGCGCTCGAGCGCCTTGAAACCAGTGCCCGCATCTTCGGATCTTCTTTGAAGGCCCACAGCTCTCTGTTCTTCGCTTCAGCCATTTTCGAGGATATGCGTCGCTCTGAACGCAAGTTCCTGATCGAACATGATGACGCCAGCGTCAAGGCTTATCTCGATGATGCGAAAAGAGTCCAGGGCCCGCTGAAATCAGCGGCGATCACGACCGAGGAAAAAGACCAGATCAATGCTGCGCTGAAGACCTATGTCAATGAATTTCAAACGGTCGTGGATCTCACCAACTCCGGAAAACAGCTGTCGGATGATATGGTCAGCACAGCTCGCAGTGCCATCGAATCGGCAAATAACCTTCGGGCACTTCAGACTGAGAAAATGGAGGCTGATCGTGAGCAGGCTTCCTGGTTGATCTTCGGCGCGACCGGTATCGCCCTTATTCTTGGCATCCTGATGGCCCTACTCATTACCCGCGCCATCGTCTCCCCTGTTAACCAGGCAGTGAGCATCGCCTCCGAGGTGGCTTCTGGCAACCTGACCGTGGATATCAAGGCCAGCGGTACCAACGAGATCGGACGACTGATGGCTGCCCTGGCTACCATGGTGACCAGCCTCCGGGAATTGGTAAGAAGTATTGAGTCGGGGGCCTCCAATATTGCAGCCTCGGCAGAAGAACTCTCAACTGTTACCAGCCAGACCAGCGATGGCATCAATCGTCAGAAGCAGGAAACCGATCAGGTTGCTACCGCCATGAACGAAATGACCGCAACCGTTGGTGAGATCGCCCGCAGCGCCGAACAGGCCTTTTCCGTGGCCGCCGATGCGGCCAGCCAGGCCAGCGACGGTGAGCGGGAAGTCCGCGCGACCGTAGATCAGGTCAACAATCTGGCACGGGAAGTCAGCCAGAGCATGGAGACCATCCAGGGACTCCAGAAAGAAACCGCGAACATCGGCACCGTTCTGGATGTGATCAAATCCGTCGCCGAGCAGACCAACCTGCTGGCGCTGAACGCCGCTATCGAGGCAGCGCGGGCTGGTGAGCAGGGTCGCGGCTTTGCCGTGGTGGCCGACGAGGTGCGCTCTCTCGCACAGCGGACACAATCATCGGCCCAGGAAATCGAGACTCTGGTAACGTCACTTCAGAACAGCGCCGGTGACTCGGTGTCCGCGATGGAGTCCAGCACCACCATGGCCTCGAACACCCTTGAACGTGCCACGGCAACCGGAACGACCATTGAGCGCATTGCCCGTGCTGTAGAGGAGATCAAACAGTACAACAGTCAGATTGCCACAGCTTCCGAACAACAGACTTCGGTGGCCGAGGAAATCAACCAGAACATTACCAGCATTCGGGATGTTACGGATCAGTCCGCCGCCTCATCGAACCAGACCGCCAGCTCGAGCAGCGAACTGGCAAGGCTGGGCAGCGACCTGCAGAACCTTGTTTCACGTTTCAGGCTGTAATTGAACAGCCTGCTGCCTAATCATCCCGATTCCAGTACACCCGAACGAGGTTCGATTCCTTGGTGTACTGGATGTCCAGATTACGGTCGTACGCTCGCTCAATAGCCTCCCCGGTGCCCCGGGGTAGATGCAGATCGGTGAATTTCACCACCAGCTCTCCCTCTGGACCGTCTTCCACACTCATAAGACGTTTCATCGGGTGCTCGAGCTTTTCTTCCTGGACCTTGTTGTGGATGAGTTTCAGGATTGCATCTCGATGCTTACCCAGAAAGCCCCCGGAGAGAGTCAGTATTCCAGCTGGCATATTATCCCGGATTCGCTCACAAGCCGGACACATAAGCTCGTTAAGCTCGCCTGCGGGTGGCGTTGCCCACTGCCAGCGCCCTTTATGGAAAGCTGCACCGCACTCGGAGCATATCGCTGGCTCCTTGGGCTTGGATCTGGCTACGTATGGATCGTGAATCTCTTCTTTGAGAAGCCGGTCATCCCGTCCGTGGCCAGCTGCAACACTGTCTTTGCCGCTCATGCCCTCACTCCTTTCCCTGATGACGGAATCTGGTCGTTCATTGCAGCCCGTGACGGTCAAAAATTTCCCTGACCTCACGTTCGGTCTCTGCAGGCACGATGACCTTGACCAGCTTGGCGTCTTCGTCGATGTAGATGTTATCCCGGGGAATGCCGGTCGCAATCAAGTCATCCCAGGTATTCTTGGCCTGGTCGCGATCCCGATAGGCGCCGTTTACTGTTTTGCTCATGAGTGAAACCTCCTGTTTGATTTCGATTTCCTTACATCTGAAAGAATAGGCAGGGAGGGTGGAGCTGTGCAAATATTGATCAACCGGAAATTGACGGAGAGCAAGACTGGAAGGCTAAAGCAAAACGCCCCAGCCTGTGGGGTGCACAAACTGAGGCGCTTTGGACTTTATTTGGCACGGCTGGGAGGATTATTCGGGCCTTTGGCCCTCACCCCTTCGGGGTCGCCGTCGCATTGCTCCGGCGTTCCTCAACCCACTGCGTGGGTTTCGGTCGAACCTCTTATCGGTTCAAATCCTCCCAGCTATACAAAGCAAAACGCCTCAGCCTGTGAGGTTCACAAACTGAGGCATCTTGATCTTAATATGGCGCGGCTGGGAGGATTCGAACCTCCGACCGCCTGGTTCGTAGCCAGGTACTCTATCCAGCTGAGCTACAGCCGCTTAAAACTTGTGGCAGGTTGATCGATGGCGCGGCTGGGAGGATTCGAACCTCCGACCGCCTGGTTCGTAGCCAGGTACTCTATCCAGCTGAGCTACAGCCGCACATTGATCACTTGCTGTGGTTGAGTGCTACTTCAACCTGTCTCTCTTTCCTCAAAAAGGAAATGGCGGAGAGGGAGGGATTCGAACCCTCGGTACGATTGCTCGTACGGTTCCTTAGCAGGGAACTGGTTTCAGCCACTCACCCACCTCTCCTTGAGAACGGGGCGTATACTACCATAATTTTTCTGTTTTCATAGGGTTGACACGAGATTTTTCGGGCCCGTTTCCCCACACCATCAAAAAAGCCGTTCAGGTTTCCCTTGAACGGCTTTCTGACTCTCAGCTGTTGCCGGGCTCGGGCTCTTCAGAGCCTTTTTCCGACTGAATCCGCTGGTAGATTTCTTCACGGTGTACCGCGACTTCTTTCGGGGCATTGACGCCAATGCGCACCTGATTGCCTTTCACTCCCAGGACGGTGACGGTGATATCGTCGCCGACCATCAGAGTTTCGCCCACGCGGCGAGTCAAAATCAACATATCCCTTACTCCCTATCCAGAGCTACCTGTTCCGATAAATGGTTTTTTGATCTATTTATTGCTTTTATAGTGGGATCACTTACTGATCTGTAGACGCACATTCCCTTATACGGTGCACGTTTGTCATAGGCTCAGTATATGACGCCCTTTTTTCGGAGGCCCCGCAGACCGACCTTTTATCTGCGGTTTTCAGGCCTCTTCCGATACCGCGGGCTTGTCCAGTTCAAATGCACTGTGAAGTGCGCGAACCGCAAGCTCAAGGTATTTCTCGTCGATCACCACGGAAATCTTGATTTCTGATGTGGAGATCATCTGGATATTGATTCCCTCGTTGGACAGCGCCTCGAACATCTGAGTGGCCACACCAGCGTGAGAACGCATACCGACACCCACGATACTGACTTTGGCAATCTTGCTGTCACCGGCCACTTCACGAGCACCCAGTTCGTCAGCAACACGCTGAAGCACTTCTTTCGCACGCTTGAAATCATTGCGATGGACGGTGAACGTGAAGGCTGTGCGGTTATCCTCACCCACGTTCTGCACGATCATATCCACTTCGATATTGGCGTCACTCACCGGCTTCAGAATACGCAGCGCGCTGCCCGGGGTATCCGGTACGCCGGCAATGGTCAGTTTGGCTTCATCACGGTTAAAAGCGATGCCGGAAACAACCGGTTGTTCCATGGCGTTTTCATCCTCAAGAGTAATCAGGGTGCCCTCGCCTTCCTGGAAGCTGGAAAGAACCCTTAATGGAACGTTGTATTTACCTGCAAATTCTACAGAGCGGATCTGGAGCACTTTCGAACCCAGACTCGCCATTTCAAGCATTTCCTCGAACGTAATCCGTTCAAGCCTGCGCGCAGTGTCGACAACCCTTGGGTCGGTTGTGTAGACACCGTCAACGTCAGTGTAGATCTGGCATTCGTCTGCCCTGAGCGCTGCCGCCAGAGCCACCGCTGTGGTATCGGAGCCGCCACGCCCGAGCGTAGTGATGTTTCCACTCTCGTCTATGCCCTGGAATCCGGCAACCACAACCACTCGACCAGCATCCAGATCTTCGCGCATGCGCTGCTCATCGATCTGTTTGATCCGCGCCTTGGTATGGCTGCTGTCGGTCAGGATGCGCACCTGAGAACCGGTGTAGGACCGTGCTTCACAACCGAGCTTCTGCAGCGCCATGGACAGGAGCGCAATGGTTACCTGCTCACCAGTGGATACCAGCACATCCATCTCACGCGGTGTCGGCTCCTCCATGATGTTGTTGGCCAGGGCGATCAGCCGGTTGGTTTCACCGCTCATGGCGGAAACCACGACAACAACATCATGACCTTCCTTCCGAAAACGGCTCACCTTCTCGGCTACCGCTTCAATACGCTCGGTTGTTCCAACCGATGTGCCACCAAATTTCTGAACCAACAGAGCCATTATTTTCCCAATATCCGAAACGGGGACTCACAGCGGAGTGACACTCCGCCACTAAGAAGAAACGGGCGGGATTATAAACCCCAGCCCGCCGACAAAAACAGTTGCTTAAGCGATATTTTTCTCGACCCAGCCGGCAACACCCGCCAGGGCATCCTCCAGCTTGGATGGATCGTTGCCACCACCCTGAGCCATGTCGGGTCGCCCCCCGCCCTTGCCATCGACCTGCGCGGCCAGATGCTTCATGAGGTCCCCGGCCTTGATCCGGCCCGTGGCCGATTTTGTAACACCGGCAACCAGAGTCACCTTGCCATCTTCCACGCTGGCCAGAACCACAACGCCCTCGCCCAGCTTGTTCTTCAGCTGATCGGCCGTTTCCATCAGGGCCTTGCGGTCAGCACCTTCCAACTCGGAAGCCACCACCTTGAGCCCGCCGACGTCGACAGCGGTGCTGGCCAGATCGGTACCGGCCGAGGAAGCAAGTTTTGCCTTCAGCGCGCCCACTTCCTTCTCAAGCTGACGGTTGCGGTCAATCGTCTGCTGGACCTTTTCAATGACCGACTCGCGGGAGCCTTTCACCAGACGGGCCGCCTCGCGAAGGGTACGCTCGGTGCCGTCGATCCAGTCCAGCGCGCCCATGCCGGTAACGGCTTCGATACGACGGACGCCGGATGAGATGCCACTTTCAGAGGTAATACGGAAAAGGCCAATGTCCCCGGTACGGGAAACGTGCGTACCACCACACAGTTCAACGGAGTAATTGTCGGTACCCATGCTGAGTACCCGAACCACATCCCCGTACTTTTCCCCGAACAGCGCCATGGCACCCTTTTCCTGGGCCTTTTCCATGTCGGTAATTTCGGTCTGGACCGGGCTGTTTTCCAGGATCTGCTCGTTCACCTGGCGCTCAATCTCGCGAAGCTGCTCCGGAGTAACGGCCTCGAAATGGGAGAAATCGAAACGCAGTTTATCCGGGTCCACCAGTGAACCTTTCTGGCTAACGTGCTCACCCAGTACCTTGCGCAGGGCCGCGTGCAGTAGGTGCGTAGCGGAGTGGTTACGCTTGGTTCGCTCGCGACGGGCGTGATCAATCCGCGCATCGACTTCCAGCCCCGGAAACAGCTCGCCCTCGATCAGGGTGCCAAGGTGCAGGTGGTTATCCCCCTCCTTGCGGGTATCCGTTACCTTGAACCGGCCGCCGCTCCAGGTCAGCAGACCAGTATCGCCGACCTGGCCACCAGACTCGGCATAGAACGGCGTACGTTCGAGCACCACAACGGCCTCATCACCGGCTTCGGCGGTCTTTTCCTCGCCGTTCACGATGACTGCACGGATTTTCTCGTGGCCGTCAATGTGCTCGTAACCGGTGAACTCGGTCTTGCCCTCAAGCTGCAGGCCCGCGGCGTTGTAGTCGATGCCGAATTTGCTGGCTGCCCGGGCGCGCTCGCGCTGACCTTCCATCGCCTTCTCATAACCTTCGTAATCCAGCGTCAGGCCTCGTTCGCGAGCGATGTCGTTGGTCAGGTCGACCGGGAAACCATAGGTGTCATAAAGCGTGAAGATTGTCTCGCCCGGAATCTCGGCACCCTTGAGTTCGGCAATGTCCTGCTCAAGCAGACGCAAACCCTTGTCCAGCGTCTTGGCAAACTGCTCCTCTTCCTGCAGCAGAACCTTTTCAATCTGTTTGCGGCTGCTGACCAGCTGCGGGAAGGCCTCGCCCATCAGCTCGCACAGTGCACCGGTGAGTTTGTAGAAAAACGGCCCGGTTGCACCCAGCTTGTTGCCATGGCGTGCCGCGCGGCGAATGATACGGCGCAGCACAAAACCGCGCCCCTCGTTTGAGGGCATGACGCCGTCCGCGATCAGGAAGGCGCAGGAACGGATGTGGTCCGCGACCACACGCAAAGATGCTTCCGTGGTTGCGGCACCGCCCAGAATCTGTGAGGCGGCTGCCAGCAAATCCTGGAACAGATCAATTTCATAGTTGCTGTGAACACCCTGCAGAACCGCCGTGATGCGCTCCAGACCCATGCCAGTGTCAACAGACGGCTTGGGCAGCTTCAACATCTCACCGTCAGCGGTGCGGTTGTACTGCATGAACACCACGTTCCAGATTTCGATGTAGCGGTCACCGTCCTCTTCCGGTGATCCGGGGGGACCACCAGCAACATCCGGGCCGTGATCGTAGAAGATTTCGGTGCAGGGACCGCAGGGACCGGTGTCCCCCATCTGCCAGAAGTTGTCTGAGGCGTAACGGCCGCCTTTGTTATCGCCGATACGGACGATACGGTCTGCCGGCACGCCGATTTCCTTGTTCCAGATGTCGAAGGCTTCGTCGTCTTCCGCGTAAACGGTAACCCAGAGTTTCTCCTGGGGCAGGTTCAGCCAGTTCTCGCCTGTCAGGAATGTCCAGGCGTAGTTGATGGCTTCCCGCTTGAAGTAATCACCGAAGCTGAAGTTGCCCAGCATCTCGAAGAAGGTGTGGTGACGGGCGGTGTAACCGACGTTTTCGAGGTCGTTGTGCTTGCCGCCAGCGCGGACACATTTCTGGGACGAGGTTGCCCGGGTGTAGTCGCGCTCTTCACGACCCAGGAACAGGTCCTTGAACTGGTTCATTCCCGCATTCGTAAACAACAATGTGGGGTCGTCCGCAGGTACCAGCGAACTACTTGGAACAATGGTGTGACCTTGCTGCTTGAAATAATCGAGGAATGCCTGTCGCAACTCTGCGGTTTTCATAGCCCTTTGATACCTTTCCAGAAACCCGACGGAAATGCCGCCCGGTCCGCGATTGAATACGGATACTTACATGCTTGTGCAAATCCGCTACTCTAGCACACGCCGAGAACAGGAAAAACGTGAAACATCACAGGAGATTCCATGCCCCGACGCTTCCATGACGCCGAGGAACTATTCCCACCAGCCACCGCCCTCAAACGTGCCCTTGCCATTATTTACGACGGTTTGATCAGCATTGCCGTGCTGCTTGTCGCTACCTGGGGATACACCATGGTGGCTGGCTGGATCACCGGCTGGGACAGGTACGAACAGATGGCCGAGGCAGGCCAGCTTTCCGGGGACCCGGGGCTGACGTTCACGTTGTTCCTGATCCTTTACCTTTTCTTTGCCTATTTCTGGACGCGCATTGGCCAGACCCTGGGGATGCAGGTCTGGCGGATTCGAATTGAAAACATTGATGGTACTTCGGTGAGCTGGAGCAAGGCGCTCAGGCGTTACGTGACGGCGGCGGCTGTGATCTTCCTGACACTTCTGGGCAGCTACTACCTCGGAGCTGCCACCCTGTTTCTGGGTATCCCGGCTATTGTTGCGCTGTTCTATCCGATCAATGGTCTGTCAATTACCGACCGCCTCTCTGACAGCGTGGTTGTATCCATACCCAAAGAAGCGACCAAAAAGTAATGGTTTAGCCGGCGGGATAGCAGGCCTGGTCAACCAGCCCGCCGCATCAGGATGCCACCAGCCACGGCGCTTACCGCGATGGGCACCAGCACCGCAAGCATTGGGTTGAACCCGTATACAAGGCTCATTGGCCCAAGAAAATCCTGCATATATTTGAACAGAAGCCCCACCAACAGCCCGGTAAAAACCCGGAATCCCATGGTGACCGAGCGCAATGGCCCAAAGATGAAGGATATTGCCACCAGCACCATGACCGCCGTTCCCAGAGGCATGAGCGCCTTCTTCCAGAACGCCAGCCAGTAGCGGGAGGCGTTCAGGCTTTGCTCGCCAAGATAGGTGGCGTATGTGTAGAGTCCGGTCATCGAAAGATTCTCGGGCTTCACGATCAACACGCTGAGAACGCCGGGCGAGAGGCCGGTTTCCCAGCGCAGGGTCCGTTCGTCAACGCGTACTGTCCGATCATCCTCGAAGCTCGTGGTGCGAACATTCTCCAGCAACCAGTAGTCGCCCTGATAAATCGCTCGCTCCGCAAAACTTGCGGCCAGCAGCTGCCGATCATCATCAAACTGGAAACGCGATACCCCATGCAGGACGCCATTCGGTTGCACGGCATTCAGATGGATGTATGAATCCCCTTCCTTGTGCCAGACCCCCGAAGCCGACGCCACGTTGCTACCGGCGCCCAATGCCACCGCCTTGTAACTCTGGGCCACGCGCTCGGCAGGCGGAGCCAGATATTCACCTATCAATACACCCATAACCACGATAACCAGCGCCGGCTTCATTGCGGACCAGACAATACGCTTGAGCGATACGCCGGCAGCCCGCACAACCGTCAACTCCGAGGAACTGGCCATAGAACCCAGGCCCACCAGGCAGCCCATGAAGGCACCCAGCGGCAGATAATCGTAGATTCGTCTTGGCAGGGTCAGAAAGACATACCAGAGTGCGTCCAGGATCTGGTAGTTGTTGCGGATGTCATCCAGTTCAGCGATGAACGCAAAAATGAGATCAAGGGACAACACCACCATCATCACGAGGAACATCGCGCCGCCAACCGAGCGCATTACATACCCGTCAATCTTGCGCACGAGCACCCCCATCCCGAATCAGGCGCCGGCGGTACAACCACGCTGGGCCGAACTGAAGCCATAGCCCAAAGCCGAGGAACAACGCGTGGACCCAGAGCATGCCCAGCCATTCCGGGACCTTGCCGGCCGCCAGCCAGTCCCGGGCTACAATGAGTAGGCCCAGATAAGTTATGTAGACAAGCATTGCCGGTAACAGATGAAAGAACCGGCCCTGGCGTGGATTCACGCGGCTCAGCCTCACTGCCAGCAACGTTACGATTGGCACGATGAGCGGCAGCGAAAATCGCCAGTGCAGCAACGCACGATCTTCCAGGCGGTCTGACTGCATCAGGCTCCAGGTACTGGCGCCCTCTTCCCGCTGCTTGGTGCCAGCCTCGCCGCCCTCGATCTTCAGACCGTAGGCTTCGAAATCGATCACATTGTAATTCAACTGGCCCGCGGCGCCCTCAAAGCGACCACCGTTTTCCAGAATGAGAAAACGGCTGCCGGTTTCCGGATCGATCAGCTGGGAGCCGGAATCTGCGGTTATGATCGTCAGGCCACGCCCGTCCGGTGCGTACTCGGCGATAAAAACGCCCTGCAACTGGCGTTTATCTTCACTCAAAGCCTCGGTGTAGGTCACCCGTCCGCCAGAGGAAAAATCCTGGAAGCGCCCGGGCGCAAGCATTTCAAACTCGGTTGCCTTTCTTTGTTCGTTCAGAATTTCCTGAACCTGATTCATTCCCCAGGGCGACACGTAAAGACTCATGGCACCGACAATGATCATCACTGGCAGACTGCCCAGAAGCGTTTTTCCCAACAATGCCTTGTCACTCACCCCACAGGCGGACAGGACCGTCATTTCGCTTTCGAGATACATACGCCCATAGGCGAGCAGGATGCCGATGAACAGCCCGAGGGGCAGAATCAGCTCAAGAAAACCCGGAAACCGGAAGGCCATGATCTCCAGCAGCACACCGGCCGAAATGCTGCCCTGGGCCGCACTGTCGAGATATTTCAGGAAACGGCCGCTCATGAACACCAGCAGCAGGATGCCCGAAACGGCAACCATGCTGATCATGATCTGGCGTATGAGGTAACGGAAAATGATGCTCAAATCGGTCTCTCTGGCGGTATCCGCTGAAACGTGGAGGTCGCTGGGAACTGCGCGTATTCTATGTAACCTTGGTGCCGAATGACAGAGTAGCGGTATTACACCGGCATGAAGGCACAGACAGGCACGGAAGCGGCGCCAATCGCTTGATAATTTCCCCGCAAGCCCCAATGCTAGACTAGATCACAATCAAGAACGATTCCCGCCGCCGGCGGGAGCCTCGTGAACAATCAACAGGAGTTGCCATGAATTTCAGCCTGAGCAGTAAAGCCATCGCCAGCACCAAAGCAGACTGTCTCGTAGTTGGCTTGCCTGAGAAAAGCACCTGGCCCGATTCGACGAATCAGGCCGATGAGGCTCTGGGCGGGATGATCAAGACACTCCAGAAGGCCGGTGACCTGTCCGGCAAGAATGCCACGACGCTGACCATTCCCCTGACCGATCAGCCCTGGACTCGCCTGCTTGTGGTTGGCACTGGCAAGGATGAAGATCGCAGCCCCGCCAACTACCGTAAAGCGTTGATCGCGATGATGACCGCGCTCAAGGACGGTCCGTCCAAAAGCGTCGCGATCGCCCTCGCAGATACCCCTGTAACCGGCGAAGAAGCTGTGAGTTCTGAAGCAGCCCGCCTCAGCCTGATTGGCCGGACCCTTGAAGATCAGCTTTACACCTTCAGCGACTTCAAGAGCGAAAAACCCGCCGCCCGGAAGCTCAACAAAGCTATTGTGCATGCCTCCAGTGCCGGCAAGGCCCTCAAGGATGCCTTCAACCTCGGCCTGGCCACCGGCCGTGGTATGAATCTCACCCGGGATCTGGGCAACACCCCGCCCAACATCTGCCACCCGGAATGGCTGGCTCAGCAAGCCAAGAAGCTGGCCAAGGATTACGACTGCATCAAGACCGAAGTGCTTGACGAAAAGCAGATGGAAAAGATGGGCATGAACACCATCCTGGCCGTGGGCAAAGGCAGCACCCAACCGCCGCGACTGATCGTGATGGAATACCGTGGTGGCAAGGCCAAGGACAAGCCCCACGTACTTGTGGGCAAAGGTATCACCTTCGACACCGGCGGTATCAGCCTCAAGCCCGGCGAGGGCATGGATGAAATGAAGTACGACATGGGCGGCTCCGCCAGTGTCTTCGGCGCCATGAAAGTGCTCGCCGAAACCCAACCCAAGATCAACGTGGTGGCTGTGATTGCCGCAGCAGAGAACATGCCGGATGGCGGCGCTTCCCGCCCTGGCGACATCGTGACCACGCTCTCCGGCATGACTGTTGAAATCCTCAACACCGACGCCGAGGGGCGCCTGGTATTGTGCGATGCCCTCACCTACGTGAAGAAGTTTGACCCGGCCGCCGTCATCGATCTGGCGACCCTGACCGGCGCCTGCATCATTGCACTTGGCAATCACGCCACCGGCCTGCTGGCCAACAACGATGAACTTGCCAACGAGCTTCTTGCCGCCGGCGAGCGTGCCGGTGACCGGGCATGGCGCCTACCGCTCTGGGACGAATACCAGAGCCAGCTCGACAGCAACTTTGCCGACATGGCCAACATCGGTGGCCGCCCTGCCGGGACCATAACAGCGGCCTGTTTCCTTTCCCGCTTTGCCAAGGACTATCGCTGGGCGCACCTGGACATCGCCGGCACCGCCTGGCACTCCGGCAAAGCCAAGGGCTCATCCGGTCGCCCGGTGCCCATGCTGGTCGACTACCTGATGTCCCATGCAGGAAAGTAAGCCCTCCAGCTCCTCGGAGACCGGCAGCCCAGCTGCCGGCCACTCCGGACAGGAAGACCGGAACCAGCGCTACTGGTTTCACATCCTTGCCCAGAACACGCCCGCCGCCCGCAATCTCCACGCTGCAAAACTCGTGGACAAAGCCTGGCAGCAGGGCGACCGCGTGTGCGTCGTGTGCGATACCATGCAACACGCAGAAGAGCTGGACGACCTGCTCTGGAACTTCAGCCCGGACGCATTCATCCCCCATAGCGTTGTTCCGGACTCTGCCACAACCTGCTCCGATCCCGTTGGCATTCTGCTTTGCCCGCCGGCGCCAGAGGATTGGGATACCGTGATCATTCTCTCCGCAACCTTGCCGGCGGATGCCGACCGGTTCAAGCGACTGGCCCTGGTTGCCCATAACGACCCGAATGTTCTTAATCAGGCGCGGTCACACTTCAAGCAATTGCGGGCACTGGGGATTGAACCCCGGGTGCATGATCAGAGGAAGCGTTAGGTTCGCCGCAAACAGGGCGACCATGTATAATCGTGCGTCTCAATTTTCCCTTGTGAATCAACCAACGGTCACTGCAGAACCCCATGGAAAAAACCTACCAGCCAGAAAACATCGAGCGCCAGTGGTACGAAAACTGGGAATCCAAAGGGTACTTCCGCCCCAGCGGTGAAGGCCAGTCCTACAGCATCGCGATCCCGCCGCCCAACGTAACCGGCAGCCTGCACATGGGCCACGCGTTCCAGCACACCATCATGGACACCCTCACCCGCTTCAAGCGCATGCAGGGCCGTAACGCACTGTGGACGGTTGGTACCGACCACGCCGGCATTGCCACCCAGATGGTGGTTGAGCGCAAACTCGCTGCGGAAGAGGACAAGACCCGCCACGATCTAGGCCGGGAAGAATTCATCAAGCGCATCTGGGACTGGAAAGAGCACTCCGGGGGCACCATCACCCGCCAGATCCGCCGCCTTGGCAATTCCGTGAACTGGGACAACGAACGCTTCACCATGGACGACGGCTTCTACAAAGCCGTTCAGGAAGTGTTTATCCGCCTGTACGACGAGGGACTTGTCTATCGCGGCAAGCGGTTGGTGAACTGGGACCCGAAACTGCACACCGCCATCTCCGATCTGGAAGTGGAAAACAAGGAAGAAAAAGGCTTTTTCTGGCACCTGCGTTACCCGCTGGCTGACGGCACGCAAACCCAGGATGGCAAGGATTACCTGATCGTAGCCACTACCCGGCCGGAAACCATGCTCGGTGACACGGCCGTGGCCGTGCATCCGGAAGACGAGCGTTATCAGCACCTGATTGGCAAGCACGTGATGCTGCCGCTGGTGAACCGCCGTATCCCCATCGTTGCCGACCATCACGCCGATCCGGAGAAAGGCTCCGGTTGCGTGAAGATCACCCCGGCCCACGACTTCAACGACTATGCCGTGGGCAAGCGCAACAACCTGCCGATGATTAACGTCATGACCCAGGACGCCAACATCCGGGACGTGGCCGAGGTGTTCAATGCCGACGGCACCGAAAACACCGAACTCGACGGCACCATGCCGGGCGCCTACGCTGGCCTGACCCGCGAAGCGGCGCGCAAGCAAATTGTTGCCGATATGGAGGCCGAGGGGCTGGTCGAGAATATCGAGGACCATGTGCTCAGCGTCCCCCGCGGTGACCGGTCGGGCCTGATTATCGAGCCCATGCTCACCGACCAGTGGTTTGCCGATGCCAAGACCCTGGCCAAGCCGGCCATTGAAGCGGTGGAAGACGGTCGTATCCAGTTCGTACCCAAGCAGTACGAGAATATGTACTTCGCCTGGATGCGCGATATCCAGGATTGGTGTATCTCGCGCCAGCTCTGGTGGGGCCACCGCATTCCGGCCTGGTACGACGCCGACGGCAATATCTACGTGGGCCGCAGCGAAGATGAAGTGCGCCAGAAGCACAACCTGGACGCCAATGTCGCCCTCGAGCAGGATGAAGACGTTCTTGATACGTGGTTCAGCTCTGCCCTGTGGACGTTCGGCACCCTGGGTTGGCCAGAGATCACCGAGCGCCTGAAAACCTTCCATCCGACCGACGTGCTGGTCACCGGCTTCGACATCATCTTCTTCTGGGTAGCCCGGATGATCATGATGACCATGCACTTTATGAAGAACGAAGACGGCACCCCCCAGGTACCCTTCCATACCGTCTATGTCACCGGCCTTATCCGTGATGAGCACGGCGACAAGATGTCCAAGTCCAAGGGTAACGTGATCGACCCGCTGGACATGATCGATGGCATCAGCCTGGATGACCTGCTGGAGAAACGAACCGGCAACCTGATGCAGCCCAAGCTGGCCGAGAAAATCGGCAAGCGCACCAAGAAGGAATTCCCGGAGGGCATCACCGCCCACGGCACCGATGCCCTGCGCTTCACCCTTGCCGCCATGGCAACGACCGGCCGCGACATCAACTGGGATATGAAGCGCCTGGAAGGCTACCGCAACTTCTGTAACAAGCTCTGGAACGCAGCCCGCTACGTGTTGATGAACACCGAAGGCGAAGACTGTGGCGTGAATGACGAGCCCGTGGAACTGTCTCTGGCAGACCGCTGGATCATCAGCGAGCTGCAGAGCTGCGAGCAGGACGTGATCCGTCACCTGGACCAGTACCGCTTCGATCTGGCGGCCTACGCGCTCTATGAGTTCATCTGGAACGAATACTGCGACTGGTATCTGGAGCTGTCCAAGCCTGTGCTCAGTGATGAAGACGCCAGTGCCGAAGCCAAACGTGGCACCCGTCGCACCCTGGTGCGCGTACTGGAATCCGTTCTGCGCCTGGCGCACCCGATGATGCCGTTTATCACCGAGGAAATCTGGCAGCGGATCGCGCCCCTGGCCGGCAAGACTGGCGACAGCATCATGCTGCAGGCCTACCCGCAACCGGATGCCACCAAGCAGGATTCAGCGGTTACCGCTGATATTGAATGGCTCAAGGGGGTGATCGTTGCCGTGCGGAACATCCGGGGCGAAATGAACATCTCGCCGGCGAAGAAGATCCCGGTATTGCTGCGTGGCAAAGACGCCGAGGATCAGCGCCGCATGAATGACAATCGCCAGTTCCTGAGTTCCCTGGCCAAGCTGGAGAGCCTGGACTGGTTTGAGGGTGACAAAGCCCCCATGTCTGCCACCCAACTGGTGGGAGACATGGAAGTACTGGTTCCCATGGCCGGCCTGATTGACAAGGAAGCCGAACTCAAGCGTCTGGACAAGGAGCTGGAACGCCTGCAGAAAGAGATCGGTCGCCTGGAGGGTAAACTGGGTAACGAGAAGTTCACGGCCAAGGCTCCGGCCGAGGTGGTCGAGAAGGAACAGGAAAAACTCCGGGACGCCCAAAGCAGCCAGGCCCGCCTGAGCCAGCAAAGGGCCGATATCGAGGCCATGTAACCGGCATGATCGGTATTCTCGGTGCAGGCTCTCTGGGAAGGCTCTGGGGCGCAATGCTACCCAACGGTTGCGTTGCCTTCGTCGCCAAACCGGGCGAGCCCACCGACTCAAGCGTCGATTACCGTTTCCGGCCCTTTGAGGGGCCGGAATCCTCCATACAGATTCCCTTCCTCACGACCGGCGACACGCCGGACCTGATGCTGGTGACAACCAAGGCCGGTGATACCCTGAGCGCTGTAGCAGGCGTGATCGACCAATTACCCGTTGATATCCCCATCCTGCTTTTCCAGAACGGACTGGGCAGCCAGCAAGCTGTCGCCGAGCGGTGGCCGGAGCGCCCGATCCTGGCCGCAACCACCACCGAGGGCGCAAATCGACCTGAACCGGGGCTTCTCGTCCATGCCGGTACCGGCGATACCTGGGTGGGTCCGCTGACGGAGCAGGCCAGATTCTCGGTGGACCGCGCGGTCGCCATGCTGGAAGACTCCGGCCTGGCCATCCATCGGGAGCCGGCCATCCTTCAGCGACTCTGGCAGAAACTGATCGTCAATGCGGGCATCAATCCCTACACCGCCATCCTGAACTGCCCCAATGGCGACATCCTGTCTGCAGGGCTATATCAGAACACCATCGACGAGCTTTGCCGGGAACTATCAGAGCTGATGAGCGCCGCCGCCCAGATCACGGAAACACCGGATTCCCTGCGCCAACGCATTGAACAGGTCGCTCAAAACACCGCGGGTAACACATCGTCCATGCGTGCCGATGTTCTCCGCAAACGCCAAACCGAGATAGACTTTATCAACGGGTATCTGGCAAAACTAGGAAAAGAACTCGGTATCGACACGCCGGTGAACCAAATGCTGACCGAACGGGTACAACAACTGTCGTCACATTAACAGGAGCAGACTGATGGGCAACCGCCTTTCCAAGATTTACACCCGTACCGGAGACGATGGCTCCACGGGCCTGGCCGATGGCAACCGGATTGCCAAGAATGCCCAGCGAGTTGAAGCCATGGGCACCGCTGATGAACTCAACTGCCATATCGGGTTGCTAATCGAAACCCTGGACAGCGACGACGAACTGGTGGAGAGCCTGCGCCGCATTCAGCACCATCTGTTTGACCTGGGGGGCGAATTTGCCATCCCCGGCAGCCGTGTGATTGGTGACGAACACATCGAATGGCTGGAGGGCACCCTGGACCGGCACAACGAAGGCCTGCCACCGCTGAAGAATTTTGTCCTGCCCGGAGGCAGTCCCGGCGCCGCCCAATGTCACCTTGCCCGGGCGGTCTGCCGTCGTGCAGAGCGGGTTGTCGTCGCCCTCGGCCATGAGGACTCTATCAACACCGCTTCCCGACACTACCTGAACCGTCTATCGGATCTGTTGTTTGTCATCGCCCGCGTACTGGCCCGGCGCGAGGGTGGCGAAGAGATTCTCTGGGAACAAAAAAAATCCGGCCTCTAAGGGCCGGATTTTTTATGCGCCTGATCGCGCGCAAAGGTCGCACCGATCAGACCTTGAAGGCTTCCACCAGACGCTGAAGCGACGCTGTCAGTTGCGACATTTCTCTGGAAGAACCCAGGGTTTCTTCAGCATTGGCGGCGGTTTTCTGGCCCAGCTCGCCAATCTGCTCAACGTTCGAGTTCACGTTTTTCGCGACGGCAGACTGCTCTTCGGCGGCCTGGGCGATCTGGTGACTCATATCCACGATCACGGAGATGCCCTTGGCGATTCTATCCAGGGCCTCTGTCACCTCTCCGGACTTCTGCACCGTTGCCTCGGTCACGTCCCGGCTGTTGGTCATGGCCGACACCGCGTCTTTGACGCCGCTCTGGAGCCGGGAAATCATGCCTTCGATTTCTTCCGTCGATTTGTGCGTGCGCTGTGACAGCGAGCGAACCTCATCGGCAACCACCGCGAAACCACGCCCCTGCTCCCCGGCCCGGGCCGCCTCGATCGCGGCGTTCAGGGCGAGCAGGTTGGTCTGCTCGGCGATGGCCTTGATCTCGACCAGCACCTGACTGATGTTGTCACTGTCCTTGCTGACCCGGTTGATCACTTCCACCGCGCCTGAGATTTCACCCGCCAGCTTGTTGATGGTTTCAACCGTGTCGGCCACCACGCCCCGGCCGGTTTCTGTGTCCTGTTCGGCATTGCTCGCGCTGTCCGCAACCCGGTGCGCGCTTTCGGTGACTTCATGAACCGCCTCAACCATCTGGTTCATGGCTTCATTGATCTGGCCGCTTTCTTCCATCTGACGCGCAACCGCTTCGCTATTGGCCGCAGCGGTGTCATTGACCCGGGTGGCCTGCTGGTCTACGTCCGCCGTCGTCCGGCTGACAGAGCGGATCAGCTCGGCAATCCGGTCGGTCATGTTATTGAATTCCGTCGTCAACTCGCCCAGCTCATCGCGGTTGCGCAAACTGATGTGCGTGGTCATGTCGCCGGCGGCAACGTTCCGTGCGGCTTCGCTGAAGCGGTTGATGGCGGTACGTACGGACATGAAGAAGCCGATGTAGAGATAGACAACCACAAGCAGCACGGCGATCAGGGCAACCACAATCAGGCGACGCTGGTTGATCTCACTCTCGAGCCGTGCGCGCAGGTTCGAGTCGACCACGCTGAAGGCAGCCGTCTTGACGTCGTCGTAGTGGGCCAACTGCCTGGACATCAGATCGTCGTATTCGGTCCAGGGCATTTCCAGACGCATTGGCGTTATCACGTTCAGATCCAGATGATCCCGAACCACCATCAAACTCTCGTCAACCCGTTGAATGGCGTTGCCCGCCTGATTGGCGAGGGCCGGCGATGCTTCAGAAGCAAGAGCCAAGGCCGGCGAAAGCAAGGAGGTGCGATTGGTCAACTGGTCATAGATTTCGTTCAGGGTTTCGCTCAGGGCGTAACCTACCTGCCCCTCGACCAGTGCGAAGATTCCGTAGGATTTTGCCCGACCGATCACGGTGCGTGCAGCCGGGAGAGAGTCCTGGACCAGGCCCAGAATCAACTGGTTTTCTCTTGAGGCCCCCTGCCCCAAACCAGAGATTTCAATGGTGGCCGAAAGCAGCGCCTGTGCCTTCTGGACGAATTCCTGATAATACTTGAACTGAGGATCGAAGCTGCCCTGATAATTGTCATCGGCCCGCAATGCTTCCCACTCCTGGCGAAGGCCTTCAACCTGATCGGCCCAGGAGCCAGTCGTATCGAACGAGCGCTCTTCTGCGGTCAGAGCCGCCAAAAGGCTATCAATCTCAGTGGCCGCTTCTTCGGAAACTGCGGTAATGGCACTCTCATCCTTGATGATCGCCGGTGAGCGATAGTCTCGATAATCCATCGCCGCATCCACCAGCCGATCCACTTGCTGGAGTTGCTCCAGCCCCTCGACACCCCGGGTCATGGTCTGAACCGAGCGATTCAGCTCGGAAATGGCAAGCCAGGACAGCCCGCCAATTGGTAAAAGGAACAGAATGCTGATGAGACTGAACTTGTAGACCATCGGCAGCCGGTTCATCAGGGCAATGGCAGGATTAATGAGTTGCTTCACAGGGACCCTCGTGCTGGCAAATAACCACTGAACGTTAATTCTTTTCTTCTATTGCCGCCTAAAGTCTTAAAAACTTAAGCTTTATTTGTTGTTAAACTGTAATGTTTTATAAAATCCGGGCTAAACGACGCCGGAAATAACCAGCAGGGCGACTATGCATATCCATACCAGCATGCTTCTGTTCAGCAGATCCCTTACCGCTCGCAGACTCCTTCCCCCAAACGCTGTCCACTCATCCGGGTGAATCCGGGAAAACCTCGCTGGATCC
Source organism: Marinobacter sp. L-80 (assembly GCF_056859395.1). Taxonomy (NCBI): domain Bacteria; kingdom Pseudomonadati; phylum Pseudomonadota; class Gammaproteobacteria; order Pseudomonadales; family Marinobacteraceae; genus Marinobacter; species Marinobacter sp. L-80. The sequence continues at coordinate 41,302 of NZ_JBSXOI010000071.1, forward strand.
AGTGCATACCCGGTTAACGACCCGTTGGCCGAAATCATGAGTACCTCGCCCGCTTTTTTGGAGATTCCGGTCAGAGTCTGGCGAGTTTCACGCAGCCAGCCGGCCAGATCTCCGGCAATTCCGAACGTTAACGACAAAAGCCTGGCAGGAATCCAGCCGGCAAGGTCGGACATTTTTGCAAACCTGGGCCTGGCCGGCGCCTGCGGCCATTGCTCGGCGAGCGCTACCAGCCCACGCGCCAGGACCGCGAGACCGATACCGCCAACCACATACCAGAAAGCCACCAGAAAAAAGCGCTGGAACACCGAAACCATCAGTGCCTTGGACAGGGAGAGGTGCATGGCCTCGGGAGACACTGCGGCTCCCCGTTCATCGGCCGGAAGAAGGTCTTTCACATGATGCCAGGCCGACTGCATGTCTCCCCGGTGCCACGCCTCCGCATAGGCCCGCAGTACCTGTCGCCAGCCCGGCGTTCCCATAAGGACGACCAGCACCAGGAACTCCAGCGGGTAAGCCGCCATTCTCCAGCCAGAAGACACCAGCAGGTATTCCGCAAGCCCCAGTATCAGGGCCGGCAACAGGACCAGTGCCAGCCCGGTCGCTATCCCCGATTCATGGCCCGCCCTGACCCGGCTGCCGTAGCGGAACCAACGACGCCAGACCTCATCGCCAGACAGCATGTCCAGGGAATCCAGACGCCTGCGTACCATGTAGGCCAGAAGAAACACAACAAATACCATTCAGACGTTCCTCCCCGATCCTCGGACTATTTCCAGGGCTGACCGGAAATACCGCCAGTCAAAAGCCGGGCCGGGATCGCTCTTCCTGCCGGGCGCAATGTCGCAGTGCCCGGTAATCCGATTGGCCGTGATATCCGGCCAGGCCGTCATAATCAGGTCCGCCACTTTCGCCAGCATGCGATATTGCTCGGTGGTGTAAGGGGTGTCGTCGGTCCCTTCCAGCTCAATCCCGATGGAAAAATCATTGCATTCCTCCTGCCCTTCAAAACACGATCGGCCGGCATGCCAGGCCCGATCAAGCAGGCTGACAAACTGCACCAGCGCGCCATCGCGGCGAATCAGCAGGTGCGCAGACACCTGGACGCCCTCGATAGTCTTGAAGTAGGGGTGCGCAGAATGGTCGAGTTGGTTGCAGAAGAAGTCTTCTATTTCGCGGCCACCAAACTGGCCCGGAGGCAGGCTGATATTGTGGACGACCAGAAGAGAGATGCCCGCTCCATCCGGACGAGGCCCGAAATTCGGCGAAGGGGTCCAGCGGGCGAAGGAAATCCGCCCGGTTTCGCGAAGCGAATTTCCATCGATACCGGAGGCGGTAGGGCGTTCGGAAAAAACGTCTGAATCGGGCAAAGTAATTCCAAAAGTTTCAGAGCATTACAGCCTCTGATTGAATCACAAAGTTGCCACGGTTGCTACGAATCAGTCCTTGCGGCTGCTGCGCAGGTTGTCGATGATCGACTCCAGTGCCCGGTCGAAGATCAGACCATCATCCAGCATGCTGATTTTCCCGGATTCCATGTCGGCGGCCAGTTCCTGACGCAGATACTCTGCCACCTTCGCGCCACTGCGATTCACAAAGATATATTTGCCAGTAGCCTTGATAAAGGCCGCAAGCTTACAGCGCACCCGGGTTTCGTCGCGGGTAAGTTCAATCCAGGAACCCACACGCAGGCTTTCGGCCTTTGACAGCCACTCTGGAGATACTGAAGCAGTCTGCGTTTCAGCGTCCGCCTGGGAGGCAGCCTCGCTGACCACAGAAACAGGCACTTCAGGCTCGGCCGGCGCGGGCGTTGCTTTGACAGCGTCTTCGGCCGCCGGCTCAGGGGGCTCGACGGGCTGCTCAGCAGCGGGTTCCGGAACGAGCAGATCCTCTGGTTCCGAAGGTGATTCCGGCCTGGACGGAGCCGTCACCAATCGCTGGAAAACGTCCACATGGGCAAGTTCAAGGTCGCGAATGGCCGCATCGGTGGCAAACGGGTCCCAGGAAATATCCTGCAGTGCCTTGCGAAGGTCGTCCACAATGGCCGGTATTGCCCTTAGCAGATCTGACCTGGTGGTATCAGTGACCGGGCGCGGATCCACACTCCAGACCAACTGCTCGGTCAGGTTCCGGGCGTGCTGCCACCGGTCGCTTTCCTCGCCCTCCCGGAGGACAACCCATTGCAGGTACCGGGTCCAGGCTTCGCTCAGGAGGCCGGCAACCGGTTCGGGTACGTCCCGCTGCTCTGTCAGCTCCTTAACCAGGCCTTCCGCCGCCTGGGACGCCCGCTCCTGTCGAGCCCGCCCTTCTTCAGCATCCCGAAGACGTTGCTCGACGAGCTCACGACGTCGGCGATCGAGATCCATGAAGTGGCTGAAATCTTTCAACAACTCCTCAAACAGAGAGACGTTGGTAGTGAACTCTGTCAGAACCCGATCTACCACCGATTCGATTTTGTCCCGAAGCGGGTCTCTTTGCCCGGCCTTCTTCTCGGTCCAGCCAATGGCCGAAAGTGCCAGCTCGTTAAGCAGTTTTCGAACCGGGTGACCGCCCCGGTTGAAAAAGTTCTTGTCACTAAGCGCCACTTTCAGCACCGGAATCTGCAGGCGCCCGATCAATGCTTTCATCACCGGATGCAGTTGGCGATCTTCCAGAATAAAGTCGAACAGCATGGAAACCAGATTGATCACGTCACTGTCGACCTGCCCAACGCTCAGGCTATTGCCATCGCCGGAACGCAGGATGGGTTGAAGCTGCTCGTTCAGAGGTACAACGGTACCTTCACCCCATTGCCTGCTGCTCGACTGCGCTTCAGTCAAACGGGCCATGAGCCTGTCGGTATCAATGTAGCTTTCGCCGACCGGGGATCCGCCAGTGACAGCATTGGACTCACCGCGATGCAACAGCGCGCTGAGCTCCGAGAAAGTAGCCTGTGACTGAGACATACCCTGACCCTGGCTGGCAGAATCCGCCCGGCCGCTGGCACTGGTCGGCACTGAACTCTCTCCTGACCCACGCTGACCGGAGCGGGAGGGCACCTTGCCGGTGGGCGGTCGTTTCATGTCAGGCATTACGCCTTCACTGATCAAGGTGCGATTGGCTTCTTTGTAGAAATCACCGAGGGTATCGGCAAGCAGGCGATCAAACAGCTTCAGAACCACCAGCTTGGCCCGGATATCAATGTCGAGGTCTGCACAGGCCTCGGCAACACCGCCACAGATGATTTCAGGGCTCAGCGGCATTTGTGCGTCTTTCAGCTCGATGCCCGGCACCAGATGCCCGACCCGGACGGTAAGCAGACGGATCTGTTCGGTATAACGGTTCCGGAGTTTATTTATGAGATTGTCGACTGCCACCTGCTGCTCAAGCTGGGAATGGTCAACGAGGCTGAGAGAGTCCTCGTCAACTTCATCCAGGGACCTGGCACTTTGCTGGGGCTGGAACCTGCCGATTTCATTGAAAGCCTGGCTGACATACTGGAGGATCGAGACCACCATGGCCTTGCGACGAAGCCTGAGCTCCCGCATGGCATCAAAGTAGGCGGTCTGGTCGAGGTTGGAGCCGGCTCTGTCGGCGAGTTCAAACAGGGCATCATCGGCACGATCGAAAAAACTGGCAAGAACGGACTTGAGGGACTGACCCGATGCGTCACGCAGGCGCACAAGGGACGCAGGCAAAGAAAACCGGGCGGGCGGTTTCTGGCCTGAAAAGCTGACAACCTTGTTATCGTGCACCATCTCGCTGCTCCGCCTTGTATTACACAATTGCCTGTTTATTTCTCCACTTCACATGATACGAGCTGCCCACGTCAGGTTGTGTCAGAATTTGTCACCTTTTGTGTAGACCTGACGTGCATCACAGTTTAGCAGCCCTGCCCCAAGAGTTTGGCGATTCACCAGCGGCGCTTTAGAATTGGCAGCCTGAAACGCCGACAACCCACTGCACCGGACTTTTTGCCCTATGATTGCCCCTGAACTCCTCCGCCAGGCCAGAATTGAAAACGTTGCCCAGAGTCTGCGGGAGGACATCGGCGATGGCGACATCACGGCCAGACTGATACCCGCCGACAAACAGGCAACAGGGCGGGTAATTACGCGGGAAACCGCCATCGTCGCGGGCAGGGAGTGGGTGGACGAGGTTTTCCGACAGGTGGATCCGGCCGTTGAGCTCGACTGGCAGGTTGCCGATGGCGAGACCGTGTCGCCGGATCAGGTGCTGTTTACCATGCAGGGTTCGGCACGAAGCCTGCTAAGCTCCGAACGCGCGGCTCTGAACTGGCTCCAGTCCCTGTCTGGCGTTGCGACCGCCTGCGCAGGCTATGCCGCCCGGGTTGCACACACCGGTGTTCGACTGCTGGATACCCGTAAAACCCTGCCCGGTCTGCGCCTGGCCCAGAAATACGCTGTAACCTGTGGCGGCTGCTTCAATCACCGGATCGGGCTGTGGGATGCCTTCCTGATCAAGGAAAATCACATTGCCGCCTGCGGCTCCATTGCCCTGGCCATTGAAGCCGCCCACCGGATTGCACCGGGCAAACCGGTGGAGGTGGAAACCGAGAACCTTGACGAGCTGGAACAGGCCCTTCTAGCGGGTGCAGACATCATCATGCTGGATGAGTTCTCACTTGAAGACATGCGGACCGCGGTCGCTACCACGGGTGGCAAAGCAAAGCTGGAAGCATCCGGGGGAATCAATGCCGACACCTTGGTGCCGATCGCCGAAACCGGCGTGGACTTCATCTCGATTGGCGCGCTGACCAAGGATTTGAAGGCTGTCGACCTGTCAATGAGACTGGACTGATCACTCCCCGCTAAGCAGGCGGTCGATCACCTCCAGCTCCCGAACCAGCCTGCTACCGGACTCCGGTCGCCCCCGGAAATGCTCTTCGGCCATCGGCGCTATGCCGGAGGCCGAGGGCAACGGGTGGTCATTTTCGATAATGATCTTCATTCTTTCCACAAAAACAAATTGCAGCCACTGGGTAAATTCCAGCGTATCGATGCAAAAGGGCTGCGCACTCTGGAACGCCTCGTCCGGTGGCGGCTCTGACTCCCAGAGCCCCAGCTGCCGCAACTCCATCTCAATGTTCAGAAGGCAGTCCGCAACCTGCCCGACCGGGTTACCGGATTCGGTCATATCAGTCTCGCTTCAATCGTTAAGCGGCTCAAGCTCCACGGTTTCGCCATGCAGAACCCGGAACAGGTCCTCGTACTGGCGCGTCAGCGGGTGCTTGGGTGCCATGTGAATCAGGGGCTGCCGGCTCTGGTGGGACTCTTTCATCTTCACGGAACTCGAGAGACGCACAGGCAAAACCGGCAAGCCCTCCTCGGTAAGCTCCCTGACCAGCTGCTTGGGCAGGCTGGCCCGCGGCTGGAACTGGTTGGCAACAATCCCTTCGACAACAAGATCCTCGTTGTGGTCTTCCTGCAGATCACGAATCTCGTTGAGGATGTTGTACAGCGCCTGACGGGAAAAATCGTCACAGTCGAAGGGTATCAGGCAGCGCTGGGCTGCAATCAGGGCAGACCGGGTATAGAAATTGAGCGCCGGCGCGGTATCGATGTAGATCGCATCGAAGGATTCACCCAGTTTTTTCAGGGCTTCCCTCAGCTTGTATATCTTGTGCTTGGCCTCCAGCTTGCGCTCGAGAAAATCCAGCTCCGGGCTGGAGGGCATCACAAACAGGTTCTTGAACGGTGAGGCATGGACAAATTCGTCCGGACGGCGATTGAACACGGTAAAGGCCACCGTCTGCTCCAGCATATCCGCCACGGTGTCCTTGAGCTCGCTGGCAGGCTTGCCCAGCAGATAATGGGTGGAGTTTCCCTGCGGATCAAGATCCACGACCAGGGTTCGCTTTCCACGAGCGGCGCTGATAGCTGCGAGATTGCACGTGATACTGGACTTACCGACACCGCCTTTCTGGTTGAATACCACCCGTCTCATTTTGCCTCTCCCTTGATGAATCCGTTATCGATTTCTGCCCTGCGATGAACCCATTCCAACTCACCACCCCATCACTGTCTTCACAAACGGGATAGTAAGCCGTCGCTGTGCCTGAAGTGAATTTTCATCCAGTATATCCAGAATCCCCAGCAAATCACCGAGCCTTCGGGGCGCCCGACGCATTATATAGCTGGCCACATCATCCGCCATCACCAGGCCACGTTTCTCGGCACGGGCTCTGAGAATGGTCAGGCGATCCTCATCCCGGTAAATACCCAACTGGATGATCAGCCCGTGACTGAGTCTGGAGACCAGATCCGGCAATTCAAAAGGCAGACTGGCCGGCAAATCGGCCAGACTCACCACCAAAAGGCCGCCTCGATCGAGAATCCGGTTATAGAGATGAAAAATGGCCTCTTCCCAGAACCGCTGGCCTGCGATGCGGTCGACATCGTCAAGACAGACGATCTCATGAGTCTCAAGCCCCGACAAGGCATCGGGACCAAAAGGCTCTAGCTCTGCGATGCTGATACACACCGCTGCTCTGCCCTGCTTTTCGCCCAGGTGGCACACTGCCTGTAGAAGATGGCTCTTGCCGGTATCGGCATCACCGCACAGAACAACGACAGGCATATCATCAGGTTGCTGACAAACGCTTTCAAGACGCTGGGCTGCGCTCGTGTTCCGGTCGCCATGGAAATTGTCGAATCGGGCGTCGTCACGCAGCTTGACCCCGAGCACCAACTGGGATGCGGTCATGGCCGGGTAGCCCTCCAGGCCCGCAAGCCCCACACAAACAGGTAATGCCCCCCGCTGAACACAGTGGAAACAGCCACCAGGATAATGCCGGCATCCACCACCCAGGGCTGCATCGGCAGGTCCGCCAGAAGCACGATGATGGCCAGGGCTACAAGAATCTGGATAAACGTATTGATCTTGCCGGGAATGCTGGGCTCCATATCGTATCGACCAACCTTGTAGTGGTAGGCCAGAGCGCCGACCACAATCAGCAGGTCACGCCCCAACACCAGCAGAAACAGCCACACGGGCAGAACAGCAGTGAGAGTAAGCATCAGGTACGCGGTGATCAACAAGGCCTTGTCGGCGAGAGGATCTGCAATTGCACCAAGCCTGGAACGCCAATTGAAATGGCGGGCAAGGAAGCCGTCAACCGCGTCTGTGCCGGCGGCCAGAAAGAATATCAGCAACGCTCGGCGATAATCTCCGATCAGTAACGCTCCCGCGAAGGGAGCGATCAGAAGAATGCGCAGGAACGTCAGGGCATTGGGAATCCAGCGCCAGCGGTGCAAATTCAAAAGACTCCCTCCGGTTACACCTTATTCGCCGCCATCGCTCCCGATGACAGAAGACGGTTGCCAACGATAATACAGAACCTGGTACAGGGATTCGAACGCCTCCCTGGCATCTTCCTCATCGACGGGCACCGGCTGATAGGTAAACAGGGCAGTCTCTTCAGACGCCTCCGCAGAGGTTTGCTGATCCGGGCCAGCCGGCTGCGATTCCTTGCTCTCGGGCGCCTCTTGCGGGTTCGGCCCAGGCGAAGCCACCTGGCCCTCTGCTGTACGGGCGGTAACCGGAGGTTCTGCCGGAACGTCGGCCTCCATTGGAACGAAGCGCGGATCCAGGGCGATGTACTCCCGCAGCTGGTCCAGCTCACCGGAGAAAGCCACCCGCAGGGTCAGTTGTTCGTCCCGTACCCGATGGGCACCAACGCTAACCACGGGGGTCAGTCCTTCCAGCACCTTATTGGCGCCGGCATAGTCTTCAAGCGACGTAACGCCACGAAGCACAATGTCCACCTGGGGCGAATCGCCCACTTCCGATGCAGCAACCGCGTATCGGCTGGCGTATAGCTCCGCCCAGCGGTTTATCGTCGCCTCCGCCAGCGCTTCCGGGGTATCGGCGGTTACCGACTCTTCCCCGGCATTCATGGCCATACCATCGAAGACCCAGCCGGCACGCCATTGCCCGCCAGCACGGCTGACCCGCACCAAAGCGAGCACATCATGGTCCAGATTCCCGGATGCAGACTTCACCCGACCAATAAACTGCCCCCAGATATCCGAGAGCAATTCGCGGTCAGAGCTGAAATCTGACGGGGGCAGCGCCACGGGCAAGCCACGCTTTCTGGCCGCCTCATCGAACGCAGCCCTCCAGGCTCCTGCGTCTTCCTGACCAGAGCCGGCCCCGGGCCGTGTTACGAGTGTTCTCGATCCACGATCCTCGGCAGCAATCCAGGCCAGCGTGAGCGGTCTGTTGGCACCCCACACCGGCGCATCAATTGCAGCCAGCGCGCGATTCACGCCAACCGCTCCGAAGGACATGCTCAGAACACTCTGCCCGGACTCGCCACGGGCAACCTGATAGGAAAGCAGTAACGACTCGGCATCGGACAGCAGGGCTTCAACGCCCTCCATCGCCAGTACGTCTCGGGTACCGGAAACCCTTACCAGTACCTGGCTCAGCCCGTCTGCATATCCCTGGGCGAGTTGACCCGGCGAGGACCCTTCCACTGGCACCTTTGCCGAATAGAGACCGGAAACCGTCACGGCACTCGCCTGAGCGGAAAACCCAGACAGCAGAACGGTGAACAACGCAACTACCCACGTCCCGGATAAAGACCTGTGTGCCGGCTTTTGCCCTGATACTGACATGAAACACCCTGCAATTCGCATGAATGGCGCATAGGATACACCATGCCCCAAGGTGTGAGTAGCGGCCCCGGATTTCGGAAAAGCAATATACATTTGGAGCGCCACACCGCACCTGTTAAAATCCGCCGCCTGACCCACTGGCCAACGGTTAAGTACACCATGAGCGAACAGAAGCCCTCCCTGACCTACCGCGATGCTGGCGTTGATATTGATGCCGGCAATGAACTCGTCAGCCGAATCAAGGACACCGCCGCGCGCACCCGCCGCCCCGAGGTTCTTGGCGGTCTCGGCGGCTTCGGCGCCATGGTCTCCATCCCCGCCGGATATAACGAACCGGTTCTGGTTTCCGGCACCGACGGAGTGGGCACAAAGCTCAGACTGGCCATGCAACTGGACAAGCACGACAGCATCGGCATCGATCTGGTCGCCATGTGCGTGAACGATCTGGTTGTCGGCGGCGCTGAACCGCTTTTCTTCCTCGACTACTACGCGACCGGCAAGCTGAACGTAGACGTTGCCACACAGGTGGTTGCCGGGATCGGCGAGGGCTGCGAGCAGGCTGGCTGTGCGCTGGTCGGCGGCGAAACCGCTGAAATGCCGGGCATGTACGAAGGCGACGACTACGATCTGGCTGGCTTCTGCGTAGGCGTTGCCGAACGCAGCGAGATTATTGACGGCGGCCGCGTCCAGGCCGGAGACGTGCTGATTGCCCTGGGCTCTTCCGGCCCTCACTCCAACGGCTACTCCCTGATCCGGAAAATTCTGGAAGTCAGCAACGCTGACCTCGAGCAGCCAATGGGCGATACCACCCTGGCCAACGCCTTGATGGCACCGACTCGAATCTACGTAAAGAATCTTCTGCAGCTGATTCGCGAAGTCGACGTTCGTGCCCTCTCCCACATCACTGGTGGTGGCCTGCCGGAAAATATTCCCAGGGTGCTGCCGAACGGCACCATCGCTGCCATCGATACCAACAGCTGGTCATTGCCCCCGGTATTCCAGTGGCTCAAGGACAACGGCGGCGTTGCCAGTGAAGAGATGTACCGCACCTTTAACTGTGGTATCGGCATGATTGTCTGCGTGCCTGCCAACCAGAAGGAGCTGGCCCTGGATACCCTGAAAGCACTGGGCGAACATGCCTGGCAGGTAGGCCTGATCGAACGTGCCGATGACGAACAGGCAGATGCCTGCGTTCGCTATGCACCGGGGCTGCTGTCGGCATGAAGGCAGATCAGACCCCGTTACCGAAAATCCTGGTGCTCGCATCCGGAAGCGGCACCAACCTTCAGGCACTGATTGACGCCAGCCGGGAGCGGGATTTTCCCGGGCAGATCATTGCCGTTGGCTGCAACCAGCCCGGCGCGTTTGCCCTTGAGCGCGCGGCCCAGGCAAATATCGAGACCTTTGTGGTAAACCACAAGAATTTCGAATCCCGGGATGAGTTTGATGCCTCCCTGATGGCGGAAATCCTCCGATACAATCCGGATCTGATTGTCCTGGCAGGCTTCATGCGCATTCTGACCACGGATTTTGTTCGGGCATTCCGGGGTAAGATGCTGAACATTCACCCGTCCCTGTTGCCGAAGTACACCGGGCTGAATACTCACCGTCGTGCACTGGAAGCGGGCGATACCGTACATGGCGTTTCCATCCACTTCGTTACCGAAGAGCTGGATGGTGGCCCCGTGATTGCCCAAGCAGAAGTGGCGATTGTTTCCGATGACACGCCAGAAAGCCTCGCGGAGAAGGTGCAGGCCAAGGAACACATCCTCTACCCCATTGTTGTGCGCTGGTTCTGTGAGGGCCGGATTCAACTGGGTAGCGATTATGTGTTGTTCGACGGCGAACCCTTGAACGCTCCGATGCGCTTGCCGGACAACTGAGGCATCGCCTGAACGAATTGTCATCCCCGCATCCTGCCCGAGCAGCTACACTGTCGCCATTGATGACGGTAATTGTTCGGGTTTAACAAGATGCTTTCACGACGTCTCATCAGATTTGGTTGCGCCGCACTGCTGGCCTGTCTCGGCATTCTCGCCGGACCGGTCACACTGCATGCCGAGACCGAAGCGGACCTGACCCCCTTCGAGGCCAGCTATACCGCAGCCATGGAGAAGGGTCTCTCTCTCAATGGCACCGCAAAACGCACACTCTCCTCCCAGGGCAACGATGTCTGGCTGTACCGCACGGATGTCGACTCCTTCATTGTCAGCATCGATGAATCGCTGGTATTCCGCTGGGAGGACGGGCACGTCATACCCATGCGATACCGATACCGCTTATCCGGTTTCCTGATCAGCGACCGCAAGAACTCTATCGACTTCGACTGGTCCGCAGGCATGGCAACCGGCGAATACAAGGGAAAGCCCTTCGAACTGGCGCTGGAAGAAGGCCTGCTGGATCCGCTGGGCTACCAGCTTCAGCTGCACCAGGACATCAAGAATGGCAAGCGGGAAATGACCTATCGGGTGCTCGACGGTAATTCTATCGACACCGATCGCTTCGCGGTGATCAATGGCGAGAATATGAGCACCGGCAACAAACAGAGCGCCACCCTGAAGGCGGAGAAGGTTCGCGAGGATTCCAAGCGCCAGACGCTGATGTGGTTCTCGCCGGAGCAGAATTTCCTGCTAGTCCGCCTCAGGCAGGTTGAGCCGGACGGCAGCACCTACGAATTGAAACTCAAGGAAGCAGAGTTCGAGCGCTAGACCTCACGCCCGGCCTCGCGCCACACGGCCTTGACCTCATCGGCAATGATCCGGAGGCCCTCGGCAACCCGATCGTCGTCCTGGGAGTAGGTCACGCGCAGACACTCATGCCGGTGCCTCCAGCCATCTTCCGGTAATCCGGGAAAGAAATAGTGTCCGGAAACGACCAGAACCCCTCGGCTCTTCAACCGCTGATACAGCTCAAGGCTGCAGATCGGCAGATCCGGGAACCAGAGCCACAGGAACATGGCGCCCTCGGGCTTGTGCACATACCAGCGGCAGCTGTCCTCTCCCATGGCCTCCCGGAACGCGGATACCGCCCGTTCCATCTTCGCCTTGTAGAACGGGCAAACCACATCCCTGCTCAGGGACAATATTTCGCCGGAACGAACCAGAGGCTCGGCCAGCATGGCGCCAAAACTGCCCGTGGCCAGGTTCATAATGGCATTAATGCCTGACAACGCCTTGATCACCGGCTCGGCGGCAATCACGATTCCGGTCCGCGCTGCCGGCAAACCAAGCTTCGAGAGGCTCAGGCAGAGGATGATCTGGTCGTTCCAGGTGGGTGTTGCATCAACGAACAGCAAGCTCGGAAATGGTGTGCCATACGCGCCATCGACGATCAGTGGTATGTCGTGTTGGCGGGCGAGCTCTTCAAGCCGGGCAAGCTCTTCGTCAGTAACGACGTTACCGGTCGGATTGGTGGGACGTGACACACAGATAGCGCCGGTCTCACCGGTAACCTCTACGGCATCAAAATCCACCCGGTATTTGAACTCGTGGGCGTCGGTGAACGAGATGTCCGGCTGCACCGCATGGAACAGGCCCGGTTCAATGCCAGCGTCAGCGTAGCCGATGTACTCGGGCGCAAGCGGCAAAAGAATATGCTTGCGGTTACCGTCGCCGTAGTCTCCGCCAAACATGTTGAACAACATGAAGAAGGCCGCCTGGCTGCCGTTGGTCAGGGCGATATTCTCAGGTTTCAGGCCCCAGCCATATTCGCGGTTGAGCAGCTCGGCGAGCGAGGCGATAAACTGCTTTTCCCCCTGAGGCGGATCGTAGATGCCGACCAGACGGCGAACATCGCCCTCGTTACGACTCATATCCGCGAGAATTTCCTGTACTCTCTGCTGGATCTCGGGAATATGCCCGGGATTTCCCCCGCCCATCATGATCATGTCGTCGCCGGATGCCATGGCGTTACCCAGGTCATCCATGAGGGACGTGATACCGGCATCGGCGGTGAACTTGCGACCAAAAGCAGAGAGTTTCATGGGATAAAATCCATCTGACCTATTCTGAATACAGCGGGTAATACCGAAAGTGTAGCTTGCTCGCTCCCCAACGTTTATTCGGTGAGCGAAATGCCAAGGTTACTGACGCCCTCGTTGGCTGCATCCTCCCGGAGACGGGCCACGAACTGATCGGTTGGCGTGCGTTGGCGCTTCAGCTCCAGGATCAGGTCCCGCTGGAAGGTTTTGTCTTCTTTCATCAACGGGTGATGATCAAGCAGACGGACGAGCTCGCCTTCCTCGAGGTCTTCCCCTTCGGACAGCTCAATAAAGTTCATCACGGTTCCGGTCGCCATCTGTGACGCATCGGTAGCGCGGTGTTTGGAGGGGTTCAGGCGGTTCAGCAGAGCCTGCTCCAGTAGCTGACAGAAGTCGAAGGCCGGGTAAACACCGTAGGCGTCGTAGGCGTCCACGTCCGGCGACAGGGTTTCCAGTTTGGCGAGCAACTGCGGGATCGCCGATTCGGAGACGTCTTTTTGGAGCAAGTCCCAGCCAAGATCGAGAAGCTGGCGCATTTTGGCACCGGTCTTCAGGCCCATGGCATCGGCAAACAGGGCGTAGTTCGGGAATGAGCGCTCAGCCAGAGCGAGCAGGAAGGCGCATTCGCGCCATCCCTGCAGTTGTGAAACGGCTTTCAGGAACTGGTTGGCGTTCATGTCCTGGGCAGGGTCACGCCGGTCTGGCCAAGATATTTGCCACCCCGGTCTTTGTAGCTGGTTTCACAGATCTCGTCGGATTCAAAGAAGAGCATCTGGGCGACGCCTTCGTTGGCGTAGATCTTCGCCGGCAGGTTGGTGGTGTTAGAGAATTCCAGCGTAACCTGGCCTTCCCATTCTGGCTCCAGCGGGGTGACGTTGACGATGATGCCGCAACGCGCATAGGTGGACTTGCCCAGGCAGATGGTCAGGACGCTTCGTGGAATGCGGAAGTATTCAACGGTGCGGGCCAGTGCAAAGGAGTTCGGCGGAATGATGCAGACGTCGCCGGTGTAGTTGACGAAGCTGTTTTCGTCGAAGTTCTTCGGGTCCACGGTGGCGGAGTGGACGTTGGTGAAGATTTTGAATTCGTTGCTGCAGCGTACGTCGTAGCCGTAGCTGGAGGTGCCGTAGGAGATCACGCGGCCTTTTTCGGTTTCACGAACCTGTCCGCTTTCGAACGGTTCGATCATGCCGTGTTGTTCGGACATCCGGCGAATCCACTTGTCGGATTTGATGCTCATTGGCGAAGTCTCGTATCCACTGGGAAAATTGGGGCGTAGTTTACCTTTTCCCTTGGGGTCTGTCGAAGGCTGTCGAGTCTTTACTTCTGGGGCTGCGGCTGCGTGTTCGGACCTCAGAATTGGCGGGCTGCGCTCATAGGAGCAGCCTTCCAAAAACCGCTACGAGCACATCCATGTGCGCTTGGCGAAGGCCATCCATGGCCTTCGACATTTTTGGAAGGCTGCCCCTAAGACCGCGAACTAACTTCGGAGTGAAACGCCGCAAACCTTGAGACGTTGTCAGTGCTCCGTGACTGAAACGCTTGAGATCGAACCGGAAAGGTTCCGCTCCCGAGTGGACAGTTCAGCCCCTACCCTTCTGGCGATGTCGCGATAACGGCGAGCCACTTCGGAGTCCGGTTCGGCGATCACTGAGGGGCTGCCGCCGTCGGTCTGTTCGCGGATGGTCATGTGCAGGGGCAGTTGGCCCAGGAGTGTTGTGTCGTATTCCTGGGCGATGCGTTCACCGCCGCCGTGGCCGAAGAGGGGTTCTTCGTGGCCGCAATTGCTGCAGATGTGGACGCTCATGTTTTCGACCACGCCAAGCACCGGGATGTCGACTTTGCGGAACATTTCGATGCCTTTCTTGCCGTCCAGGAGGGCGATGTCCTGGGGCGTGGTGACGATGACGGCGCCGGTTACAGGGACTTTCTGAGCCAGGGTGAGCTGGATGTCGCCGGTGCCAGGGGGCATGTCGACGATGAGGTAGTCGAGTTCGTCCCAGAGGGTCTGCTGGAGCAGTTGCATCACGGCGCCGCTGACCATGGGGCCGCGCCAGACCATTGGGGTTTTCTCGGTAACGACAAAAGCCATGGAATTGGCCTGGAGGCCATGGGCGTCCATGGGGACGAAGTATTTGTTTTCGCGGGTGTCCGGGCGTTTGCCTTCGGGCACGCCGAGCATCATGCCGATGCTGGGGCCGTAGATGTCGGCGTCGAGGATGCCAACCCGTGCGCCTTCGGCCTGGAGCGCCAAAGCCAGGTTGACGGCGGTGGTGGATTTGCCGACGCCACCCTTGCCCGACGCGACAGCGATGATGTTTTTCACGCCGGGTACTGAGGGCAGGTCTTTCTGGACTTTGTAGGAGTGGATTTTCTGGCCCACGTGGACGTCCACATTTTCGACACCGTCGACGTCTTCCAGAGCATTACCGACAAGCTGCTTGAGGGCACCTGCAATGCCTTTCGAGGGGTATGGCAGCTCGACCATAAGGGTGACGTTTCCGCGCTCGTCGGCGTTCAGGGATTTTACGGCACCCAGTTGGAAGAGGTCCTTGTTGAGGTAAGGATCACGGTACTCGCGAACCGCTGATTGCAGGGCCTGCTCAGAAATCTGTGTCATCGGGTTCTCCGGAATAAGCTCATGCTCGATTGTAAGCACGGAAACAGGTGATTCGGGTGAAAATTATCTGCTCGGAAGGTATCATCTGTGCCCGTTTCTGACCATATGGGGTCTTTAACTGGGGCAATCAATCAAGACAGCCACCAGTTCCCCGTTTTGTCTTTCCAACCCGTGTCAACATAAGGTTCGGACATCACCATGACGCAAGCGAGCAAGCAACAGCGCGATATTCTGGTTACCAGCGCCCTGCCGTACGCCAACGGCCCTATCCATCTGGGGCACCTGCTGGAATACATTCAGACCGACATCTGGGTGCGTTATCAGAAGATGCGTGGCCAGAATTGTTACTACGTTTGCGCCGATGATGCCCATGGCACTGCCATCATGCTTCGTGCCGAGCGGGAAGGCATTACCTCCGAGCAGCTGATCGACCGGATCCGCGAGGAGCATCAGGAGGACTTCGCCGGGTTCCACATCCGGTTCGACAACTATTACACCACCCATTCCGAAGAGAACCGTTATTTCTCGGAATATATTTACCGTCAGCTCCAGGAAAACGGGCACATTGCCACGCGCAAGATCACCCAGTCCTACGACCCTGAAAAGAACATGTTCCTGGCGGACCGGTTCATCAAGGGCACCTGCCCCAAGTGCAAGACCGAGGACCAGTACGGGGATAACTGCGAGGCCTGTGGCGCAACCTACACGCCGGCCGAGCTGATTAATCCGCGCTCGGCGGTTTCCGGCGCCACACCGATCGAGAAAGAATCCGAGCACTATTTCTTCAAGCTGCCGGATTTCCAGGATTTCCTCGCCAAGTGGACCCGCAGCGGCACGCTGCAACCCCAGGTGGCCAACAAGCTGGCGGAATGGCTGGACGCCGGCCTGCAGGAGTGGGACATCAGCCGTGATGCGCCCTACTTCGGTTTCGAGATTCCGGACGCGCCCGGCAAATACTTCTACGTATGGTTGGATGCGCCGATCGGCTACCTTGCCAGCTTCAAGAACCTCTGCAACCGGGAAGGCATCGATTTCGAGCACTTCTGGAAGGCCGATTCCACCGCCGAGGTCTACCACTTCATCGGCAAAGACATTATCAACTTCCACGCGCTGTTCTGGCCGTCCATGCTGCACGATGCGGGCTTCCGCACACCGACCGCAGTCTGGGCCCACGGATTTGTCACCGTTAACGGGAAGAAAATGTCCAAATCCCGCGGCACGTTCATCATGGCGCGCACTTACCTGGATCATCTGAACCCCGAATACCTGCGCTACTACTTCGCCGCCAAGCTGACCGGCAGCGTGGATGACATGGACCTGAACCTGGAAGACTTTGCTGCCCGGGTGAACTCGGATCTGGTGGGCAAGGTGGTAAACATTGCCAGCCGCAGTGCCGGTTTCATTACCAAGCGCTTCGACGGCCAGCTTGGCCAGGTCACCGAGCACGCCAAACTGAAGGAATTCATCGAGGCCGGCAAGGAAATCGAGGAATACTACGAGTCCCGCGAATTCGGCCGCGCGATGCGACGGATCATGGAGCTTGCAGACATTGCCAACCAGTACGTCAATGATGAGCAGCCGTGGGTGATCGCCAAGCAGGAAGGCCAGGACGAGAATCTCCAGGCCATCTGCACCAACGCCATCAACATGTTCCATCTTCTGATGACCTATCTGGCACCGGTGCTGCCGGAGACCGCCAAGGCCTCCGAGGCTTTCCTGAATGCACCGCTGGACTGGAACAATCGGAGCGAACGCCTGGAGAACCACGGCATCAACAAGTTCAAGCCGTTGATGAACCGTGTGGATATGGCCCAGATCGAGAAAATGCTGGATTCCTCCAAGGAGGAGTTGCCCGCAGCGACCGGAAAACCAGCACCCGCTGCCAATCTTGAACCCATCGCCGATGAAATAGAATTTGGCGATTTCGCGAAAGTGGATCTTCGGGTCGTTAAAATTGTCAAGGCAGAGCATGTGGAAGGTGCCGACAAGCTTCTTCGCCTCACCCTTGACATAGGGCATGGCGAGCGCAACGTGTTTGCTGGTATCAAGTCAGCCTACAAGCCGGAAGATCTAGAGGGACGCCTGACCGTCATGGTCGCCAACCTCAAGCCGCGGAAGATGAAGTTCGGAATGTCCGAGGGTATGGTTCTGGCGGCCGGCCCGGGAGGCAAGGACATCTTTATCCTGTCTCCGGATTCGGGCGCCACGCCCGGCATGCGGATTATGTAAGGGCGACCGGGCTGAGCGCTGACAGGTGCCAATGGAGCAAGGTAAATGACCGAATATCTGCTGATTCTGGTCAGCACCATTCTGGTGAACAATTTTGTACTGGTTCAGTTCCTGGGCCTGTGCCCCTTTATGGGCGTATCCGGAAAACTGGAGACGGCCATGGGGATGTCCCTGGCCACCACGTTCGTTCTGACCCTGGCTTCGGTGTGCAGTTACCTTGCCTATACCTACCTGCTCGAGCCGCTGGACCTCGCGTTCCTCAGAACCATCACCTTTATCCTTGTGATTGCCGTGGTGGTTCAGTTCACCGAGATGGTGGTGCGTAAAACCAGCCCGTTGCTTTACCGGGTATTGGGCATCTTCCTTCCGTTGATCACCACGAATTGCGCGGTGCTGGGCGTCGCCCTGCTTAACATCAACAAGAACAACAACTTCGTTGAGTCCGTGTTGTATGGATTTGGTGCAGCAGCGGGCTTCTCGATGGTTCTGGTGCTGTTCGCCGCCATGCGTGAGCGCATCGCCGTGTCCGATGTGCCGGTGGCCTTTCGCGGTGCTGCCATCGGGCTGGTGACAGCCGGGTTGATGGCCCTGGCTTTCCTGGGCTTTGGCGGCCTGGTCAGCGTTTGATCGGCCGGCGGGATTAGGAGTAACAGGTTATGTGGACAAGCGTTCTTGTTGCCGTTGTGGTGCTTCTGGCCCTGGCCGTTGTTTTCGGCGGCCTGCTCGGATTTGCGGCCGAACGGTTCAGGGTGGAGGGCAACCCGCTGGTGGATCAGATTGACGCCCTTCTTCCCCAGACCCAGTGTGGCCAGTGCGGCTATCCCGGTTGCCGGCCCTACGCCGAATCCATTGCCGAGGGGGGGCCGATCAACAAATGCCCGCCGGGCGGCGAGTCTACCATCAAGGCACTGGCAGACCTGCTGGATGTGGAACCGGAACCCCTGGATGCCGAACACGGCGTTGAACAGGTCAAACGGGTTGCGGTGATTCGTGAGGACGAATGCATTGGTTGCACCAAGTGCATCCAGGCCTGCCCCGTGGACGCCATTCTTGGCGCCGCCAAGCACATGCATACGGTCATTGAGAGCGAATGCACCGGCTGCGATCTGTGTGTTGATCCCTGCCCGGTGGACTGCATCGACATGGTGACGGTGGAACCCGATATTCGTACCTGGACCTGGACACCGCCCAAGTCCGGACTCATTGCCACCGATCGCCAGGGAGCCAGTGCCTGATGACTCAACTCTGGGATTTCTCCGGCGGCATCCATCCTCCGGAACACAAAGACATCTCAACCGCGCGTCCGATTCGCGATGCCGGCATGCCTGCCCAGTTGGTTCTGCCACTTCAGCAGCACATCGGTGATCCGGCGGAGGCCATTGTTGAGGTCGGCGAGCGGGTCTTGAAGGGCCAGAAAATTGCCGACGTTAAAACTGGCATGGGCGTTCCCGTTCATGCACCGACATCCGGAGTGATCGAGAGCATCGCCGACTTCCCTGTCCCCCATCCCTCAGGTATGGCGGACCGGTGCATCACCCTGAAACCGGATGGCGAGGACCAATGGTGCCAGCGCAGTCCAGTGGCGGATTATCGTTCTCTGGAGCGCGACGAGGTTCTGCAAATTATCCGTGATGCCGGTATTTCCGGTATGGGTGGAGCCGGCTTTCCCACCAATATCAAACTCCGGCCACCAAGGGATCGCAAGGTCAGCACGCTCATTCTGAACGGCGCAGAATGCGAGCCCTATATCACCGCTGATGACATGACCATGCGGGAAAAGGCCGACGAGGTGGTTGCCGGGCTGAAAATCATGGCGTGGATTCTGCGCCCCGAGCGTTGCGTGATCGGTATTGAGGACAACAAACCCGAAGCCATTGCCGCGCTGCGAAAAGCCACCGAAGGCACCCAGACCGAAATTGCGGTTGTTCCCACCAAGTATCCCTCAGGTGGCGAGAAACAGCTGATCCAGATACTGACCGGCATGGAAGTGCCCAGCGGCGGAATTCCCGCTGATATCGGCGTGATGTGCCAGAACATCGGAACCGCCGTTGCCGTGGCAAATGCGGTCCTGGAGGGTACGCCGCTGATTTCCCGAATCGTTACCATCACGGGGGAAGCCGTTCGGGAACCGGGCAACTTCGAAACGCTTATTGGCACACCGATTGAGCATCTGCTCGGGCAGGCTGGTGTTAACCAGGATGCGGTCAGCCGCCTGGTGCTTGGCGGCCCCATGATGGGTTACACACTCACGACCGAAGCGGTACCGGTCATCAAGACCACCAACTGCGTGATTGCGGCAACGGCAGCTGAACTGCCGGCACCACCACCGGAACAACCCTGCATCCGGTGTGGCCAGTGCGCCGAAGCCTGCCCCATGGAGCTGTTGCCGCAGCAACTTTTCTGGCACGCCAAGGCCACCGAATTTGAAAAGGCGGAGCACCTGAACCTGTTTGACTGCATAGAATGTGGCGCCTGTTCCTATGTTTGCCCGAGTTCGATTCCGCTGGTTCAGTACTATCGGTTCGCCAAGGGTGAAATCCGTGCCCAACAGGCAGAACAGTTGAAAGCCGACCGGGCCCGGGAACGCTTCGAGGCACGCCAGGAACGCCTCGAGCGCGAGCAACAGGAGAAAGAACTGAGGCGCAAGGAGCGGGCGCAGGCCGCAGCCGAAGCAGCCGCGAAAAAACAGGCAGAGGCGGAGAAAGCGGCCGCCGAAGGTCAGGCTGTTGACGAACGTGCCGCCAAGTCGGCGCTTGTGGAGCAGGCCCTGGCCCGTAAGAAAGCAAAGGCACAAGCGTCCCAGTCGCCTGCCCCCAGTGCACCGCCGACCGAAGAAAAGCCCGACATCGAGGCCCTTGAGAAGCAGCTGGAGCAGGCCAGGTCCAAGCTGGAAACCATGCAAGGCATGCTTGATGACGCCAAAGCCCAGCAGGCAGACAACGTCGAGAAGCTGGAGAGGGCCGTGGCCAAGAATCACGATCGGGTGCAAAGAGCGGAAGAGGCGCTGTCTGAGGCCAGAGAAAAGCTGGCCGCCGGTCCGACTGAATCCCAGACAACCCACTAAACGAGATCAGGCAACACATCCATGGCATTTGTTCAGCAGTCATCGCCACACGCCCACAAGGCCCGGCCAACATCCCGCGTGATGTTATGGGTGCTTATTGCGGCCTTGCCTGGCCTGTTGGCCCAGACGCTATTCTTCGGCTGGGGCAACCTGATCAACGTGGTCTTCTGTATTGCCCTGGCGATCGCCTCTGAAGCTGCCCTGCTCAAGCTCAGAAAAAAGCCGGTTGCCTTCTTCATCAAAGACAATACCGCCGCCGTCACCGGCCTTCTGTTGGCTCTGTCGCTGCCCCAGTTTGCGCCCTGGTGGGTATCTGCGGTCGCAGTGATCTCGGCTATCGTTGTGGCCAAACAACTCTATGGCGGGCTGGGCTCAAATCCTTTCAACCCTGCCATGGTTGGTTACGCCCTGGTTCTGGTGTCTTTTCCGGTTGCGATGACAACGAACTGGGCAGAGCCCGCCATGCTCTGGGACGGTGCTCCGGGCTTTGGCGAGACCCTGGCAACCATAGCCTCCGGCCAGCAAACAGCGGTCGATGGCTGGACAATGGCAACGCCTCTTGACGAGTACAAACACAAGATCACCACCCACACAGCAACCGAGGTGCTGAACCACCCAACGTTTGGTGAGGGTATCGCCAGAGGCTGGGAATGGGTCAATGCGGCATTTCTGGCAGGAGGCCTTCTGCTCATCGCCCTGCGGATCATTACCTGGCACATTCCGGCAGGATTTCTTGGTGGGATGATCGTAATGAGCCTGGCCTTTGGCAACAATGCCGACCTCTATGCACCACTATCCCTGCATCTGCTTGCAGGCGGGACCATGCTCGGTGCCTTTTTTATCGCTACCGACCCGGTGTCAGCAGCTACGAGCCACCAGGGGAAACTCATCTATGGAGCGGGAATTGGCATTCTGATCTACCTGATCCGCACCTGGGGCAATTATCCCGACGCCGTGGCGTTCAGCGTTCTGCTGATGAATTTTGCCGTTCCTTTCATTGATCATTACACACCTCCACGCACTTACGGCCACCACAAGGCCCGTCGGGGTGTACCGGGGAGCCAGGGGTAATCATGGCTGCAGTTGCAAAGTCCATCCGCCGCAGCGCCATCGGGCTCGGCCTGTTCGCCGTGATCACCGGCGGCACCATTGCCGTAACCCAGGTGGCCACGGAAGAGCGGATTCGTGAACAGGCCGCCCGCGCAGAGGCCCAGGCCCTGTATGAAATCATTCCCGAAAGCCGGCACAACAACGACCTGCTCAGGGATACGGTACAGTTGCCTGCCAGTGAGCGCCTGGCACAGCCCGGCCCTCTGAACGTCTGGGTAGCTCGACAGAACGAGCAGCCCATTGGCATGATAATGCCCGTGGTGGCACCCGACGGGTATTCCGGCAAGATTCAACTCCTCGTGGGAGTGGACATGACGGGGACCATTCTCGGAGTGAGGGTAACCAGTCACAAGGAAACGCCGGGGCTGGGAGACCAGATCGAAACCCGCAAATCCGACTGGATCAAGAGTTTCGATGGCCGCTCGCTGGGCAAACCGCCGCACCGGGAGTGGAACGTTAAAAAGAATGGTGGAGAATTCGATCAGTTCACAGGCGCGACCATCACGCCAAGGGCTGTAGTGAAAGCGGTTCAGAAAGCGCTGATCTATTTTCGGGAAAACCGTCAGATTATCCGGGAGCGGCTCAACGAAGAGCCGTCACCGAGAGACAAGATCCTGAACCCTGAAGCGATTGCCGGCGAATCGTCCAACACGGAGCATTCCTGATCATGGCAACCAAATCATCGAGCGAAATCATCCGCGACGGGCTCTGGGACAACAACCCGGCCCTCGTCCAGGTGCTTGGGCTCTGCCCGCTTCTGGCCGTGACCAGTACCGTTGTTAATGCCATCGGGCTGGGGCTGGCTACACTCATGGTGCTCATGGGGTCCAATCTTGCGGTGTCACTGATTCGCAATTTCGTAAGCGAGTCTGTGCGCCTGCCCGCATTCGTCATGATCATCGCTTCATTCGTAACCTGCGCGGAATTGCTCATGCAGGCCTTTACCTATGAGCTGTATCTGATTCTTGGCATCTTCATTCCACTGATCGTCACCAACTGCGCCATCCTCGGCCGGGCTGACGCTTTTGCTTCCAGAAATCCACCACTTCCGGCACTGCTGGATGGCGCGATGATGGGCCTTGGCTTTCTGGCGGTGCTGGTGGTTCTGGGCGGCCTTCGGGAACTCATCGGACAGGGCACTCTGTTTGTGGACATGCACCTGCTGCTGGGCCCCGTTGCTGCCGATTGGGTGATCCGCCCCTTCGACAACTACCCGGATATGCTGTTCATGATTCTTCCGCCCGGCGCCTTTATCGGGCTAGGACTGCTGATCGCGCTCAAAAATGGTATCGACAACCATCTGGAAGAGCGCCGCAAGGCACATGAACCAGCGCCTGTAGCAGCAGGCAGCAAGCGGGTCCGGGTTACCGGGAACGCATCCTGAGTCCGCACTTGCACAAGACTGAGAGCTGATGAACAAACAGAAACGCATTGAGATCTTCACCCGCCTCAGGGAGGCCAACCCCAACCCGACTACCGAGCTGAACTATTCCAGCCCGTTCGAGCTGCTGATTGCCGTTATTCTTTCGGCCCAGGCCACGGATGTGGGTGTCAACAAGGCTACTGACAAGCTGTTCCCGGTCGCCAACACCCCAGAGGCCATCCTGGCCCTGGGAGTCGATGGCCTGAAGGAGTACATCAAGACCATTGGCCTGTTTAACAGCAAGGCCGAGAACGTGATCAAGACCTGTCGAATCCTGATTGAGAAACACGGCGGCCAGGTGCCGGAGCGGCGGGAGGATCTGGAGGCGTTGCCCGGGGTCGGTCGCAAAACCGCAAACGTGGTCTTGAACACCGCCTTCGGCCACATGGCCATGGCGGTGGACACTCACATCTATCGCGTGTCGAACCGCACCGGCATTGCGCCCGGCAAGAACGTTCTGGAGGTGGAGAACCGGTTGATGCGCCTGGTGCCAAAAGAATTCCTGCTGGACGCGCACCACTGGCTCATTCTGCACGGGCGCTATACCTGTACCGCCCGGAAACCGAAATGCGGCGCCTGTATCATTGAGGACCTTTGCGAGTTCAAGCAGAAACGGGACTATCTCTGAATCCGGGGCGTAAAAAAGCCGGCATCTTGCCGGCTTTTTGTTTCAGATGCCAAGCCGCGGTTAGCGCTGACCGAGCATTTTCTCCTTCAGATCCTTCTGAGCCGGCTTATCGGACAGCCAGATTCCGAACAGGGCCTTTTTAAAGGCCAGATCGCCAACCGTGTCCTTGTGCTCGCCGTTCTTGAGAACCCGCACGCCTTCGCCCGGCAGATACACCAGATCGAAAACGTCACCCTCGGTGATTTCTTCCTGGAAGACCGCCATAAACTGGTCCACATCCTCCTGGATAGAAGCCATATCGCCGTCGGTGGAGGCCTCGAAACCTTCCAGGGTGGCTTCTGTCATGCGTTCGCTGGTAATCATGCCGGAGATGATGTGCAGAGTGATGGCCTGGGGCTCATCTGCGTTAATTACGGCCTCACCATCGTCGATGGTCTCGGGAACGTACAGACCGCCGACATACAGGTCCATGAACCATTTCGAACGGGTACCTGCGCCATTAAGCGTGAGTTCGGTATCCATGGCGGAATAGGTATCCGGAACATCAACACCTTCCACGGTGAGGGCGGCGGCTGGAGCAGACAGCAGGGCCGTCAGCGTCAGAGACGCAAAACCGGTTGTAAGAGCCTTCTTCATAGTCCTTTCCTTTTCGATCGTTATTATTGACGTGTTTCATTCGTGCACCGGGTTTCGACACCCTTATCCCCGCCCGGTCACGGCATTCTATCAACGGCGCTGGCGGGCGGGACGCGCCCTGGTTCTCATTTGGGACGATCCTGAAACACAAAAAAGCCGGCCAGGATTCCCTGGCCGGCTTTGGATCGAAAGAAAAGAAAGACGTTACTTGAACAGCAGGTTTCCGGACAGGCCTTCCTTCTCCAGGATCTCACGAAGACGACGAAGCGCCTCGACCTGGATCTGTCTTACTCGCTCACGGGTCAGACCAATCTCCTGACCGACTTCCTCCAGCGTGCTTACCGGGTAGCCCCGCAGGCCAAAACGGCGTGACAGAACTTCTTGCTGCTTGTCGCTTAGCTGATCAATCCACTTCTCCAGGCAGGAACACATATTGTTGTACTGCAGGAGATCCGCCGGATCCGAAGCCCCTTCATCCGCTACGGTATCCAGAAGCGACTTTTCGCCACCGGCACCAATGGGCGTGTCCATGGAAGCGACGCGCTCATTGAGACCCAACATCCGCTTGACGTCGGCCACGGGCTTATCGACCATTCTGGCGATTTCCTCCGCCGAGGGCTCATGATCCAGTTTCTGGGTCAGTTCCCGCGCTGCACGGAGATACAGATTGAGTTCCTTGACCACATGAATCGGCAGACGGATGGTGCGGGTCTGATTCATGATGGCCCGCTCAATGGTCTGGCGAATCCACCAAGTGGCGTAGGTGGAGAATCGGAAACCCCGCTCCGGATCAAACTTTTCCACCGCCCTGATCAGGCCAAGGTTGCCCTCTTCGATCAGGTCCAGCAGGGTCAGCCCGCGGTTCACGTAACGTCGTGCGATCTTCACCACAAGGCGAAGGTTGCTCTCGATCATCCGTTTACGGCCGGACTCCTCTCCCTTGCGTGCCAGACGGGCAAAATAGACCTCTTCTTCCGGCGTAAGCAGGGGGGAAAAACCAATTTCGTTGAGATACAGCTGAGTGGCATCCAGCTGCTTTTGACTGGTGAAATAACGTCCCTGGGTGGGGATGTCCTCTTCTACTTCGGCCACTTCTTCGGTGGGCTCTTTTTCAACTTTCTCTTCTGCTAACAACTGATCCTCGGCATCGTCCATGTCCGATACACGATCAATGATGATGTCTTCTTGCTCTGCTGACATTTGTCTTGCCCCGCCTCTCAATAATCCTGGATGTTCGTCCGATACTTCTTGTTATTGCGGACGTCTTTGTCTTCACGCTTTTTTCTTCAGGACATTTTGTTGGTCGGCCTGTCATGGCCTTTACCGTTCTTGTTTTTCTTGCGAACGCGGTGTTTTGTCAGTGCCAGGGTGTGCGATCAGGGCAGCCTGCTGACTGCGTCATTCATTAGCGCGGCGGCAGATAATGGACTGGGTCAACCGGATTGCCATTTTTGCGAATTTCAAAATGCAACATGGGTCGTTCAGCGCCACTGCTACCGAGCTCTGCGATCACCTGCCCGGCTTTCACGTCCTCCCCTTCCTGCACCAGAATCTTCCGGTTATGAGCGTAAGCACTTAAATAGTGCTCGTTGTGATTCACGATAATCAGGTTGCCGTATCCAAGCAACCCGTTGCCGGCATAGACCACATTCCCGGTCGCCGCAGCTCTTACAGCATCCCCGGCTTGCCCGGCAATATCAATACCTTTATTGACTTTTCCGGATGTTGAATATCCAGCAATTACAGTGCCAACGTGAGGCCAGCGCCATTCAATCCGGGCCACAGTCTGGGTCTGGGAAGCGAGCGGCGCGCCCTTGTTAGCTGCTCTCGTCACCGCAGGTTTGGGTGCCGTGGCGGCTGTCTGTTTTGGAGGCGAAGCACGACTTGCCGTTCTCGGCGGTTGCGATCCAGACGGCTTTTTTGCAGCTGTAGTCTGACTGCCCGAGGTTACACTTCCGCGAAGATCCAGACGAATCACCTGACCCGCTTTGAGATTCCAGGGCGGACCAATGCCATTGGCGTCGCCAAGCTCGCGGTAGTCCCGACCATACCGCCAGGCTATGCTGTAAAGGGTTTCGCCGGGTTTGACGACGTGGCGGCCCCAATAGACCGGGGGATTGTAAATGTCATCCTGGTAGAGTGCCGGCGTGTTACAGCCGGAAAGTAGCAGCAGGGCCATGAGGGGCAGGAGTGCAAGGCGGCTGGCCAGCACCTTTTTCGCGGGGCGATCAGGCTCTGAGGCACCGGACGGGAACCGCGGGGACGCCGGTGAAACGGCATTGATGAGCCCACGCATGAATCTCACAGGAATAAAACTGACCCAGTTATGAAAAATCCGTATAACCGCTGTCGGTTGTCGAAGCAGTTTCTAAAGTTTTTATAGTAACTTGCTAATATATTGCACATTTTTCTCGCGAAGCCAAGTTACTAACCGACCTCCCTTGTTACCTCCAGAAACATCCGTTTTGTGCGTTAGGTAACACTCTTCGCACACAGTCGCCTCAAATCACCTCGATGGTGCGACCTCTCCATGCCGGGAACCGAGCCACTCCACCAGCAGAACGAGGGCAAAACCGGCCGCCGCCATGAGCAGGGCAAATAGCACCTGGGGATCCTGGCCGGCCTGCTCTGCAAAGGTAGAGGGCCAGATACTCGTCTCATTCAGGGGAACTTGTTCACCGGAGCTGTTGATACGCCAACTGAGAGTCTCCTTCCAGGGCCAAACCTTGTTGAGCGCTCCGATCATGAAGCCGGTGAGCAAGGCGAGCACGAGATCATGAAAATGGTGGAACGCCCAGGTGATCAGGCGGGCGATGGATAAAAGACCCACCACGCAACCTGCCATAAACAGAAGCAGAATGCCCGCGTCCAACGATTTGATCGCGGCGAGCACGGGCGCATACATACCAATAATCACCAGGATAAAGCTGCCCGAGATGCCAGGAAGAATCATGGCGCAGATGGCCAGCGCTCCGGCACCAAAGAACGCCAGAGTAGAAGGCGCGACTTCGCTGGCAGACAGGGTGGTTATCCACCACGCGATAACAATGCCGAACAACAGCGGAACCAGCAGTGCGGGCTTGTAGTGTCGCACCTGGCGCCCGACATGCCACACCGAAGCGACGATCAATCCAAAGAAAAAGCTCCAGATCAGGATCGGGTAGGCCACCAGCATATAGCTGATCCCAGATGCCAGGGTAGCAATACTGGTCAGGACGCCCGCCAGCAAGGCGACCAGAAAAGTTCCGTCACAGGCATGCCAGAACCGGCTGAACCGGCCGCGAATCAAGTCATGGAAAACTGCTCCCGGAACCGCGTTGATAGCTTCCAGGAGGCGGAAATAGATACCGGTGATGAAGGCAATGGTACCACCGGAAACCCCTGGAACAATATCAGCGGCACCCATGGCGATTCCCCGAAGAAACACGGCTGCAGGGTGGTGGCTGCGTGCAATATCGCTGTCCAGGTTTGGTTTACTTTCTGAAGAGTCGACCATGATTATCGGACAACCCCGCCCAGAAGCGGCACAAACCGGACCGGTTCCAGCTCCTTGTGATCAAAGCGATCTCCCCGCCGGGTTACCTGCACCAGCACCTGATTCTCCTCACCGACAGGGGCAATCAACACGCCACCGTCTGCCAGTTGGGCGAGCAATTCGGCTGGAACTTCAATGGGCGCTGCGGTCACGATAATACCGTCGAAAGGGCCACGTTCAGGCCAGCCCATGCCACCATCAGCATGTTTCAGGAACACGTTTCTGGCGTTCAGTTGTCGCAACCGGTCCCGGGCCCTGTCCTGAAGCGCCTTGATACGCTCGACGCTGTAGATTTCGGCGAACAGACGGGATAGCACAGAGGTCTGGTAACCGGACCCGGTGCCAAGCTCCAGGACCCGTGAGGGCCCGTGGGCAAGCATTAATTCAGTCATGCGGGCCACTATGTAGGGCTGTGACAAGGTTTGGCCGTAGCCAATCGGTAGCGATGTATCTTCGTAGGCCCTATGGGAAAGCGCCTCATCCAGGAAAATGTGCCGTGGCACCTCTCCCATAATCTCAAGTACCCGGTCCGACTCGATGCCGGCTTCCCTGAGGCGCTGAACCAGTCGCATCCGGGTGCGTCGGGAGGTCATCCCGATGCCTTCGAGCTGCGCTGTCATCCCCGCCCCTCCAGCGAAACCTCCAGGGTATCGACCCAATCCCGGAGCCGTGAGAGCGCCTCATGCCGGGTCATGTCGATGTGAACCGGGGTAACCGAGACATAACCTTCACGTACGGCATTGAAATCAGTGCCGGGACCGGCGTCACCGCCGACACCTGCCGCCCCGATCCAGTAACGCTCTTTGCCGCGAGGACAGGTCATCGGGACGGCACCCTCTGCCCGTTCCCGGTGGCCGAGGCGCGTCACCCGAATGCCAGCCAGTTCCTCCCAGGGAACATCCGGGACATTCACGTTGAGAATGGAGCGAGGCCCCAGCACCAGGGGACGCTCGTTCTCGAGCAGCACCCGGACAACCCGGGCGGCGGTCTCGTAGTGAAAGTGGCCATCGTTGACAAGGGAGACGGCAATGGCGGGAAGTCCGAGGTGGCGACCCTCGGTTGCCGCAGCAACGGTACCGGAGTAGATAATGTCGTCGCCTAGGTTGGCGTGGGTGTTGATACCCGACACCACCCTGTCGAACGGCTCACGGAACAATCCGTTCACCGCCAGATGGACGCAGTCGGTCGGTGTTCCATCGACCGAACGAAAACCGTTGGGATGTTCCTCAACCGTCAGGGGGCGATTGAGCGTCAGGGCGTTACTGGCGCCGCTGTGATCCCGGTCAGGCGCCACGACCTCAAGCTCACCCAGTCCTTTTAAGCCATCAAACAGGGCTATAAGCCCCGGTGAATGAACGCCGTCATCATTCGACAACAGAATACGCACAGTGTTCTCCGCTAGCCTTGTTGTTCGTTGTGTCGGCCGAGGCTCATGTCCTCAAGCTCGAAAATATCACTCAAAATCGTTGTCGCGTACTGGCCGGGCGAAAGAAAAAACGCCAGCTCCAGACAGTCCTCAGCGACCCACTGCCAGGAGAGGCTCTCCGGTTTTACCGCCAATGGCCTTCGCTCCGGTTTCATCCGGGTGACCGAAAACAGGGCGGCCAACTCCGGGGTTTGCGCGACAATGCCTCGCTCGAAGGTTTCCAGGGGCCCGCAAGCGGTGGTGCCGCCGTCACCCCACAGTGGACCTGTCGCTCCTGCCTCGGCCCAGCTGCCATCGTCTACCCGAGCTGCCAGCACCTCATTGAACAGCCAGGAGCGCGCTGCCGAAAAATACAATACGTTTTTCGAGCCGTCGCTGCCAGCTCGCTTTTTGCCACCCCGGCCTTTTCCACCGGACCGGCCACGTCGGTTCAGGGTAGCGGGATCAAGATGCACCGCTCGGTCAAGGTTAGCGCCATCATTGCCAAACCGTTGGGGGCCAAAGTAGTTTGGAGCCCCAATATCGCCCAGACGCTCCAGCGCTCGGTCAATAACCTGGTGCTCACCGGAGACGGCCCTCAGGGTAATCGTGAAGCCATTACCCCTGTGCTCCCCGCGCCGCAATTTCCGCGCCTGCCGCGAAGCCGCCAGAACCGGCCAGCGTAGGCCAATCTCCCGGATCAGAGCGGTGTCCTGATCCTCGTTTCCGGGACGGTACAGACTGAACCACTGGCGGGTCACAGCATGCCTATCCTTGAGCCCACAGAAACCGACATCAAAGTGACGACACCCGGCGATCCTGGCCAATTCGCGGGCAACATACTCTGTGTTATCACCCACTTTCTCCAGTTTCAAACAAAGATGCTCGCCACTGCCTGCGATTACATCTCCGTCGACGGCCGGGCCGCTTTCCGGCAGCTCCAGCAATTCGTCGACAATGAAATCGCCCGGGGCGGTTTTCAGGCGGCCAGAGGCAATACGACTGCCGCCGGAGGTTGGCCAGTCAAGGCGCCAGTTGCTCAAGATTCCACCGGTTCAAGCAGGCAGATCGCCTGGCAGGCAATGCCTTCCCCGCGCCCGGTAAAACCCAGCTTTTCCGTGGTGGTGGCTTTCACGCTGACACGACTGGCCGGCACGCCCAGATCTTCGGCAATGTTCAAACGGATGGCATCGATATGGGGTGCCATCTTGGGGGCCTGGGCAATGATTGTGGTATCCACGTTAACGACGGAGAAGCCCTCGTCCCGGACCCGGTTCACAACCCGACGCAAAAGGTCCCTGCTGTCGGCCCCTGCCCACTCGTCACTGGTGTCCGGGAAGAAATGCCCGATGTCGCCAAGCGCGGCAGCGCCCAGCAATGCATCTGCCAACGCATGCAGCAGGACATCACCATCAGAATGGGCCTTGAGCCCGTGGGAATGCGGAATGCTTACGCCGCCAATAATCACAGAGTCGCCTTCGCAGAAGGCGTGGACATCGAAGCCCTGACCAATACGCATAATGTGCTCCGGAACACTCCGAAAGTTCAGAATTGGCTCAGAATGAAGCCTGCCAGTGCCAGATCGGCGGGCACGGTGATCTTGATATTGTCCGGCCGCCCTTCAACCAGCACCGGCATGTTACCGGAAAACTCCACCGCGGAGGACTCATCGGTCACCGGAAGCTCTCGGGCAAGAGCTGCCTCCAGAGAATCAACAAGAACACGATAGCGAAACATCTGGGGCGTCAGAGCCCGCCACAACCCCGTGCGATCAACGGTCTCAATCACTTCCGGAAGCTCAGCAGTAACGGCTTTCTTTAAAGTGTCGGCAACCGGCGAGGCAAGCAGCCCCCCGACAGGATGGCTGTAGAGCCGGTCAATCAGATTTGAAAGATCCCGGGTATCAAGGCAGGGCCTCGCCGCATCGTGCACCAGAACCCAGTCGTCATCTTTCACCTGTTCCGCCATGGCGTGCAGCGCCGACAACACCGAACCAGCTCTTTCGGAACCGCCGGTACAGGTCTGGATTCGGCTATCGCCGCTGGCTTCGGTATCCGGCCACCAATGGTCGGCCGGGTGCAATGGCACCATGCAGCCGGAAAAAGGCGCGGAATCCATGAGTCGGGAAAGGGTGATGTCGAGAATGAAACGCTCGCCAATCCGAAGGTACTGTTTCGGTTGCTCAGCCTGCATACGCTGGCCGATGCCGGCGGCAGGAACAATCAGCCAGAGTCTCGGGGAAGGCATAGACAATCAGTTTTCAACAACCAGGAAAAAGGTCTCGTCGTCTCTTATCAGGCCGAGGTTCATTCTGGCCCGTTCTTCAACGGCGCCCTGCTCGTTACGCAGATTCCTGACTTCCGCATAGAGACGTTCATTGCGGGTAGCCAGCTCGGCATTTTCTTCACGTTGCTCGGCAATGGACTGCTCCAGAGCCCATACCTGCGCAAAGCTGCCCTCCCCGACCCACAGGCGCACCTGCAGCAGGAGAATCACAACCACCATTAAGGTCCAGAGCAACTTCATTGCCGATTCCGTTCAAAATTCAATCAATCAAAATACCAACGCCGGACGTTGAGTATAGACCTTAGAGTAGATTAGCAACAAATTCTTCTAACTGCCTGTACAAAAAGGCCATCATGTCCGGAATTTCGCCCAGAACACGATGGCCTTAACAGTTTTTCGCCAATTACCGGCCAGACACTCTGCCAGAACCGGTGGGATCAGTCGATCAGCCCTGCCCTTTGATTTCGCTCAGGCCGCGGTAAGGCGCCTTACCGTCCAGCGCTTCTTCGATGCGCAGCAGCTGGTTGTACTTGGCAACACGATCCGAACGGCACAGGGAACCGGTCTTGATCTGGCCGGCGCAGGTCGCCACCGCCAGATCGGCAATGGTGGTGTCCTCGGTTTCACCGGAACGATGTGAAATCACGGCAGTGAAACCGGCATCCTGGGCCATCTTGATGGCATCGAGGGTTTCGCTCAGGCTGCCGATCTGGTTGAACTTGATCAGGATGGAGTTACCCACGCCCTTCTCGATACCCTGCTTCAGGATTTTGGTGTTGGTCACAAACAGGTCGTCACCGACCAGTTGAACCTTGGCGCCCAGTTTGTCGGTCAGCACCTTCCAGCCATCCCAGTCGCTCTCGTCCATGCCGTCTTCAATGGAGACAATCGGATATCGCTCACACAGACCTGCCAGGTAATCGGCAAAGCCCTCGGAATCGAAGCTCTTGCCTTCGCCGGACAGCTGGTACTGGCCATCCTTGTAGAATTCGGAAGATGCACAGTCCAGGGCGAGGGTCACATCGGTACCAAGCTTGTAACCGGCCTTCTCGACCGCTTCCTGGATAACCGCCAGCGCCGCTTCGTTGGAGGGCAGGTTGGGAGCAAAACCACCCTCATCACCAACCGCTGTGTTCAGGCCCTGGGCCTTCAGCACTTTTTTCAGGCTGTGAAAAATCTCCGCGCCAACCCGCAGGGCTTCAGAGAAGCTCTTGGCGGAAACCGGCTGAACCATGAACTCCTGGATATCAACGTTGTTATCCGCGTGCTCACCACCGTTCAGAATGTTCATCATCGGCACCGGCATGGAGAACTGGCCGGAGGTACCGTTGATGTCTGCAATGTGTGCATACAGTGGCTTGCCCAGGGAGATAGCTGCAGCCTTCGCCGCCGCCAGGGAAACTGCCAGGATGGCGTTGGCGCCCAGGTTGGCCTTGTTCTCGGTACCGTCGAGGTCCAGCATGATCTGATCCAGAGCACGCTGATCAGCTGCATCTTTGCCTACCAGTGCATCACGGATCTTGCTGTTCACGGCTTCTACAGCCTTAAGAACACCCTTGCCAAGGTAACGGGAAGCGTCACCATCACGCAGTTCCAGGGCTTCCCGGGAACCCGTGGAGGCACCAGAAGGCGCGCAGGCGCTGCCGACGGTGCCGTCTTCGAGGATAACGTCGGCTTCTACTGTCGGGTTACCGCGGGAATCCAGAACCTCACGGCCCTTGATGTTGGCAATCTTGGTCATTCTTCTCTGTCTCCAAGTTCATGTTCAAATTCGGGAGTCAGAGCGAGAGGGAACGGCCCTCTACATTTTCGCAGGGCCGTTCCCGCTCGCTCCCATAGTCCGCGTAAAACGCCAACACCGCCAATCAGGCGGTGTCGATAGATTTAAAGCTTTTTACCAGATCATCCACAGCTTTCACCCGCTGCAGGAAGGGCTCAAGCTGGCTCAGCCGCAAAGCGCAGGGGCCATCGCACTTGGCTTTGTCCGGGTCCGGATGGGCCTCCAGGAACAAACCGGCCAACCCCTGGGACATACCCGCCAGCGCCAGGTCAGTCACCTGGGCACGTCGGCCACCGGCCGAATCCGCGCGTCCGCCGGGCATTTGCAGGGAGTGGGTCACATCGAACATCACCGGTACGTTCATGGCTTTCATGATGCCAAAGCCCAGCATGTCGACAACCAGGTTGTTGTAGCCGAAGCTGCTGCCCCGCTCACACAGGATCACCTTGTCGTTGCCGGCTTCCTCGCACTTGGTGATGATGTGCTTCATTTCCTGGGGAGCCAGGAACTGGGCCTTCTTGATGTTGATCACCGCACCGGTTTTCGCCATGGCGACCACCAGGTCGGTCTGGCGGCTCAGGAAAGCCGGCAGCTGGATGATGTCGCATACCTGCGCTGCGGGAGCGGCCTGGGCCGGCTCGTGGACGTCCGAAATAATGGGAACACCAAACTTGCTTTTGATGTCCGCCAGAATCTGCAGCCCTTTCTCAAGGCCTGGACCACGAAACGAATTCACCGACGAACGGTTGGCCTTATCAAACGACGCCTTGAAAACGTAGGGAATGCCGAGCTTGCCGGTGGCCTCAACGTAGGCCTCGGCAACCTCCATGGCCAGCTCCGGCGACTCAAGGACGTTCATGCCACCAAAGAGCACAAACGGTTTGTCGTTGGCGACGTCGATTCCCGAAACGTTTACAGTGCTCTGCGCCATGCTCAGGATCCTTTCTTACAGGCCAGTGCTGCCTCAACAAAGCCTTTGAACAGCGGGTGGCCGTCCCTGGGTGTGGAGGTAAATTCCGGATGGAACTGACAGGCGACAAACCAGGGATGATCCGGCGCTTCAACCACTTCGACCAGACGACCATCGGTCGAACGACCTGAGATCTGAAGACCGGCCTCTTCCAACTTTGGCAGGAAGTGGTTGTTGACCTCGTAACGATGGCGATGACGCTCGCGAATGGTTTTCTTGCCATAGCAGTTGGCAATGGTGGAACCTTCGGTAAGCACGCAATCCTGGGCGCCGAGACGCATGGTCCCGCCAAGATCAGATTCTTCCGTACGCTCTTCGCGCTCTCCGGTGGAATCCAGCCATTCGGTGATCAGGCCCACCACCGGCTCCGGCGTGTGCTCGCGGAATTCTGTGCTGTGAGCGTCGGTCAGACCGGCCACGTTCCGCGCGTATTCAATTACAGCAACCTGCATACCCAGGCAGATGCCAAGGTAAGGCACCTTGTTCTCACGGGCATACTGAACCGTGCGGATCTTGCCTTCCACGCCGCGCTCACCGAAACCGCCCGGCACCAGAATCGCGTCGGCACTGGCCAGCGCACCGGTGCCATCACGCTCGATGTCTTCGGAATCGATGTAGTTGATATTGACCTTGGTGCGGGTCTTGATGCCGGCGTGCAGCAGGGATTCGATCAGCGACTTGTACGCGTCGAGAAGCTCCATGTACTTGCCAACCATGGCAATGGTCACTTCCTGCTCGGGATTCATCAGTGATTCAACAACGTTGTCCCACTCACTGAGGTCCGCAGGACGTGCATCCAGGCCGAATCGTTCGATAACGAGCTGATCCAGGCCATGCTCATAGAGCATGCGAGGAATGGCGTAAATGGATTTGGCATCCTGGAGAGGAATAACGGCCCGCTCTTCGACGTTGGTGAACAGGGCAATCTTGCGACGTGAACTGGCGTCCACCTCGTGCTCGGAGCGGCACAGCAGGATATCCGGCTGCAGACCGATAGAGCGCATTTCCTTGACCGAGTGCTGGGTGGGCTTGGTCTTGATCTCACCCGCAGTGGCAATGTACGGAACCAGGGTCAGGTGCATGAAAAGTGCACGTTGGGGACCGACTTCAACCTTCAGTTGCCGGCAGGCTTCGAGGAACGGCAGGGATTCAATATCGCCTACCGTGCCACCAATCTCGATCAGCGCTACGTCGGCGCCAGCGGCACCTTCAACGACCCGGCGCTTGATCTCGTCAGTGATGTGGGGGATTACCTGCACAGTTCCGCCCAGGTAGTCGCCACGGCGCTCCTTGCGGATTACTTCCTCGTACACCCGACCGGTGGTGAAGTTGTTGCGCTTGCTCATCGGGGAGCGGATGAAGCGCTCGTAGTGGCCCAGATCGAGGTCTGTTTCCGCGCCATCCTCGGTGACAAAAACCTCACCGTGCTGGAACGGGCTCATGGTGCCGGGGTCCACGTTGATGTACGGGTCCAGCTTGAGAATAGTGACCTTCAGGCCGCGTGCCTCGAGGATCGCAGCCAGAGAGGCTGATGCGATACCTTTCCCCAAGGAGGACACGACACCGCCGGTGACGAAAATATAACGCGTCATGCAGATTCCGTGATTGTCTGGTTCGGTGAAGGAGGGAGATTGTCATCTCAAGATGGGACGCCAGACTACCAGAAAGGCCCCATTGACTCAATCACATTCCCGCTCTATGACCAGCCGCCAACCGGCGGCATGGGCGCCTCCCGAGTATTGTTCAGAACACCATAAATCGCCAATGGCAATGAGCTCTGCTGCGCCCTCTGAACCCGCGAAAACCAGCGGCAGACGGGCCCTTTCCCAGGGTGGAACGCCGACTTCCTGCAGCCATTTCTTGAGCGAACGGGACGGCCCATCGGGACGGAAACGGACCCGCTCGCCACCCTGCCTCGTAAATATCCGTATTGGCGGCAACGACTGTTCCGGGGTAACGACAGATTCCAACCTGAGGGACCACTCTCCCCACGCGACACCATCCCCCGGCTCGAGATCGACCGGAGCGTCCGGTAAAGGGCCGCGGTCGGGAACGAGGCAAAGATCACCCTGGAAACGCCGCAGACTGAAACCGTCGGACCGGAACTCCGGCTCCCGATCCTCTGCGGCAAACAGCAGGTCCCGAATGACCTGCTGCCAGTCACCAGGGGTGGGCGCATGAAACCCGCGTTCCCGTGCCCACCAACGTAGCAGATTCTTCTGCTCCGCCAGAGGCAGTGTTTTCAGGCCATCAACGGGGAGACGGTCCCGGTCGCCGCCGATTGCCTGCCACTGCAAAGCGGCCAGTTTGCGGTTCAGCGCTTCGCTCTCGCCACAGGATTCCGCCGTGTGCCGCAGCCTGCGATTCAACCCCGGCCAGCGATCCCGCAAGAGCGGCAACACAGTGTGACGGAGAAAATTCCGGTCAAATCGCTGGTCGGTATTGCTGGGGTCATCAACCCATGACAGGCCAGCGACCCGGGCCCAGCGCTCGAGTTCGGCCCTCTCAAACCCGAGCAGGGGCCGGACGAGGGTCGCGGTGCCCAGCTCACGACTGGCCGGCATGCCCGCGAGCCCGGCCACACCGCTGCCCCTGAGCATCCGGAACAGAACGGTTTCCGCCTGGTCATCCCCATGGTGAGCCATCAAGACCAGGTCGCCCTTCCCGACCAGCGCCTCGAGGGCGGCATAGCGGGCCTTGCGGGCAGCTTCCTCTATACCCGCACCCGAGCTACGACCACCATCGACGGTTACCCGCTCAACCACAAGCGGCACGCCAAGTCGCTCACATTCACCGCGACAGAACGACTCGGTATCCGATGCATTGGGTTGAAGCTGATGATTGATATGGATCGCCCGGACAGCGCCGGAACAGCCATGGCAGTGGGCTGCCAGGTGCAATAACAGGGTGGAATCGAGGCCGCCGCTCAGGGCGACCCAAAGACGGGTGTGATCGGGGAGTTCTCTGACCGGGGCACACAGGGCCTCCGGCCAGTGGAATCCGGAACCGGGCTCAGCGCCCGGTGTCATAGCGGGTCAGCCGCTCGTAGCGGCGGGATACCAGCTCATCCAGTGGCAGGCGGCTGAGCTCAGCGACGCCTTTCGCCAGAACCTCTTTGAGGGATTCCGACATTTTTTCAGGGTTGCGGTGAGCACCGCCGAGGGGCTCGGTTACCACGTTATCCGCCAGCCCCAGATCTTTGAGCCGGTCAGCCGTAACACCCATGGCCTCCGCCGCCTGGGCAGCGTATTCGGCACTTTTCCAGAGGATCGACGCACAGCCCTCTGGGGAAATCACCGCGTAGGTGGAATACTGCAGCATGTTCAGCTGGTCACAGACACCGATGGCCAACGCGCCACCGGAACCGCCCTCACCGATCACCGTGGAGATAATGGGTGTCTTGAGGCGGGACATCACGGCCAGGTTGAAGGCAATGGCCTCACTCTGCCCACGCTCTTCCGCACCAATGCCGGGATAGGCACCCGGCGTGTCGATGAACGTGAGAATGGGCATCTTGAACCGCTCGGCCATTTCCATCAGGCGCAGGGCCTTGCGATAGCCCTCAGGGCGCGGCATACCAAAGTTGCGCTTTACCTTGTCCCGCACTTCCCGGCCCTTCTGATGACCAATCACCATTACCGGCTTGTCGTCCAGCCGGGCAGTACCCCCTACGATCGCCAGGTCGTCTGCATAACGGCGATCACCGTGCAGTTCATCGAAATCCTCAAACATGGATTCGATGTAGTCCAGGGTGTAGGGCCTGCGGGGATGGCGAGCCAGTCGGGCAACGTCCCAGGGCTTGAGATCGGAGAAAATGCTCTCTGTGAGGCTGACGCTCTTTTTCTTCAGCCGGGTGATCTCGTCGGTGATATTGATGTCGGTGTCATTGCCAACCATCCGAAGCTCTTCAATCTTGGCTTCCAGGTCGGCGATTGGCTGTTCGAAATCCAGATAGTTAGGGTTCATGATGTTCCATCATTTTTTGCCAGGCGGGAAAATGCTCCGCCAAACCAGAATTTACACAAAGATAGCAGCGCCCGGTCAGTGGCTAAAGCGGACATTGGTATGAGTCCGCTATCTGACAAACTTTTAATTTTCAGCTTACTCAATCATAGACCAGTTCTACCGACTGGTCGCCTACGAGGTAACGGAGCTCCAGTAGCAGGTTGTCATCCGGCTGCACCCGCCAGGATTCACCCAGCTCGATTCGGGTGGACGCCTCGGGGCTGCTGTACTCAATCCAGACCGGACTGCCATCACAGCGGAACGGCCTCAGGGTGGTGTCCAGTTTCTCCAGCAGTCCGTTCTGCAGCTGATCGGCGTGCAGGTTGAGCTTCAACCCACGGCTAAACTGCTGACGAGCGCTCGCGACATCCATCACCGAGCTCACCCGCATCTTCATCTGGCCGGAATAGTCGTCGTGGCTAACCTGCCCTTCCACGACAATCACCTGGTCAGATTGCAACAGTTCCCGGTTCTCAAAGAAGGCTTCCGAGAACAGGGTCGCCTCTATCCGCGCACTCCTGTCGTCCAGGGTGATGAAACACATGGTGGAACCGGTGCGGGTTTTCATGGTGCGCTGGGCAACCACCAACCCGGCGACGCGCTGGGGTGACTTGTTCGGCTTCAGATCGGCGATGGAGGACCGGACAAACCGCCGAACCTCTTTCTCGTATTCATCAAACGGGTGGCCGGTGAGGTAAAGCCCCAGGGTATCTTTCTCCCCTTTCAGCCGCTGTTTTTCGGGCCACTCGCGCATGCCGGCCACGTCCTCGTAGGGATCGCCACCGTCACCGGCCTCGAGCATTTCGCCGAACATATCCATCATGCCGACGGACTCGTTACGGGATTGCTGGCCGGCCTGCTGCACGGCCTTATCGATGCTGGCCATCAACTGAGCCCGGCTGGCGCCAAGCTTGTCCATGGCGCCGCACCGGATCAGCGCTTCCATGGCGCGCTTGTTGACCTTTTTCAGGTCAATGCGTCGGCAAAAATCGAAAATATCCTGATAGGGCTCGCCATCGCCACGACCTTCCACGATGCTCTGAATCGGGCCCTCGCCCAGGCCTTTGATAGCACCGAGGCCATAAACAATCTGGCCTTCGTCGTTGACGGTAAAGGTGTATTCCGAACGGCTGACGTCTGGCACCAGAAGATCCAGCTTCATGTTCCGGCACTCTTCCACCAGCGTGACCACCTTGTCGGTGTTCTGCATATCGGCAGTCAGTACCGCGGCCATGAATTCTGCCGGGTAATGGGCTTTCAGCCAGAGTGTCTGGTAGGACACCAGTGCATAGGCGGCGGAGTGGGATTTGTTGAAGCCATAGCCGGCAAACTTCTCTACCAGGTCAAAGATGTTTTCGGCCAGGGTCGTGTTGATCCCGTTCTGCTCACAGCCATCCAGGAAAAACTGCTTCTGCTTGGCCATTTCCTCGGGCTTTTTCTTGCCCATGGCGCGTCGCAGCATGTCCGCATTACCAAGGGTATAACCGGCCATCACCTGGGCGATCTGCATGACCTGCTCCTGGTACAGGATAACCCCGTAGGTGGGCTCCAGAACCGGCTTGAGGCCTTCGTACTGGTAATCCGGATGCGGGAAGGACATGGGTTGGCGGCCGTGCTTACGGTCGATAAAGTCGTCCACCATGCCCGATTGCAGCGGCCCCGGCCGGAACAGGGCCACGAGGGCGATCATGTCTTCGAGGGAGTCCGGTTGGAGACGGCGAATCAGGTCTTTCATGCCCCGGGATTCCAGCTGGAACACCGCCGTGGTTTCCGCTTTCTTGAGCATGTCGAACGAGGGCACGTCATCCAGCGGAATCTCGTTGATGTCGAGCGGCTGCATGCCCTTCTTTTCCCGGCGCGGATTGATCATGTTCAGCGCCCACTTGATGATCGTAAGCGTCCGCAGGCCCAGGAAGTCGAACTTCACCAGGCCGGCGTCTTCCACGTCGCCCTTGTCAAACTGGGTCACCAGGCTTCCGCCCTCGTCGTCGCAGTACAGGGGCGAAAAATCGGTGATCTTGGTAGGCGCGATCACCACGCCGCCGGCGTGTTTACCGGCGTTCCTGCACACGCCCTCGAGCTTCAGGGCCATTTCCCAGATTTCCTGGGCTTCCTCGTCGTTCTCAAGAAACTCGACCAGCTGTGGCTCCTGCTCCAGAGCCTTCTCCAGGGTCATGCCCGGCTCGAACGGGATCATTTTGGACAGCTTGTCGGCCAGGCCATAGGATTTGCCCTGCACCCGGGCAACATCCCGCACAACCGCCTTCGCGGCCATGGTGCCGAAGGTAATGATCTGCGACACCGCCTCTCGACCGTATTTCTGGGCGGTGTATTCGATCACCCGGTCCCGGCCCTCCATGCAAAAGTCGACGTCAAAGTCGGGCATGGAAACCCGTTCCGGGTTCAGGAACCGCTCGAACAGCAGGTCATATTCTAGTGGATCCAGGTCAGTGATCAGCTGGGCGTAGGCCACCAGCGAGCCGGCACCGGAACCCCGGCCCGGCCCCACGGGCACACCGTTGTTCTTGGCCCACTTGATGAAGTCCATCACGATCAGGAAGTAGCCCGGGAACCCCATCTGGATGATGATATCCAGCTCGAAGTTCAGGCGCTTGTAGTAGGCCTCGCGTTTGGCATCGTATTCCGGATCGTCCTTGCTGAGGGTCTTGGCCAGCCGCTCTTCCAGCCCCTCCTCGGAGACCTTCCGGAAATAGTCGTCCATGGTCATGCCATCGGGAATCGGGTAATTGGGCAGGAAATACTCACCCATCCGAACCTTCACCGAGCAACGCCGGGCAATCTCCACGGTGTTCTCGATTGCTTCCGGGATGTCGCTGAACAGCTCGATCATCTCATCGGCGCTGCGCAGGTACTGCTGGTCACTGAACCGGCGATCACGGCGCGGATCATCCAGGGTACGACTCTCACCGATACAGACCCTGGCCTCGTGAGCCTCAAAGTCTTCCGCCTCCAGGAAGTGCACATCGTTAGTGGCAACCACCGGAAGGCCAAGAGCACCGGCCAGCTCAACACTCAGGTGCAGGCAGTCTTCGTCTCCTGGACGACCGGTGCGCTGTAACTCGAGGTAGTAGCTATCCGGGTACAAATCCATCCAGTAACGGGCGCGCTCGCGGGCCAGTTCCGGTTTGCCCGCCATCAAAGCCTTGCCCACATCGCCCATTCTAGAACCAGAGAGCGCAATCAAACCGTTCGGCCGAGCCTCAAGCCACTTGCGCTGGATGATCGGCTTGCCAAACCGCTGCCCCTCGGTATACCCCAGGGAAATGATTTCGGTGAGGTTGAGATAACCGTCGTTATCTCGCGCCAACAGCGTAATGCGGAACGGATTCTCGGGCTCGTCCGGATTTTCCAGCCAC
This sequence comes from Marinobacter sp. L-80, assembly GCF_056859395.1. Lineage (NCBI taxonomy): Bacteria > Pseudomonadati > Pseudomonadota > Gammaproteobacteria > Pseudomonadales > Marinobacteraceae > Marinobacter > Marinobacter sp. L-80. Next base: position 82,967 of record NZ_JBSXOI010000071.1, read on the forward strand.
AGATCGGCGCCAATGATGGGCTTGACGCCCGCGCCCATGGCCGCCTTGTAAAAGCGAACCAGCGAGCACATGTTGGATTGCTCGGTAAGGCCAACAGCCGGCATGCCCAGCTCGGCAACGCGCTTGATCAGCGGTTTAACCCTGACCAGGCCATCCACCATGGAGTATTCGGAATGGACGCGGAGGTGTACAAAAGTCTGCGACATAACGTCAGGTTATTCCTGCTGTGTAATTCAGTTGGGGCGGCCGGCTCAACCGCCGATCACGGCCCGGAGTTCTTCTTCGGTCTGGGGTCCAAAACGGGTCTCTACCAGATCGCCGCCCGGATTAACCAGAAAAGTGGCAGGCAGCGCGACCGGTAATTTCCAGCCGAAACCCGGCCCTGGATCGTCCGCCAGCATGGTAAATTCAATGCCCATACGCTCGCCCAGTTCGACCAATGCGTCGCCCCGCACCCCATCAAAATTGACGGCGAGTACGGTAATGTCGGGCGCCTTGTCCAGCTCATTGAGCTCGGGAATTTCTTCGAGGCACGGTTTGCACCACTCCGCCCAGTAGTTAACCAACACCCACTGGCCGCGCAAGGTGTCCCAGTTCAGTTTTGTGCCTTCTGCCCGCTCAAGCTCGATTTTCTGGCAGCCGGACATCGCCAGAATGAGCAGCGCCACGGCCAGAACACGCAGGCCGGAACGCCTACGGACAGAATCAGGGTACTGCACTGGAAAACCTCCTGTTAGACTACCGGCCACAGAAATCGTGGACTCCATTCAGACAATCAGGCACGAAGATGACAGAACCCACCCGGATTTTCCACAACCCTCGCTGCTCGAAATCCCGCCAAACCCTTGAACTGCTTACCGAACGGGGAATTGAGCCAGAGATTATACGCTACCTGGAAACACCACCGACAGAGCAGGAGCTCAAGGATATCCTGAACGCACTGGATCTTCGCCCCCGCGAACTGATGCGCACGAAAGAAAAAGAGTATAAAGAACAGGGCCTGAACAGCCCCGACCTGAGCGACGAACAACTCATCGCCGCGATGGTAGCAACACCGAAACTGATTGAACGACCGATTGTGACCGCCAACGGCAAAGCAGCACTTGGCCGGCCACCGGAAAACGTTCTCTCGATCCTGTAACGCCCAACAATCTCCTCCAGCCAGATCAGAAGGATCTCTGAAGATGTCCGATCAATTGCCCTATGTTCTCGTGCTATTTTACAGCCGCACAGGCCAGACTGCGGAGCTGGCCAGCCAGATTGGTCGTGGCGTGGCCCGGGTAACAGGCATGGAAGCGAGGTTGCGGGCGGTACCGCCGGTTTCACCGGACACGGAAGCGTCCCTGCCCGCAGTTCCGGACTCTGGAGCGCCTTACGCCAGCAAATCCGATCTCGCAAATTGCGCCGGCCTGGCCATCGGCAGCCCCACCCGCTTTGGCAACATGGCAGCGCCCCTGAAGCATTTCCTCGACACGACCGGCGACCTCTGGCTGAGCGGAACCCTGGAAGGCAAACCGGCGGGCGCGTTTACCTCTACCGGCAGCCTCCATGGCGGGCAGGAAACGACTCTCATGACCATGATGATGCCGCTGCTGCATCATGGCATGGTGGTCTGTGGTCTCCCCTACTCGGAGAAGAGTCTCGGCGAAACGGACACCGGTGGCACACCCTACGGCCCTACCCACTGGGCCGGAACCGGCGAACAGCAACCCCTGAGCACGCATGAGAAAGCCCTGTGCCAGGCCTTCGGCGAACGTCTGGCGCGACTGGCGCTGAAACTCGCTGACTGATACGCGACCGGGCGCAGGACGTACTTTGCTTTACACTTACCGACTCCGGAACACACTATGCTGAACAACCCGAAGGCCCGCATCACTGTGCGGGCGACGATCGCCCTTTACATCGGCGTGCTTGCCACCCTGCTGATTACCACGTTCTACCCGGCTCCCGTCGAGGGTGTTTCAATACCCCTGATGCTGGCGGTGAAACTGGTCCCGCTTCTGCCCTTTGCGGTCACGGTCTTTCGCGGTCACAATCGGGGCTATATCTGGATGTCCTTCGTGGTGATCTTCTACTTCACTCAGGCCGTTGTTTCGGCATGGCTGAGCGAAGGCGCCCCGGGGCCGGTCATTTTGACGGTACTGACCTTCCTGTTGTTCACTGTTGCCATGATTCACCTGAAGGTGAACCGGCCGGTGGCAGACGGAAACACACCCTGAAGACCTGGAACTGACCCTCTATGGCTGACACAAGCAACTCCGGAACGGTGCAGCGGCCACCCGCGCCGCCCAGAAGTACCCTGACCCTGAGAGATGTTTGCACCGCGCTTGTTACCAGCGGGGAAATCAGCCAGGAAGACGCAGAGCGGGTGTTGTCGGCCAACCTGGGCGCGGCAACCGGCGACGGACAGAAAGGCAGGCGCCACCCGCTGGAACTGGTGGCGATTGCCGCGCTGACCAGCCAGAAGAGCGGTCGTACCCTGGATCTGGATCGGCTGACTCACTGGCTGGCCGACTGGGCGGGGCAACCCTATTACCATATTGATCCCCTCAAGATCGACACACCCGCCATTGCCCGGGTGATGTCTTACGCCTTTGCGCAGCGCCATGGCATCCTGGCCGTTGAGATCGGAGCCGATGAGGTGCTGATCGCCAGCACAGAACCTTTCAAGAGCGATTGGGTGCAGAACCTTCAACAGGCCGTTCGCAAGGATATCCGGCGCGTTGTCGCCAATCCCGAGGATATCCGCCGGTACACCGTGGAGTTCTACCAGCTCGCCAATTCCGTCAGCAAGGCCAGCGGCAGCCAGGGCCCGGGCGTTGCCGGCAACCAGAATTTCGAGCAGCTGCTCGATCTTGGCGCCAGCGAACACCCGGACGCCAATGACCAGCACGTCGTCAAGATTGTCGATTGGTTGCTCCAGTACGCCTTCGACCAGCGCGCCTCGGATATTCACATAGAGCCCCGCCGCACGGTCACCCAGGTCCGGTTCCGGATCGACGGCGTTCTGCACAACGTTTATGAGTTCCCCGAGCATGTGGGCGTGGCGGTGACCAGTCGCCTCAAGATCCTCGGTCGCCTGAATGTGGCGGAAAAACGCCGCCCCCAGGACGGTCGTATCAAGACCCGCAAACCCGACAACCGGGAGGTGGAACTGCGTCTGGCCACCATGCCGACTGCCTTTGGCGAAAAGATGGTCATGCGGATCTTTGATCCAGACGTGCTTTTGAAGTCCTACGAGCAACTGGGATTCGGCAAGGAAGACCGCCAGCGCTGGCAGGAAATCACATCCCGCCCGCACGGCATCGTCCTTGTCACCGGGCCCACTGGCTCCGGCAAGACCACGACCCTGTATTCGACCCTGAAACAGATTGCATCGCCCGAGCTGAACGTCTGCACCATCGAGGATCCCATCGAAATGGTGGAGCCGGCGTTCAACCAGATGCAGGTTCAGACCAATATCGACCTGACCTTTGCAGCCGGCGTAAGGGCGCTGCTGCGTCAGGACCCGGATATCATCATGATCGGCGAGATCCGCGACCTGGAAACGGCGGAAATGGCCGTGCAGGCTGCCCTGACAGGCCACCTGGTGCTATCGACCCTGCATACTAATGACGCCCCGAGTGCGATCACCCGGATGATGGAACTGGGCATTCCGCCTTACCTGATTCGGGCAACGGTACTGGGCGTGATGGCACAACGGCTTGCCCGAACTCTGTGCCCCCATTGCAAGGCGCCCGGGCCCGCGGACGAACAGGCGTGGCAGACCCTCACCCGGCCCTGGAAAGCGCCGGTTCCAAAGCAGTTCTATCAGCCCGTGGGTTGCCTGGAATGCCGGAACACAGGGTATCTTGGCCGCGCAGGGGTTTATGAAATTATGACGCTGTCAGGCGCATTGCTACGACAGATCACCGATCATTGCGAGCTGGAGCAGCTGAGGCTGGATGCCTACAAGGAAGGCATGAAATCCCTGCGCTTGAGTGGTGCACAGAAAGTGGCCGCCGGCCAGACAACGGTGGAAGAGATTCTGAGGGTGACGCCGGAAAGCCAGCGCTGAATGAGGGTCAGGCTCCCGGGCGCAATCCGCACTGGCCCAGTAATTCCTGCCATGCTTTGGTGTGAGCCATCATGGCCACGTCCAGTTCCCGCCACAGGCTGGCCTCGGCGCTCTGTGAGAGATGCCGCTCATACCAGCCGGCGAAACTTTCTGGCATGACCGCCCGCTGCATTTCCGCCAACTGCTCGAACGGCTCGATGAGCGCCACCCGTCCCTGGGTCACAGTGCTCATATAGGGTTGGATCTTTTCGATATAAATACTGAAAAACATACTCTGAACAATATCCGACTGGTTGTTCGGCTGGCCGTTAATACACAGAGGCTTGCCTTCAATTCTCTGCCTGAGCAATGCCGTCCCGTCCTTCAGCCTTGCAGTCAGAAGAAGCGCGCTGTTGATCAACTGACCGGCGCGGTATTCTGCCTGCCAGCGCTGATGAACGTCGCCGGCAAAGTCGAGGGAAACCGCCAGATCTTCAGAGTACAAACGGGCCACTGCTGCGTTCAGGCTGTCGATATCAAGGGCGAGATCAGACACCGGATTGCCCTCTGGCGCGACGGGATAGTAGCCCTTGGCCAGGGTAAACAGCTTTTCGATTTCTTCGACGCCCCAGGTGGCATTCCAGATAGCAATGGGCAGGGATTCAAGCTTGCTCTCGATACCACCGACAAGCTCTTCGGCGAACTCCTCATCTTCTATATCCGGCAGACAGTCCCTGGCCGCTTCGATAAACCGGATTTCATAACGAAGGCGGTTCAGGGGCTGCATAACCCGCCCCATCACCGAGTTTTTCTCACCAACAACGTACTGGAGTTCACAGCCGTAGAGCGATAGAAAATCGAGCATTCCCATGTCCAGTTCGGGCATGGTCAGCACACGGTCACGGCGGCGGGGAAGCTGGCTGGCGGAGGGAATGTCAGAAAACTCGGGATCGGCTTCCAACACGCGGGCCACCCGCTCCACATACTCGTCCATCATGGGACGCGCATCCGAGAACGGGTCGCAACCGGCAATAAGCACGGCGAGAACCGGCGCAAAGATTCTGCAAATTCCGGTTCCGGGCATTCATTCCTCCTGCGATGGCGTTAAAAAGCCCCGGGCCTAGCGCTTTTGCAGCAGGGTATCGACCTCCGCAAAATCACTGGCAACGAAACGTTCGGTTTCCGGCAGATCTCCCTCGCGAACAAGCCAGGCAGTTTGCATGCCGGCTTCCTCGGCTGCCTCCAGTTCAGCTTCCACATCAGACAGGAACAGCACCGTGCAGGCCTCGACGCCCAACTCAGACAGAATATTCCGGTATGAAACGGTCTCTTTCTTGCCACCGATACGGGTATCGAAATAGCCCGAGAAAAACGGCGTAAAATCGCCTTCCGTGGTAAAACCGAAAATCAGCTTCTGGGCTTTCACCGAACCTGATGAATATACGAACAAACGCAGCCCCCGATCATGCCAGCGTTGAAGGTAGTCGGCTGCGTCAGCATAGATGTGACCTTTCAGCTCTCCCTGCTGATATCCCTGCTCCCAGACCATGCCCTGCAGCGTCTTAAGAGAGGTTTCCTTGCGGTCTTCCCTGATCCAGGTTTCAAGCACTTGGATCAGCCCTTCGACATCCTCACGCGCAACGCCTGAAACCTCGGCCACTGCGTCCAGTTGCTCAGACACAGCCGGGCTGTCCTGATGCTGTTCACGGACAAAACGCGGCAGGTGCTCGCTGGCATAGGGAAACAGGACATCGTGCACAAACGAAATAGAGCTGGTGGTGCCTTCGATATCCGTGAGCACAACCCGGATCATTCGGCCGCTCCTGCCAGCGCCTCATAGCGAGGCAGGCGACCGGCGATGTCTTCACCGGTAAAGTCCGCCACCCAGCCCTCGGGGTTGGTGAACAGGCGAATGCAGGTAAACGCAGGCTCCGGGCCCATATCAAACCAGTGACGAGTGCCATCGGGCACACTGATCAGATCGTTTTTCTGGCACAGCACGGCGAAAACCTCGTTGCCGAAGTGCAGGTAAAACAGACCCTGGCCACGGACAAAGAAACGAACTTCGTCTTCACTGTGGGTGTGCTCATCCAGAAACTTTTGCCGGAACGCGTCTTTCTGCGGATTGTCCGGGTTCAGGCTGATCACATCCGCGGTCTGAAAACCACATTCGTGCTTCAGTTTCGAGACTTCCTCGCTGTAGGCCTCAAGGATGTCTTCCTGGGATGCGTCAGCCGGCAGATCTTTCGTTGGCCACTGCTCATAGCGCACACCGTGGCGGGCCAGAAGCTCCCGTATTTCTTCAGGATTCCCGGTCACTTTGCGTGCCTTTTCGGGCTGGCTCTGGTCGAAAATACTCAGGGTAGTCATGGGCGAACCCTCATGGTTTCAAGCTCACATTCAAACAGGAATTCAAAGGCCTCGACATGGCGCAGGCAATCGGCCATGGTTTTGCCCCAGGTGTACAGGCCATGGCCACGAATCAGGTAGCCTGGCTGTTCCGGATGCTCCCGGAACCATTCGCGAGTTTGCTCCGCCAACGCGTCGATGTCCTGGGTGTTGTCGAACACCGGAACCGTCAGGACTGATTCGTGGGTCTCAACGCCGGTAAACGCCTTCTGCAGCTCATAGCCTTCCAGCGCCAGTGGCTGGCCGGGCTCAAGCAGACGACTGAGCACCGTTGCCTTCACCGAGTGGGTATGCAGAACCGCGCCCACCTCGGGAAAGACCTCATACAGCACCGTATGCAGCCTTGTTTCTGCAGAGGAGCGACAGTCGCTCTGTACCGGCCGGCCGGCCAGATCGACCACCATGACATCACCCGCCCCCAGCTGCCCCTTGTGACGGCCTGAAACAGTAATGGCGATGTGTTCGGCATCGATGCGGGCAGAATAGTTACTGCTGGTTGCGGGCGACCAACCCTGCTGGTACAGGAATCGACCGGCTTGCACAATCGCATCCGCGGCGACGGCGTATCGGGTTACATCAAACACGAGTTCTCTCCCGGGTTTCAGAGCGCTTGGGACACTCCCATGGGCGCCATTATAGGGACGAACCAGCTCCTCGCAAATGATGCCGTGCGGCAATCAGATCGGCGACAATGGAGACAGCAATTTCTGCCGGTGTCTTGCTCGGAATATCAACACCAATGGGAGCTCGCAGGCGTTCGAGTGCCTCTTTTTCAAGCCCCAGAGATGCCAATCGTTCCCGCCGGGCTTCCGAAGTTCTTTTCGACCCCATTGCGCCTATGTAAAAGGCACTGGAGTGAAGAGCTGCAAGCAACCCCATATCGTCGATGCGCGGATCATGGGCGAGGGCCAGAATACCGGACCAGGCGTCGCCAAACTGTGTCGAAATCAGATCATCGGGCAGGCGCCGGTCCAGGGGAATCCCTTCAAAACTCCAGCCGGCGGCGAAGGCCTCCCTCGGCTCACAGAGGGTGACAGCAAAATCCGCCGCGGTCGCGAATTCAAAAACGTAACGGGCGACTTCGCCCGCACCGATCAGCAACAGCCGGCACTCGGGCTGCAAAGCATGAAGAAGCTGTTCACCGTCGAAGTGGACCGCGTTACCGGCCCGGGAGACAGAATGCTCCAGCGTCGGAGCCCCGTTTATCGGCACGCGACGAACCACCGGTTCGCGATCGCGCAAGGCAGCCGCCAATGCCTGAACGTGATCGAGACCCATCTGGCCCCGGAAGGGTTCAATCAGAAGCCGTATCCGGCCACCGCAAGGCAGCTGGAAATGATCCCGGTCATCATCGGTGATTCCATAATCAACGAAAACCGGATGTTCCGGCCCGTCTTCCGCTGTGCGCCGGAGCAGATCCTCTTCCAGACAGCCACCGGACACCGACCCGCTCCAGTGACCGGATTCTGCAATCGCCAGCCAGGAGCCGACCGGACGCGGCGAGGAGCCCCAGGTGTCCACTATGGTGCAAAGCCAGGCTCTCTGACCTTCCGCCAGCCAGTGAGACATTCTGTCTAATACGGTCTGGCGGCCAGTAGCGACCGAATAGGCGACGCTTGAATCAGGCATTGGCTCTCAATGGCAGGCTACGCTGCCGCTTTCCATTGAGCGCAAACAGGGCATTACCCAGGGCCGGGATCACCGGCGGCACGCCAGGCTCGCCGACTCCGGTCGGCGACTCGCTGCTTGCAACAATATCCACCAATACCTCAGGACGCTCGTACTGCCTCATTAGGGGGTAGTCGTGGAAATTGCTCTGCTGGACCTCGCCATTCTCCAGCGTGATTTCTCCATAAAGTGCCGCGGTCAGCCCAAACAGGATACCGCCCTCGATCTGGTCCTCCACGATACGGGGGTTAACGACCTGGCCGCAGTCCACCGAACAGGTGACCTTGTATACCCGGATCGCACCATTCTCGACTCCGGCTTCCACCACCTGGGCAACGTACGTTCCGAAACTCCGGAACAGGGCGAGCCCCCGGGCCCGCCCTTCTGGCACAGGCGACTGCCAGTCGGCCAGCCTGGCAACCCGGTCAAGCACTTCAAGGTGCCTCGGCTCGTGGGCAATAAGGCGACGACGGAACTGGTAAGGATCCTCACCTGCCTCATGGGCAAGTTCGTCCATGAAAGTTTCGACGGCAAACCCGTTGTGGGAAAAACCTACCGAACGCCACCAGGTAATCGGAATGCCGGGATCGGTGTGGGTATGACGGATATCAATATTGGGGACCCGGTAGGGGTATTCGATAGCCCCCTCAATCGCGGAGTGATCTTTCGGCGTGGCAATGCCTTCGGCCATTAGCCCGACTGAGCCAAGTGTGTCGTACATGAATTTTGGCGCCCAGGGATACTGGGCAGGGGCCGCATTGCGGACATACCAGTCCAGGATCTGAGGACCAACAATCTGGTGATGCCAGCCCGTCAGCTCAGCACCAGACAGGCTGGCTTTCATACGGTGCAGCATGGCAGGGCGATAGAGATCGTGACGGGTGTCCTCTTCACGGGACCAGATGACCTTAACCGGCCGTCCGACCCGATAGGCCACTGCCGCCGCTTCTTCGATATAGTCCTGAGTCAGTCGACGGCCAAAACCGCCGCCGAGAAAGGTCGTATTGATAGTGATATCGTCGGGGCCAAGATTGGTCACCCGGGCTGCTGCTATCCGGCCAAGGTCCGGCGCCTGTGTAGGGGCCCACACCTCCATGCCGTCCTCTCGGTACCAGGCCGTGGCACTCATGGGCTCCAATGTCGCGTGGGCCAGGTAGGGCTGGGCATATTCCGCTTCCACCACCCGGTCGCCCTCCTCCATGGAACTGGCAAAACTGCCCTCACTACGCTCGGACTCTCCGGGATCGTCATCGGCGGCGGCGCGGTAGGAGTCGAACACGTCGCCCGTAGACAGAGACACGGCATCCGAAAAATCCCAGTCTATCTTGAGCGCGTCCTGAGCCTTCCGGGCACGCCAGTATTTGTCGGCAACAACGGCCACGCCACGCTCGATCTCAAAAACATCAAGCACACCCGTCATTGCACGGACCTGATCAGCGTTGAAGTCCCGAACGCGGCCGCCGCGTCGGGGAGAGCGTGAAACAACGCCGTACACCATGTCCGGAAGATCGACATCAATCCCGTAAACTGCGGTTCCCGTGGACTTCGCCCGGGCATCGAGTTTGCCTCGCTGCTTGCCAATGTATTTCCATTCGCTCTGCGGCTTGAGCGCTATGTCACCACGCAGCACTTCTTTGGCGGCCAACTCAACCAACTGGCCATAGGCCATGGAGTCGATACCGTTCGGGTGCACCACCCTGCCTTCACTGGCGCGACATTCGGTTGCTTCGACGTTCCATACACGTGCTGCCGCCATAACCAGCATTTGCCGGGCTTCCGCTCCGGCCGTTCGAAGCGGCTCCCAACTGGTCGCAACACTGGTGCTACCGCCTGTCAGTTGAAGCTTGTACAGAGGATTTCGATACTCCGGCGCCACAGGTGCAAAGCGTGGGGTGATCCGCTCCGGCTGGATTTCCAGCTCTTCGGCAATCAAAGTGGTCAACCCGGTGTAAGTTCCTTGCCCCATTTCGACCCGGGCCAGGGTGAAGAAGACTTCATCATCGGCAGTCAGTTCCAGCCAGGCATCGGGACGCCATTCGCCCGTGTCCGGCTCATACCCCGTCTGGATTCCCGCGCAGCCCGGCAACGTTATTGAAACCATGAGGCTCCCGGAGGCCCCGGCACTGACCTTGAGGAAATTTCGTCGATTCATCGCCATGTTATGCGGCCCCTCCCTGAGCGCCGTCTGACGTATCAGCGACGACGGATTCCACGGCTGCAATGATCCGCGAGTAGGTGCCGCATCGGCAAAGATTGCCTGTCATGGCCGCAACAATTTCCTCACGTGAAGGCGCCGGATTGCTGGCCAGAAGGTGGGCCGCACTCATGATCTGGCCCGACTGGCAGTAGCCGCATTGAGGAACGCCGTGTTCTATCCAGGCATCCTGCAGTGCATGAAGACGACTTCCCTCCCCCAGGCCTTCAATCGTAACCACATCACCACCCGCGGCCATTTCGACCGGTGTCGAGCAGGAGCGCACAGGCTGCCCGTTCAGGTGAACTGTGCAGGCACCACAGAGGCCCGCGCCGCAACCGAATTTAGTTCCCTTGAGCCCCAGCTCATCACGCAATACCCATAGAAGAGGCGTATCCCCTTCAATGTTCAGCGACCGCTCGTCGCCATTGACTGTCAGGCTCACGGCCATCCCAACCCTCTCCTTTACCTGTCTCCGGTGTTGTTTCCGGCTTTATTATTGTCGCTACCCCTATGGCAGATACCAGAGTCCTATCTGACGACTTCTTCGCCATCCTTGTTAACCCAGATCTTGCGTTCGCCGGACTCCATCTTGCCGTTTGAGTCCCAGACCTCCCGATCCGTTGTGGCCTCTTCAACCTTGCCGTTGTCGTTCCAGATAACTCGATCCTTACAGCCCGCCAGTGCCAGTACGGCGAATACAACCAATACAGCTTTTTTCACGACGATAACCTCCGTTCAGCCGCCACCGCGGCTCGTGTTAAGGAATACCTGGGATTGGCAGCCCTAACGGCTGCCGTGGAGTTCACGATTATGCTGCTTATCCCGGTCACTCTTTCGCACCATGACATAAACAGCCCCCGTACCACCATGGTGTTTCTGGGCCGAATGAAAGGCCAGGACATCGTCCAGCTCCGGCAACCATTTGGCGAGGTAGCTTTTCAACTGGGCGATACCATCAGGATTACGCTCGCCCTTGCCATGAAGAATGATGACCGACCGCAGGCCATAGCGCACGCAATCACCGATGAACCTGAAGACTTCGCGACGGGACTGCTCAACGGTCATACGGTGCAGATCAAGGCGCGCTTCGATCGGATACTGGCCCAGCCGGAGCTTTCGAAATACGCCGTGCTGGATGCCTGGCCGCTGCCAGCTCAGGATATCGTGGGCCGTAAGCGGCTCTACCATGTCGGAAGTCAGGGGATTGGTGTCCCGCGCGGGCTTTTCAACAGCCGCCCGCTGACGTTCCAGATGACCTGGCGTCAGTTCCCGGGGCGTTGTCACCTCGGCCCGGTTGGGCTTGCGGATACGCCGGACGTCTTTCATTTCCTCAAGGAAGCTGAGGCGCTCTTCTTTGGTAGTCATGGCGTTACAATTAATGACCTGTTTCAGAGACCGACTTTACCACCTGGGTAACCGGCCTTAAAGAAAACTGATCTATGTCAGACTTATTGCGACCAAAATCGTAGGGCAACAGATGCTTTGGCTACACTACACTTCAGACGGACAATAATAACCAGCGAGTGACGACGGACATGGCCTCAGCGCACCAGGAAAATGACCGCCCGCAGAACATCCGCGCCATCATGACGTTTTTGCGGGAACACGCGCCTTTCTCCAGCATGGATGACTCCCATCTTGCGCATTTCGCGGAGAACGCCTCCATCCAGTTCTACGCCGATGGCGATATCGTGCTGTCTCCGGATCAGGATGTCGTTAAACGATTTTACGTGGTCAAACAGGGGCGGATTCGTGGCGAGCGCCACAACGACAAAGAAGACCGCACGGAAACGACCTTCGAGATCAGCCAAGGCGAGTGCTTTCCCCTCGCCGCCATGATCGGCGAACGGCCAACCAGAACCCTGCATCGGGCAGACGGCGACACCTTCTGCCTCAGCATCGGGCAGACAGCGTTCGTTACACTCTTTGCTGAAAGCGAACCTTTCCGGGATTTTTGCCTGCGGGGCGTCAGCAGCCTGCTCGATCAGGTGAACCGGCGCATACAGTCAAGTGCCATGGCCTCAATCGGGTCCAGCACGTCCCTCGATACGCCACTTGAACGCTATGCCCTGCGCAATCCGATTGTCTGCTCGCCCGATCTGCCGGTGCGTAAAGCCGTGGCCCGAATGCACGAAAACAACGTCGGCAGCATTATCGTTACCGATGAAAACCGTATCCCGACCGGCATTTTCACACTGCGGGACCTTCGCACCATGATCGCCGAGGGCACCGGCCCCCTGGATACACCCATACAGCAGGTAATGACCAAGAATCCCTGCTGCCTTCCCTCCCATGCGGATGCGTTCGAAGCTGCCATGCTGATGGCGGAGCATCATTTTGCGCATCTTTGCGTCATCGACGATGACCGTAAACTGATTGGCGTGGTTTCGGAACGAGACCTGTTCTCCCTGCAGCGCGTGGACCTGGTAAACCTTGCCCGCACCATTGGCACGGCCACCCACCTGCGCACCCTGGTCAGCCTGCGAACAGACGTATCACGCCTGGTGGATGCGATGCTCGCCCACGGCGCCGACTCCGGGCAGGTGGTCAAGATCATCACCACGCTCAATGATGTAACCGTCAGACGGGTCCTGGAACTGAACATCAAGAAGAACGACCCGGGCATTCCCTTCACCTGGCTGACGTTTGGCAGCGAGGGCCGCCAGGAGCAGACCCTGCTGACCGACCAGGACAACGGCATACTGTTCCAGACGCCGGAAGGGATGACCGCCGAACAGGTCCGGGAAAAGCTGTTGCCCTTTGCGCGAAAGGTAAACGACGAACTGGCCGAATGTGGCTTCACCCTGTGCAAGGGCAACATCATGGCCAGTAACCCGAAACTCTGCTTGAGCGACAAGGAGTGGGACGACTGGTTTATCCGGTTCATTGATGCCTCCACACCCCAGAACCTGGTGTATTCCTCAATTTTTCTTGATATGAGGGCTATCTACGGTCCAACCGAGCCGCTGAACGATCTTCTGGACAAGATCCTCACGCGGATCCGGAAAAACGCCCTGTTCCAGAAAATGCTTGCCGGGAATGCGTTCCAGCGGAAGCCGCCGCTCACCATGTTCCGCAATTTCCGCTATATATCCGAGGGCAACAAGCACTCACTGGACCTCAAGCGTCAGGGCCTGGCGCCGTTTGTTGAGGCAGTGCGGGTTTTCGCCCTGGCGAATGGCGTTGAGACCGCGAACACGCTGGAGCGCATGGATGAGCTGGCGAAAAAGGGCGTCTTCGATCCGAAAGATGCCAACGCCTGGAAGGAAGGTTATAGCCTGATCCAGGCGATCCGCATGCGGGCCCACCAGGAAATGCTGGCAAAGGGAGAGGAGCTCACCAACTACATCGATCCCGACGATCTGAACCCACTCGACCGTCGAATCCTGCGGGAATCTTTCAGGCAGGCGCAGCGGTTGCAACAAAAACTCGAAGTTACCTACCAACTCTGACCTTCAGGCGCGAGACATGCTGGAACAGATCAAACAATGGATTGAGCATCGCCGGGGCGGAAAAATCGGCAGCCACGATCCTGGCAATCTGCCCAACCCGAAAACGCCAGGAGAACAGTTGCTTACGGACTGCCGTCTGATCGTGCTGGATCTTGAAACCACGGGACTGAACCCCTCCAAGGACGAGGTGATCGCTATCGGGGCCGTCGCCATCCGCGGCGGCATTATCCATCTGGGCGACCAGTTCGACCTGATTCTCAGGCGTCCGGAGCTCGACATCCGCGAAACCGTGCTCATTCACGGGATCGGGCCCGAGGCGCTGACCCAGGGGCACGAAATCGAGGATGCCCTTCTTTATCTTCTTGAGTGGATGAACGGCGACCCTATCCTGGCCTACCACTCGGCGTTCGATCAAAAATTTCTGGAAAAGACCCTGAAGGCGCAGCTTGGCTATACCCAGCCTCATACCTGGATGGACGTGGCCGACTTGATGCCTGCATTTTTTCCAAACACCAAGACCGGTGGCAAAGGACTCGACAACTGGGCCGATTATTTCGGCCTTGAAGTCAGCGAACGTCACCACGCCGCTTCCGATGCTCTCGCTACAGCCGAACTTACCCTGGTCGCACTTAATAAGGCGCGGTCGGAAGGGGTAAAAACTCTCAAAGGGCTTTACGACAAGCTCCATTACCATCGGCGCCTGCAAAACATGCATCGTTTCTGAATCGATGCCTGGCGGAACATCGCATTTATAGACCGACGTCACGCCAAATTACTGAGAATTAGACCTTTTGCCAATATCTATAAATCGCTTGACCAGTAAAGTCAGTAGGGACAACTAGTCGGAGAAGTACTTATATGAATAATAAATTCTCTAACAGAAGTGCCTCACCAAAAACCCACCCAACCTCCACAACAACAAAACAGGAGTGATCCTATGTCAGCAGGTCATAGCTACGATGCTGAAGCGTACTGGAAGGCGAATCTGCGCCTGATATTCGGGAGCCTGATAGTCTGGGCCCTGGTATCTTACGGCTTTGCAATTCTGCTCCGTCCGATGCTTGCCGGTATTCCGATTGGTGGTACTGATCTGGGCTTCTGGTTTGCCCAGCAAGGTTCCATCCTCACGTTCATCGCTCTGATCTTCCACTACGCGTGGCGCATGAACAAGATCGATGAAAAATTCGGCGTGCACGAGGAGTAAGAACGAATGAGCCAATTTGCCATTAACATCATTTTCGTAGGGGGCTCATTCCTCCTCTACATCGCAATTGCTATCTGGGCCAAGGCCGGAAGCACGAGTGACTTCTACGTTGCCGGCGGCGGTGTTCATCCGATCACCAACGGCGCAGCAATCGGCGCCGACTGGATGTCCGCGGCATCGTTTATCTCCATGGCAGGTCTGATTGCTGCCGGTGGCTACGCCAACTCCACCTTCCTTATGGGCTGGACTGGCGGTTACGTTCTGCTGGCCATGCTGCTGGCTCCGTACCTGCGGAAGTTTGGCAAGTTTACGGTTCCCGAGTTTATCGGCGACCGTTTCTACAGCAAGAATGCCCGCCTCGTAGCGGTTATCTGCCTGATCGTAGCGTCTGTTACCTACGTTATCGGCCAGATGGCTGGTGCTGGTGTTGCCTTCTCCCGCTTCCTGGAAGTTGATTCCACCGTTGGCCTCATGATCGCGGCTGTCGTGGTCTTCATCTACGCAGTTATGGGTGGCATGAAGGGTATCACCTACACCCAGGTGGCACAGTACTGCGTGCTGATCATTGCCTACACCATTCCTGCTGTGTTCATCTCTCTGCAGCTGACCGGTAACCCGATTCCAGGTCTGGGTCTGTTCTCGACTCACGTGGATTCCGGCATGCCGATCCTCAGCAAGCTGAACCAGGTTATCACCGACCTCGGCTTCAATGAGTACACCGCCGATATCGACAACAAACTGAACATGGTTCTGTTTACCCTGTCGCTGATGATCGGTACTGCAGGCCTGCCACACGTTATCATCCGCTTCTTCACCGTACCCAAGGTGGCTGACGCACGCTGGTCCGCAGGCTGGGCTCTGGTATTCATCGCCCTGCTGTACCTGACTGCGCCGGCGGTTGCTTCCATGGCTCGCTTGAACCTGATGACCACCATCTACCCGGACGGCACCTCAGCGGAGCCCATCCAGTACGATGAGCGTCCGAACTGGATCAAGGAGTGGGAAGTAACTGGTCTTATCCAGTTCACCGACAAGAACGAAGACGGCCGTATCCAGCTTTACAACGACAGCGAAGCCTTCGCGCCTACGGCTGAAGCCCGCGGCTGGAACGGCAATGAGCTGGTCGTTAACCGGGATATCCTGGTACTGGCCAACCCGGAAATCGCCAACCTGCCAGGCTGGGTCATCGGTCTGATCGCAGCGGGTGGTCTCGCAGCAGCACTGTCCACAGCGGCCGGTCTGTTGCTGGCGATCTCCTCGGCGGTCAGTCACGACCTGATCAAGGGTTCCATTAATCCGGCGATTTCGGAGAAAGGCGAGCTGCTCGCAGCACGGATATCGATGGCCGTTGCGATCGTTGTTGCCACCTACCTTGGGGCGAACCCTCCAGGCTTTGCGGCACAGGTCGTTGCCCTGCCCTTCGGTATCGCGGCAGCATCCCTGTTCCCGGCGCTGATGATGGGCATCTTCTCCAAGCGCGTGAACAATACCGGTGCCATCGCTGGTATGCTGAGCGGTCTGACGTTCACCCTGGTATACATCTTCGTGTACAAGGGCTGGCTGTTCATCCCGGGTACAGCTAACCTGCCAGACACTCCTGAAAACTGGGTGCTGGGCATCTCCCCGCTGTCAATCGGCGCGGTTGGTGCAATCGTCAACTTTGCGGTAGCCTTCATTGTATCCAACGCAACTGAAGAACCGCCCGTTGAGATTCAGGAACTGGTTGAAAGCGTCCGTTACCCACGTGGTGCCGGTCAGGCTCAAGACCACTAAGCAACATCTCAGCCTGATTTGTTCGATGAACTGACAGGTTGATACTGAACGGGCTTCCTCAATGAGGAAGCCCGTTCTTTTTTGAGGAAGTCATAATATGCTCTGGACATTTGTCGCTACTGTAGTTTGCGGCCTTGGCGCTGCTGGTATTGCACTGGGTATTCGCGCCGCCACTCGAAACAAAGCCCCGAAGTGGATCATCCCCGTTTTTGCCGGCGCGGGCATGCTCGGCTATCTCATTTACATGGAATACACCTGGTTCGACCAGAAAGAAGCACGTCTGCCGGACGAAGCGGTGGTTGTGAGCACCGAATCCGACGGCATCCTGTGGCGCCCATGGACCTTCGTGCTCCCTTACGTCACCGCATTTTCCACGGTCGACACCAAAAGTATCAGCCGTGATACCAGCAGCGAAGACATCGTCCGGTTTACCCTCTATCGCTTCGAGCAGAAGATGACAGACGCGGTTTCTCATCGCGTTCACATCATTAACTGTGCGACCCGGGAACTGGTACCTCTGGGATCTGACGGAAGCCCGCGAGTGGATAACCTTAAACTGCTCGAGCCCGGAGACCCCCTGTATGAAACCGTCTGCGCCGAGTGATAACTCGTTAGCGTGATGCACCAACCTGCTGATACTGTCGGGAACGCGTAACCATGATTAGTGCCTGGCTGCTGGTCCTCATTTCCATCACCTACATCTCGATCCTGTTCGTGATCGCCTGGGCCGGCGACAAACACCCCGGGTTATATCGCAGGCGCCTGGCACGCACGCACATATACGCACTCTCCCTGGCAGTCTACTTCACCTCCTGGACTTTCTACGGCGCCGTTGGACGCGCCACCCAGGAGGGTCTGGGGTTTCTCCCCATCTACCTCGGGCCCTTGCTGGTCTTCGTGTTCGGTGCGCCCTTGCTGCGCCGGATCATCTATATCAGCAAGCGCAATAACAGTACCTCCATTGCCGACTTCATCGCCTCCCGGTATGGCAAATCCCAGCTCCTGGCCGCAATGATTGCAACCTTTGCCCTGATCGGCAGTGTTCCCTACATTGCGTTGCAACTGAAAGCCATTGCAATGGGCTTCAACGTGCTCTCGGCTACCGGAACAGGCTATGAAGAGCTGAGCACGGCGGCCTGGAGTGACTCCGCGTGGTACATCACCCTTGCCCTGGCGGTCTTTACCGTTCTGTTCGGTACCCGACACCTGGAATCCACCGAGCATCATCGGGGCATGATCCAGGCCGTGGCCTTCGAATCACTGATCAAGCTCGTGGCTTTCGTCGCTGTGGGGCTGTTCGTTGGCTACGGGCTCTATGGCGGGTTTGGCGATCTGTTTGAACGGGCTCGGGACGCCGACCTGATCGGCACCCTGACCACCGATGGTATCGAAGCGCCGGCATTCATTACCCAGACACTCATTGCCATGCTCGCGATCATCTGCCTGCCCCGGCAATTTCATGTCATGGTGGTTGAAAATACCGATCATCGGGACTTCGAGATTGCCCGCTGGGCTATGCCGATCTACCTGATCGTAGCCAGCGCCTTTGTGCTTCCTATTGCCGCTGCGGGCCTGCTGTCGCCCGAGGCCTCTGCTGGAAATCCTGACATCCTGATACTGCAGCTGCCGATCATGGCAGGCGAGGAATGGCTGGCCATACTGGCGTTCCTCGGTGGCGGGTCAGCGGCTGCAGCCATGGTAATCGTGTGCTCAGTGGCGATTGCCACCATGGTCAGCAACGAGATCATCATGCCGGCCCTGCTGAAATTTTTCCGACCAGGCATGAACCGGCGCACGGACCTCAGCTACCTGCTCCTGAGTATCCGCCGGGTCGCTATCTTTGTGGTGCTGCTCACCGCCTATGGTTTTTATCGGATGGCCGGCGAAGACTACAGCCTGACGGCCTTCGGCCTGCTGTCATTTGCGGCAGCGGCGCAGTTCGGGCCGGCGCTGGTAGGCGGCATTATCTGGCGCCGGGGCAATTACATGGGCGCCGTCTGGGGCCTTGGCCTTGGTTTCCTGATGTGGTGTTACACCCTGCTACTGCCGGCACTGGCCACCACCGGTTGGGTCAACGACACACTGATTGAGCAGGGAATCTGGGGACTGAACTGGACGCGCCCCACTGCCCTGTTCGGGTCCGAGCTGGACCAGACCAGTCACGGCATTATCTGGAGCCTCGGCATCAACACTTTGGTGTACATCGTACTTTCGATGCTGACCCGTCAACGTGTCCGAGAGAAGATCCAGATTGCCTCCTTCTTCCACGATCCGCAGCCCAAAGCGGAGACCGCGCAGCATCAGAGCTGGCAGGGCGAAATACTGACATCCGACCTCCAGGCGCTAACCGACCGGTTCATGGGTGAAGAACGCTCGGAAACCATTTTCCGGAATTACGAACGCCGCAACGCCATCCGTTTGCACCCGCACCGCCCGGCATCGGCGCACCTGATGAAATACATCGAGCGCCAACTGGCCTCGGTGATCGGCGCCTCCACCGCCAGGGTGGTCCTGGAATCGACCCTCACCGGCCGGGACATGCAGATCGAGGATGTGGTCAGCATCGTCGACGAAGCGTCCCAGGCCATGACCTTCAGCCGGGAGTTGCTCCAGTCAGCGATTGAAAATATCAGTCTGGGCGTGTCTGTGGTTAACCACCAGCAGCAACTGGTGGTCTGGAACCACCGATATCTGGAACTGTTCACCTACCCGAAGGGCTTCGTCAGGGTCGGTCGGCCTGTTGAAGATCTGATGCGCTATAACCTTACCAATGCCAATCTATCTGCCCGCCGGATTGATGAGATCGTCGTCGATCGCTGCACGAGCATGCGGGAGGGACGGCCGATGTCCTACGAGCGCCAGAGACCGGATGGTACGGTGTTACGCATCGATGGCAGCCCGATACCTGGTGGTGGCTATGTCACCACGTTCCAGGACATCACGGCCATGCGCAGAACCGAGCAGGCCCTCAAGGAGACCAACATCTACCTCGAGCAGCGGGTCAAGGAGCGCACCCAGGAGCTTCAGGTCATCAATGAGCAGATGCTGAAGGCCAAATCGGTGGCAGAACAGGCGAACCAGAGCAAGACACGCTTCCTAGCCTCTGCCAGCCACGACCTTCTCCAGCCCCTGAACGCAGCCAGACTGTTTACCTCTGCTCTCGCCGGGAAAGCAGATGACGGCGAGATGAAAGATCTCGTGGACCACATCGACAGCTCTCTCGGGGCTGCCGAGGAAATCATCAGCACCCTGCTGGATATTTCAAAGCTGGACGCGGGTGCGTTGGAGCCCGATATCGGGGTCTTCCCCGTGAACGAGATCATGCGCCACCTGGCAACCGACTTTTCAGCAATCGCCAAGGACCAGAACCTGGAGCTGCACGTTGTGCCCAGCACGGCCTGGATCCGATCCGATTCCAAATTGCTGCGTCGTGTGGTCCAGAATTTCCTGTCCAACGCCATACGTTACACGCCGGAAGGCAAGATTCTGCTCGGGTGCCGGCGTCTGAAAGGCTATATTCGTATAGAAGTCTGGGATACCGGTCCCGGTATACCCGAGGACCAGCTGGCACACATTTTCGAGGAATTTCGTCGGTTTCAGCATGGCCGGGATAAAAAGGGCCTGGGGCTCGGTCTCGCCATCGTTGACCGTATCAGCGGCATGCTGAACCACCCGGTCAGCGTCCATTCCGTCCAGGGCCGAGGCAGTGTCTTCGGTATCACCGTGCCAACAGCGGCTCCGGAACAGAACGAGACCACCGCTGCCAAGCCCGCATCGGGCTCACGCAGGGTATCCAACCTCGGAGGCCTGCATTTCCTGTGCATCGATAACGATCCGGCTATCCTGCAGGGCATGGTCGCGTTGCTTGGGAACTGGAAATGTGACGTAACGGCCGCCGAAAGCCTGGAAGACGCCATGGAAAAACTGGAAGGGAATCGGCCTGATATTATACTTGCCGATTATCAGCTAGATGATAACAAGAACGGCCTCGATGCCATGGACAGCATTCGCGGTGCTCTTAATGCCAACATCCCGGGCATACTCATCACCGGTTATATGGCGCCTGAAGTTCGGGAGGATGCCATCAACCGGGGCTACCAGATTCTCTACAAACCGGTGAAACCGGCTGCACTGAGGGCACTGGTTAACAAGCTACTGAAACAGAAGCGCTCATGACCGACACCAAAGCGGACGCCAATCCTTTCGGCAAACTCAACTATCTCGTGATCGATGACTTCGAAAATTTCCGGTTGTCCATTCGCCAGATGTTGCGCAGTTGTGGCGCTGACTCTATCGAGCTGGTCTCCAATGCCAGTCAGGCCATCCAGCACTGTACCTACAATCACGTGGATGTCGTGTTGTGCGACTTCAACCTGGGAGAGGGCAAGAATGGCCAGCATATCCTCGAGGACCTCCGGTATAAAAAATTACTGAAGCGCTCATCCCTGTTCCTCATGGTAACAGCGGAGACTTCCAAGGAAATGGTCATGGGGGCGAGGGAGTACCAGCCCGATGCCTATCTGACCAAGCCCATCAACCGGGCTGTACTCGAGAAACGTCTTAGCGCCCTGATCAGCCAGCGCAACACACTCATGCCCATCAATCGGGAAATCGACCGGGAAAACTACCCGGAAGCCATTTCGCTCTGTCTCCAAATGCTGCCCCGGCAGCCACGTTACAAGACCTGGTTAATGAAAACCCTGGGCGACCTGTATTTCCAGCTCGGGGACCTGGCGCACGCGCTCAAAACCTTCGATGACGTTCTTGCACAACGGGAATTGTCCTGGGCAAGGCTCGGACGCTGCAAAGTCCTGCTCGCCAATCGAAGCTTCGACCAGGCTGTTGAAGGCCTGCGAGAGCTTATTGCAAATCATCCGGACTACATGGAGGCCTATGACCTTCTGGCAGAGGGGTTCGAACGGCAGGGCCGGCCGACACAGGCACAGCAGGTACTGGAGAAAGCCATAGAGCATTCCCCCAATGCCCTACTTCGGCAAAAGCATCTTGCACAGCTGGCCGGCTCCAACCAAGATCTCGAAACATCATCCGAGGCCTGGCAGCGCACAATAGAGCTTGGCACCCACTCGATTCACGACAATTCAGAGCATTACCTCGCCTTGGGCCAGGCACTTTCCGACCTCAGCGAGGGCAATCTTGAAGAAGAAGGCAAAGAAAAAGCCAGGGAAGCACTGACCGTTCTCAAGAAGATGGAAAAACGATTCGAGGCCGAGGAAGGTATCAGTTTGCGGAGCCAGATCGTCCAGTGCCGGGTTTATGCGGGACAGAGTCAGGATAAAGAGGCGACCGAAATCCTCGAGAGGATCAGACCGAAACTCGACAATGCCGCAGCCCTGGATGCCGCAACGGGTCTTGATTACGCCAAGACCCTGTTTCGACTCGGACATGAAAGCGACGCCAAAGCGCTATTACGAGAGATGTCAGAGCGGTTCAGCAACGAGCCTGACATACTTCAGAAGATTGAAAGCCTCCTTGATGAGCCCGTAGGGTTCCGGCAGAAAATCAAAGCCCGAACCCTCAACCGGGATGGCATAAAAGCGTTCGAAGCCGGGAACCTGCAAGAAGCCGTGGAGATCTTTTCAAAGGCTCTGGAAATCGTCCCGGACCACGCTGCCCTGAACCTTAACCTGGTTCAGGTGCTGATGAAGGAGAATGACAACAGTCCCGGTAACGCTGAGCTCCTCAAACGCTGCCAGACTTGCCTGGATCGCCTTGCAGGACTGCCGGAGCAACACCGCCAACATCGGCGCTATATCGCCTTACAACAAAAACTGAAGGGGCTGATGGTATGAAAGACCAGAATATCGATTTTTCCATGGTGCTTGCCTCAGCCGTTCACGATATGAAGAACTCGCTTGGCATGCTCCTTAATTCCCTCGACGAGCTTCGCAGCGAGCACGAGGAAAGCCTCGGGGAATCTTCCCGCTTCAATACCTTGCAGTACGAAGCCGAACGGATGCACAACGATCTGGTGCAACTCCTTGGTATCTACCGGCTTGGCGAGAACAACCTCTCGGCACACATTGAGGAGCACTTTGTGCCGGATTTCCTCTCGGAACACCTGGCCAGACACAACCCTCTTCTGCAAGGGCTCGGCATTGATGTTTCCGTGGACGCTGAGGACATAAACGGCTTTTTCGACGAGGATCTGTTGACCGGTGTACTCAATAACACCATCAACAATGCCATCCGCTATACCCGCAGCAGAATCCGGCTTACCGCTGGTGAGAGAGACGGTTATCTGGTGATCGGTGTTGAAGACGATGGCAAGGGCTATCCCGACAGCATGCAGCACACGGGAACACTCAACTTCAAATCCCTTGATTTCAAGAGTGGCAGTACCAGCCTCGGGCTGTTCTTCGCCTCATCCGTTGCCAGACTGCACAGTGAGGGAAAGCGAAGTGGGTCGATAAAACTCCACAACGGTGGAAGCCTCGGTGGTGGTGTGTTTGAGATCTGGCTGCCCTGATCCAGGTCTTTTCTGAAGGCAATAAAAAACCCCAGCATCGAGGATGCTGGGGTTTTTGGTATTAGGAGCCTGACGATGACCTACTCTCACATGGGCAACGCCACACTACCATCGGCGCTGGTCTGTTTCACTTCTGAGTTCGGGATGGGATCAGGTG
>NZ_JBSXOI010000072.1:0-2999 GCF_056859395.1 Marinobacter sp. L-80
CACAACCCACTCCTTCACTAACATGCCCCCGGCCATCGATAAAAGCCGGGGACAGTAGCTGGTTCTGTGGCCTGACGGCCACCCGGGGGTGGGTCAAAACTAATGGCCAGTAGTGGGTCATTTTAATTGGCCACTAACACCAACAATTAGCCATCCATCGATTCCATTCTGATCAATAATTTCGAAAATTCGAGGCTCCGAGTATTCTCTGGTAGGAGGGAACAATTCATCCTTGGTTATGCACTCGACTGACCTTTCCCTCAGACCACTGCACAGCTCGGTGATCATTAAGTTTTTGAATTCAAAGTTCGCATTTGGCGCATCAACTAATATTTTCGAGTAGGTACGATCTCTGTGCTCAGGATCGATGTGCGTTTGCATTTTCGTTGTCGCACACCCGGTAATTAAGAGCACGAGGGGTATTAGAAATAGACTCTTCATCGATATCTCCGGAAGAATTTTAACGCCAACAGCACGCGCGGCTACTAAATGAAGGCGAAGCCGCACTGCCGTAGCCTTGCCTGTGATTGTTAAGTTTCTTCGACATATTCTGCGTTTGAGTGTCCATGAAATCCAGAAAGAGGCGACACCAAAAGTCCGCAGTCAAAAAACGAGGCTCGTAGCTTGGAGTTGAGCCACCGAATAAATGCCTGAGTGTCGTCCAAGCATATTGTTGCTTGCTTCGCCGAAACAAACTTGTCGAACTTGGATTCGACAACTGATGGATTCTCACAGATTAAATGTTTAACACGAGACTCAAAAGTATGCGTTTTTCCGTGAACAACGACATCCCTGAGATTCTGGAGCAACCTAATACTCTGATATGGCCTCCGCGAGGTGTCCGGCAGGTCGAATCCTCCCAGCTCACAAAGCTTCTTCAATTTACCCGGCGTTCCTGAATACTCACCTTTTGAAAAATGCGTCTTCTCATTCTCGAAAATCTCAGGGGCAACACAGCTAAGTGCATGATTCACATATGCTTCAAAGGTAAAGTACGCCATTGTCATGGCTGTAAGGTAGAAGTAGTGGCTACCTTGTTCGCCACTCCTGGCTACAGCCATTTGCCGCGTACAACATGACCATAAAAGCTCGTAGGTAAAGCTTTCGCCGGAAACTAGTGACTGGGTTTTACTCACACCTACGAAACCTTAACGAATGTTTAGCGGCGCTCATGTAGCGCAGCGAAAGGGGCGTCCGGTGTAGGGCCGGAGGCCCGGAACGAGCTACAACAACTGGTTATGTGATCTCTCATTTCTCCCCCAAGGCTCTTGGTCTGAACAGCTCACCAGCACCTTCTAGAACTGTCCAGACAAGCAAACCAACGCCAACGCCGAGATACCAGGGACTGAGAAGCACAGCGGCAACCAACATGAACACGGCAGGTAAAATTGGCAGCTTCATAGCGCCCGAGGCAAGATTAATGACCAGATTTATGGCGGCAAGAACGACACCTAGCCACAGCAGCCAATGAACGCTCAGAAACCAGCCAATAACACCCACCAACGGCCCCGACAGGGTAAAGAGAGTAAATTGATTCATGCTTCCTTGCTCCTACACATAACAGCGGTTGGGCAACGCGCTTTACCATTGCAGAAATTTGACTGCCTCATTATTACTGACTTCGCACCATCAATCGCGCTGCACATAAATCGTTAAAACAATAGCTTAGCCGAGCATGGCTATCTCTGCCATGAAATCGTTCAGCGTCTGCAATTTGCTCAGCTAACCATACTGAACGAAATTGCTGTGATTAGCGTAGAGGCTCTGGAGGAAAACCCTGACTCCAACGTTCGCTTTTGTTTTTCCTGAATCAAAGCCGCCAGAGTAAAATTACAGGTATAAACTAGCGTATGGCTCGGATCTGACACCATCCCCCTCTGTCAAGGTAGTTGGAACCCCACCCGATGTTAGACTCTGTAAATGAAGTGGGGCGAGACAGAGGTTTTCATGAAGTATTCACCGGAACGTCGCGAAGCCATCCTGCGCAAGTTACTGCCACCGAATAACCGGCCTGTTGCTGAAGTGGCGCAAGAGGAAGGCATTTCAGACGCGACCTTGTACAGCTGGCGAAACGAAGCCCGAAAGAATGGACAATTACTGCCAGATCACGGTTCGGATCCGGAAGGCTGGAGTTCGCGCGATAAGTTCAACGCCGTTCTTGAAACCGCCGCACTGAGTGAGTCCGAGCTGGGCGAATACTGTCGCAAACGTGGCATCTATCCTGAGCAAATTCGCCGGTGGCGTCAGAGCTGTGAAACGGCCAATGACCGTGATGAGCGGCTTGAGAAACGCTCCCGTGACGCGGTTAAGCAGGAGAAGAAACGCACTCGACAGCTTGAGCGCGAACTCCAACGCAAAGAAGCGGCACTCGCTGAAACGGCGGCCTTGCTGACACTGCGAAAAAAGGCCTGGGGGGACGAGGACGACTGACCAGCACCCTGGATCGCCAGCATGCTGTACAGCTGGTTGATGAGGCGCGCATAGATGGCGCGCGCCTGAAAAGCGCCTGTGCCGAGTTGGGTATTGGCACCAACACCTATCGCCGCTGGAAAGCCGGCGGTGAGGATGGCCGGCCCAGTGCGCTCAAACATACGCCGTCTCATGCACTGACTGCGATGGAGAAAGCGATGATCCTGGCCGTTTGCCACCAGTCCGATTATGCCAGCCTGCCACCGTCTCAGGTCGTGCCGTTGCTGATGGACGACCATGGCTGGTACATCGCCTCGGAATCATCCTTCTATCGCGTTCTGAGCGAACACAACGAGAACCACCGCCGGGGTGCCCGGCACTCTGGACGAGTCGGCCCGCCTCGGCGTCACGAGGCCACCAGACCGAACCAGGTCTGGTGTTGGGACGTTACCTATCGTGTGCCCGGAGTCCAGGGCGAGCATGGAAGCTCAAATGGACCACGAGTCTATCTGGAATATTGAACCGGTGCTTCATGAGGAAGTAACGAACCAATCCCACCTACTGTGAGGGTGGTGAGCCTGAGCGGCAGT
>NZ_JBSXOI010000073.1:0-31110 GCF_056859395.1 Marinobacter sp. L-80
CTGATAACCGTCTTGACTGACTGAATAGAGAGAATCGAGACTCTATTCGGCTGGATATTGTGGATACGTTCTCGGGCCGAACTGTGATTCGACGCGGCGGGGTCACTTGCTCAAAATACTTCTGCCGCGCAGACCCCTAGGCGTCCGGAGTCTGCAACCGCTTCCGTTCCGCCCGACGCATCAGGTACCAGGCAATGAACGCAATCAGCGAGACTGCCAGAATGATCAGCGTGGCCAGCGCGTTGATCTTCGGCGAAACCCCCATCCGCACGGAGGAAAACACCACCATCGGCAGCGTGGTCGCCCCTGGCCCGGACACGAAGCTGGCAATCACCAGGTCGTCCAGGGACAGTGTGAATGCCAGCAGCCAGCCGGACACCAGCGCCGGAGCAATCACCGGCAGGGTGATCACGAAGAAGGTCTTCAGGGGCGTACAACCCAGGTCCATGGCCGCCTCCTCGATGGAGCGATCCACCTCCTGCAACCGGGCCGACACCACCACTGCCACATAGGCACTGCAGAAGGTGGTGTGGGCAATCCAGATGGTTGCCATGCCACGGTCAACCGGCCAGCCAATGGTCTGGGCCATCTGCACGAACAGCAGCAACAGCGACAGGCCGGTTATGACCTCGGGCATAACCAGCGGCGCGGTAATCATGCTGGACAGCAGCGTGCGCCCGCGCATCTTCTTGAACCGGGTAATCACAAACGCACACAGCGTGCCCAGGCACACCGCCATGCTGGCGGAGTAGAAGGCAATCCGCAGGCTCATCCAAACCGCCGACAGAATCTGCTCATCCCGGAACAGCTCGCCGTACCAATGGGTGGAAAATCCGGCCCAAACCGATACCAGCCGGGACGCATTGAACGAATACACGATCAGCACGAACATCGGCAGGTACAGGAACAGCAGGCCCAGAATCAGCATGACCTTTGAGAAACTGAACGAGCGTGACTTAACCATGCTTTTCCATCTCCCGGGCCTGGAACCGATGGAACAGCACAATCGGCACCAGCAGTAACAACAGCATCACGATCGCGAGGGCAGACGCCACCGGCCAGTCGCGGTTGTTGAAGAACTCCTCCCACAACACCTTGCCGATCATCAGCGTGTCCGGCCCGCCGAGCAGCTCCGGAATCACGAACTCGCCCACCGCGGGAATAAACACCAGCATCGAGCCGGCGAGGATGCCGGCCTTTGAGAGCGGCAGGGTGATGGCCCAGAAGGTGGTCAGGCTTCGGCAACCCAGGTCTGACGCTGCCTCCAGCAGGCGCACATCCAGCTTCACCAGATTGGTGTAGATGGGCAGCACCATGAACGGCAGGTAGGCGTAGACGATGCCCAGCACCACTGCGAAGTTGGTGTTCAGCATCTTAAGGGGCTGCTCAATCAAACCCAGCCACATCAGGAAACTGTTCAGCAGCCCCTGATTGCCGAGGATGCCCATCCAGGCATAGACCCGGATCAGGAACGAGGTCCAGGAGGGCAGCATCACCATCAACAGCAACACCAGTTGCCAGTGCTTGGGCGCCCTCGCCATGGCGTACGCCATCGGGTAGCCAATCAGCAGGCACACGACGGTGGCCAGGAAGGCGGTTTTCACCGATCCCCAGTAGGCCGCGAAATACAGGCTGTCGGACAGCAGGAACAGGTAGTTCCCGATATTCACCACCACCGAGAAGGTGTTGTCCACCCACCGGAATACGGGCTCGTAAGGGGGAATGGCCATCACCGCCGAGGTCAGGCTGATCTTCAGCACCAGCGCAAACGGCAGGAGGAAGAACAGCAGCAGCCACAGGAAGGGGATACCGAAAACTACCCGCCGATTGAAAAGGACTGCACGCACCCGCTCGGTCAGAGGGGCGGGTAAAAGTTTGCGTCTCATCGGCTCAGTTCCAGAGCAGGATGGGGCTGGAGGCTTCCCAGGATACGAATACCCTGTCGCCCCAGGTTGGCCGCTCACCACGACGTTCGACGTTCGCCATGGTCGCCTGCACCCGTTTGCCGCTGGCCAGCTTCACGTAGTAGGACGTGATGTCGCCCAGGTAGGCAATGTTGTCCACCGTACCGCAGCTCCAGTTGTGCTCGCCGTCCGGTTTGTCGGCGGTCAGATAGATCTTCTCCGGACGCAGGGCGATCAGGGTTTCGGTGGTTTCCGCAGGCGTGGTTACGCCACGGTCGATGAACACCGGCGCATCCAGCAGGGTGCTGGTCAGCGTGATGCTGTCGGCCTCGTCTTCGCGGATGTGCGCCTCGAAAATGTTCACCGAGCCGATGAACTCTGCCGTCATGCGGCTGTTCGGGCTCTCGTAGATATCGATGGGCGAGCCGATCTGGGCAATCCGGCCCTGGGCCATGATCGCAATACGGCTGGCCATGGTCATGGCTTCTTCCTGGTCGTGGGTCACCATCAGGCAGGTGGCGCCAACATTTTCCAGAATTTCCACGAGTTCCAGCTGCATTTCGGTACGCAGCTTCTTGTCCAGGGCACCCATGGGCTCGTCCAGCAACAGCAGCTTGGGACGTTTGGCCAATGAGCGGGCCAGGGCAACCCGTTGCTGCTGACCACCGGAAAGCTGCTGGGGTTTGCGCCGGGCATAGGGTTCCATCTTGACCAGCTTCAGCATGGCGTCCACACGGTCGCGAATTTCGCCCTTGGGCAGCTTGTCCTGTTTCAGGCCCATGGCAATGTTCTGCTCCACCGTCATGTGGGGGAACAGGGCATAGGACTGGAACATCATGTTAGTCGGGCGCAGGAACGGTGGCAGAGCCGTAACGTCCTGGCCGTCGAGCATGATGGTGCCGGCGTTGGGCGTTTCAAAACCTGCGAGCATGCGCAGCAGCGTGGACTTGCCGGAACCCGAGCCACCCAGAAGGGCAAAGATCTCGCCCTTGTGGATGTCCAGATTGACGTTGTCTACGGCCAGCGTGCCATCAAAGCTTTTGGAAATGCCCCGAATGCTGAGTAACACCTCCGCTTGCGCGGAGGTGTTGTTGCGGTTTTCCACCGCTTAACGACCAGACTTCACGTTGGTCCAAGTGCGGGTCATCAGACGCTGGGCGTCCTGAGGCCGGCCTTCCATGATGTACAGCTTCTTCATCACTTCGTCGGTGGGGTAGATGCTGGTATCGCTCAGAATCTCCGGATCAACAAACTCGTTGGCCGGCTTGTTCGGGTTGGCGTACCACACGTAGTTAGTCACATCGGCGATGATTTCCGGGCGCATCAGGAAGTTCATCAGCTTGTGGGCGTTCTCCACGTTCGGCGCACCGGCCGGAATGGTCATCATGTCGAACCACAGCACCGCGCCTTCTTTGGGAATGGTGTAGCGGATCACGTTGCCATTTTCGGCTTCCTCGGCGCGGGCAGCGGCCTGCAGGATGTCGCCGGAGTAACCGGCAGCCACGCACAGGTCACCGTTGGCCAGGTCGCCAATGTAACGGGACGAATGGAAGTAGGTGATGTTCGGACGAATGGCCTTGATCACCTCACCGCCTTTCTTGATGTCGTCGGCGTTGTTGCTGTTCGGGTCCAAGCCGATGTAGGCCATGGCCGCACGCACCATCTCTTCGCCGGAATCCAGCATGGCAATGCCGCAGCCGCCGGCGGCGAGCTTGCCGGTGACCTCCGGATCAAATACCAGCGCCCAGGAATCAGTAGGAGCGCTATGGCCCAGGATTTCCTGAATGCGGCCTTCGTTATAGCCATAGCCGTTGGTGCCCCAGAGGTAGGGCAGGGCAAACTGGCTGCCCGGGTCGACCTTTTCCAGATCGTCCATCAAATCCGGGTTCAGGTTGCTCATGTTCGGCAGCTTGCTGTGGTCCAGCGCTACGAAGGCGTTGGCAGAAATCTGCTTGGCCACGTAGTGGTTGGAGGGCACAACAAGATCGTAGCCGGAACGGCCGGAAAGCAGGGCGGCTTCGAGGATCTCGTTACTGTCGTAGACGTCATAGATGACCTTGATGCCGGTTTCTTCCGTGAACTTCGCCAGGGTGTCCTCAGCGATGTAGTCGGACCAGTTGTAGACGCGCACTTCCTCTGCTGCAAAAGCGGAGGAGGCACACAGAGACAACGCAACAGAGGCGGCCAGCGCCTGTGGCTTACACAACTTCAACATTGGATGGTTTCCCTCACTCAAAAGGGATTAATACAAAACGTGCAGGACGCACGCAGTGTTGTGCAGGTCTGCTGAGGGTGGCCGCAGTTGGCTGTTGTCCCGGACGGAACCCGTCGCCGCCTTTTGACTCCTTTAAGGCTTGTCCTGGAAACGGCAGTTGGGAATCCGCCGAATTCTCGCGATATGTATCATGAGATTCCGGGTTGCGCTATAAAAATTTAACTCCGGGATTTGTGGTATGTCCCTATCTTGCCAAACACCCCGGAAACCGGGATAAAGGAGTGTTGAAACTCCTGCGCCGGCTCCTCGGCACCAGGCCTGTTTGCGTTGTGGAAGGCGTTCCCTATGGCTTCTGGTTCTACGAGTGCCGACTCGTTCCTTCAGGCACACCCCGAACTTCAGTTTGTTGATCTGCTGATCCCGGATATCAATGGCATTGTTCGCGGCAAGCGGGTGGATCCGTCAGCGCTGGCGAAAGTGTTTGAGCGTGGCGTAGCCATGCCGGCTTCCATCTTTGCCCTGAACATTCAGGGCACCACGGTGGAAGAAACCGGTCTGGGGCTCGACATCGGCGAGGCTGATCGCGTCTGCCTGCCCATCGAGAACACCCTCACCATGGAACCCTGGCAGAAGCGCCCAACAGCGCAACTGCTGCTGACCATGTATGAGCTGGACCGCGAGACGCCGTTTTTCGCAGACCCCCGAGTGGTCTTGCAGAACATCGTCAAGCGCTTTGAGGAACTGGGCCTGACCCCGGTGGCGGCCTTCGAGCTGGAGTTTTACCTGATCGACCAGGAGAACCTCTCCGGTCGCCCGCAGCCGCCGAAATCGCCGCTTTCGGGTAAACGCCCGGCGGGCACCCAGGCCTACTCCATTGATGATCTGGACGAGTACGCGGAATTCCTGGCGGACGTGCTGGATGCCGCCCACGAGCAGGAGCTGCCGGCGGATGCGCTGGTGGCCGAATCGGCGCCCGGCCAGTTTGAAGTCAACCTGCATTACGTGGATGACGCAGTGCAAGCCTGCGACCACGCCACCCTGCTCAAGCGCCTGATCAAGAACATGGCCTACGACCATGAAATGGACACCACCTTCATGGCCAAGCCCTACCACAACCAGGCCGGCAGTGGCATGCACCTGCACGTGAGCCTGGTGGATAGTGAGGGCCGCAACGTATTCGCCGGCGACGCCGAGCAGCCAAACGACATGCTGCGCTGGGCCGTGGGCGGGTTGGTGGCCACCATGAACGATGCCATGGCGTTGTTCTGCCCGAACATCAATTCCTACCGACGGTTCAGCCCGGAGTACTATGTGCCCAGTGCGGCTACCTGGGGCGTGGATAATCGGACTGCGTCACTGCGTTTGCCGGGCGGTGATCCTGAAGCTCTTCGAATTGAACACCGTGTGGCCGGCGCCGATGCCAACCCGTACCTGCTGATGGCAGCCGTGCTGGCGGGCATGCATTACGGTATCTCCAACCGGATCGAACCACCGCCGGTCACCGTGGGTAATGCCCATGAACAGCACGAGGCCTCATTGGTGAATAATCTGCGGGATGCCTTGCGGGAGCTGGGCCAATCCAGAGTCATGGCTGACTATCTCGGTCGGGAGTTTCTGGACGTGTTCGTGGCCTGCAAGGAGCATGAGCTGAATGAATTCGAGATGACCATCTCGGATCTTGAGTATCTGTGGTACCTGCACACGGTCTAGTGGCTTGTGAATCATAAAAAAACGGCGCCTTGAAGGCGCCGTTTTTCGTTTGCCGGACTGCGCCGAACTATTCCAGCACCAGCCAGGTGGCCTTCAGCTCGGTGTACTTGTCGAAGGCATGGACCGACTTGTCGCGGCCGTTGCCGGACTGCTTGAAGCCACCGAAAGGCGCTGTCATGTCGCCGCCGTCATAGTGGTTGATCCACACGCTGCCGGCCCGCAGGGCCTTGGCCACCCTGTGGGCGGTATTGATATTAGAGGTCCAAACCGCAGCGGCCAGGCCGTAGATGGTATCGTTGGCAATCGCGACAGCTTCGTCTGGGGTGTCGAATCCGATCACAGAGAGCACTGGCCCGAAGATTTCCTCGGAGGCGATGCGCATCTGGTTGTTTACCCCATCAAACACTGTGGGCTGAACAAACAGACCGCCAGTATCCTCCATGATCCGCTGGCCACCCTCCACCAGGCGTGCGCCCTCAGACTGGCCGATGCCAATGTAGTCGATAATACGATCCAGCTGTCCCTGGTCGACGATTGCGCCACAAGTGGTGGCCGGGTCCAGCGGGTGGCCAGGGCGCCACGTTTTCAGGTCCTCGCGAATCAGCCCGACAAACTCGCCACGAATGCTGTTTTCCACCAGAAGGCGACTGCCGGCGGTGCACACCTCGCCCTGGTTGAAGGCAATGGCACTGGCTGCCTCGGCAGCGGCCTTTTTCAGGTCTGGCGCATCAGCGAAGACAATGTTGGGGCTCTTGCCACCGGCTTCCAGCCACACCCGTTTCATGTTGGATTGGCCGGCGTAAACCATCAGCTGCTTGGCCACATTCGTGGAGCCGGTAAACACCAGGCAATCCACGTCCATGTGCAGGGCCAGAGCCTTACCCACGGTGTGGCCATAGCCTGGAAGCACATTGAAAACACCCGCGGGGACGCCCGCTTC
Organism: Marinobacter sp. L-80; assembly: GCF_056859395.1. Classification (NCBI taxonomy): domain Bacteria; kingdom Pseudomonadati; phylum Pseudomonadota; class Gammaproteobacteria; order Pseudomonadales; family Marinobacteraceae; genus Marinobacter; species Marinobacter sp. L-80. The sequence continues at coordinate 6,770 of NZ_JBSXOI010000073.1, forward strand.
CTCGGCCAGGGCGGCCAGGCGAATGGCGCTCAGGGGCGATTTCTCGGAGGGTTTGAGTATTACCGAATTGCCTGTGGCCAGGGCCGGCGCGATTTTCCAGGCCGCCATGATCATCGGAAAGTTCCAGGGCACGATGGCCGCCACCACACCCATGGGCTCCCGGGAAATCATGCCGATCTGGTTGTGGGGGGTAGGCGCAAGCTCACCGTAAACCTTGTCGATGGCCTCGGCGGTCCAGCGGATTGCCCGGGCCGTGGCCGGTACGTCCACGGTTCTGGCGTGGCTGATGGGTTTGCCCATGTCCAGGGTTTCCAGCAGGGCAAGCTCGTCGCCGTGGGCTTCGATAAGGTCAGCGAACCGGAGCAGCACCGCCTTGCGTTTTGCCGGTGCCAGCTGGCTCCAGATGCCCGCCTCAAAGGCGGCCCTTGCAGCCCTAACGGCCTGGTCGGCATCGCTCTGATCGCAACTGGCAATAGAGGCCAGCTCGCGCCCGTCAATCGGGCTGACCGAGGTAAACGTCTCGCCGTTGGCCGCCCATTGATAGGCGCCGTTCAGATAGGCGCGGCCCTCCAGAGTGAGGTTTGTGGCCAGGGCCTGCCATTCGGCCTGGCTGGTCGGTGTGGAAGAGCTGACGGGTTGATTCATGGACGCCTCGCAGGCTGTAGAGTTGAGCAATCATAGCAGCACTTTTATCCGCAGGCGCCGCCCGCGATATAGGTATAAGAACGTGTCTTTCCGAACGCGCGGTGCTGGCATAGACTTCCTGCGGCGCGCATCGTTGCAGCCTGATCCTGAACGTCTCTATCACCTTTTCTGGCGTCACATAATGATCGAGTATCCCCCGGTTCCCTCGTATTACGCAGCTTCCGCCAATTCGGCCCCTGTGCGCCCGGCGCTGCGAGGGTCTTGCGAGGCCGATGTTTGCGTCGTCGGTGCCGGCTACACCGGCCTTTCGACAGCGCTGTTCCTGGCGGAAGCTGGCTTCAGGGTGGTGGTTCTGGAGGCAGCGACGGTCGGCTGGGGTGCTTCGGGGCGCAATGGCGGCCAGATCGTTAACAGCTTCAGCCGGGATCTGGACAGCATCGAAAGACAGACCTCTCAAGACCACCTGAAACTGCTGTCTGAGATGGCCTTTGAGGGCAGCCAGATCATTCGCCAGCGGGTGAAGAGTTACGGCATTCGGTGCGACCTGAAAGAAGGCGGTATTTTCGCAGCGCTCAATCCAAAGCAGCTCAGGCACCTGGAGTCTCAGCAAGCGCTGTGGCGCCGGTTCGGTTACGACCAACTGGAACTGTTGGATAGGAGTGCCATCCGTTCCCGGGTTGGCACGGAACGGTATGTCGGCGGCGCCATTGATCACACCGGCGGCCACATTCATCCGCTCAATCTGGCTCTCGGCGAAGCCGCGGCCCTCGAGTCGCGCGGCGGCGTGATTCACGAGCACTCCACGGTAACGAGCATCGCCCCCGGTAAAACCGTAACCGTTAAAACCGACATGGGCGAGGTGAGGGCGCAAACGGTTGTCCTGGCTGGCAACGCCTATCTTGGCGGCCTGGTGCCGGAGCTTGGGGCCAAATCCATGCCCTGCGGCTCGCAGATTATTGCTACCGAGCCGTTGGAGGAGGCCGTTGCCAGGCAATTGCTGCCGAACGACAACTGCGTCGAAGACTGCAACTACCTCCTGGACTACTTCCGGCTGTCGGGTGACAACCGCCTGATCTACGGCGGTGGCGTGGTCTACGGCGCCCGCGACCCGGCGAACATCGAACGGCTGATTCGTCCGAATATGCTGAAAACCTTCCCGCAACTGGCGAATGTGAAGATCGATTTCGCCTGGACCGGCAATTTCCTGCTGACCCTGTCGCGCCTGCCACAGCTCGGGCGCTTGCACGAGAACGTGTTCTACTCCCAGGGTTGCTCCGGCCATGGGGTTACCTTCACACACGTGGCAGGCAAGGCATTGGCACTGGCAATCCAGGATCAGGAGGAACGTTTTGATGCGTTCGCCAGCCTGCCGCATTACCCGTTCCCGGGTGGCCGCGCCTTCCGGGTGCCGTTGACGGCGATGGGAGCCTGGTACTATGCGCTGCGGGACAGGTTGGGCGTTTGAGTCACCGGAAAACTGTGAAACGGTACCCGTTTCATCAACGTTTAAATTTGTAATCAGTCGGCCTGCTATTCGCTCCCAGCCCACAGCCGGGATTCAAGCGCATTGTGAAAAGCCTTTTTAAAACAATGCCCTATGTTCGTAAGTCCGGGCTCCCTGCTGTAACCTTCCATCACAACGTGTATCCCTCCGTAAACGCCAAGTTTCTGACGTAATCCCGCCGAAAAATCCGGAACTGCGCCGCATATAACCGAAAAGTGCCGCTGTAAGATTCGCTCAAATTCGTCAATTAAATGGTGTGAATCAATGTCAAATTGCGGCAAAAAATTAACGAAGCAAGGACTGCTGATGTTACCTGCGGTCGTTTTGCTTTCGGGCTGCGGTCTGGACATTACGAGTGAAGAGAGCACCACGGCGGCGCAGGCTGCTCCCGCGACGCCTGAGCCCACAGTCCAGATCGCCGGTGCAGCCGTTAAGGGAATCATTCAACAAGGCCTGGTGGTTGCAAATCGGCTGATAGCTGACAAAGACGGCTATTACGCCCCGCAGCGTCAGGCGGCGAAAGCGGTATTAACCGCAGACGATGGCAGCTATACCTGGCAGCTTCGCGGTAAGGCCGAAGGCTGGGCCCTGGTCGAGCTTTCTGCGGACGGCGGCACTCGCATGGTCTGTGACGTTCTGCCCCAATGCGATCAGGCCGGTGCTGAGCCAGTGCCGTTTGGGCAGGTAATGCCGCTGGATAGCAACTTCAGTCTGTTGGGTGCTGGCGATTTGCGGAACGAGACGGTGAACCTTACGCCGCTCACCCACCTGGCTGTAAAACTGGCTGAGCGCAGTTCGGAAGGTCTCTCACCGACAGCGATTTCCAGCGCTTACACCACCGTTGAAAACTGGTTCGCCCTTCCGGCCGGTGCTTTGCGCCTGACTCCCCCCGACCTGACCAATCTGGATGGAATGACCGGCGTAACCGCGGATGCCATTCAGGTGGCGATTGCCAATGCGTCATTCCTGGCGCTGGTCAATGACAACGCCCAGTGGGATTCGATTTCAGCTGTCCTGGATGACGTTACTTCACAGGTCAGTGCCACCGGCCAGATCAGCGTTATGGGCGATGGTACCAACGTGGCACTGGCAGATCTTGTCAGCGCGGCGGCCTTGCAGTCTTCTGAACTGCAGAACGTGGTGAATTCAAGCGTCATTAGCCAGAAGCTGGTGGTGGTCGAATACCGCAATGTACAGCGCTTCAAAACCATTGCCGATGTTAACGAAGAAAGTAATACCGACGTTGCAGATTCCGGTGATACCACCGACGGAACCACTGGCGGCGATGAAACCGCTGGAACTGATTCCGGCAGCACCACTGACACCTCAACCGATACCAGCATCGATACCTCGACCGATAACTCAACAGGTTCAACCGACGAGCAGGTTGCCGGTACAACTGAGCCCGATACGTCAGGTGACTCGACGTCAGGCGGTGATACAACCACCGATACAACGACTGATACAACCACCGACGAAACCGTAGCGGACACAGGAACAGACACTGAAATCAGCGAGCCCGTCACCGAGACGACGCCTGAGGAAACCGCTCCTGCAAACACAGCACTGCTGAGCTGGACCGCGCCGCTGACCCGCGAAAATGGCGACAGCCTGGCCATGGGTGAAATTGCAGGCTTCGAGGTGGTCTACGGTACCAGCGCTGAAAACCTCGACCAGAGCCTGGCCATTGGTGACGCCTCCGTCGACGAGCTGCTGGTTGATGAGCTGACTGAAGGCACCTGGTACTTTGCTATCCGTACCCTGGACACCGATGGTAATCGCAGCCGGCTGTCTGAAGTGGTCTATAAACAGATCTGATTTGGCGGTAAAAGGCAGCGACCCCCACTGGGGGCTTCGCTGCCAGCCTGCTACTATGTGCTGGTCCATTGCTCCATACCAGGTACATCATGGCCGGTTCAGACTACTCTCGCACTCTCCTTGAAGTGATCCCTGACGCCAGAGACGGCCTTACCCGCACTGAAAGAATCATTCTTTACGTCCTGCATGAAACTCAGAAGGAGCTGAAGGGCCGCAATGTCCCGACCGCCATTCTGTATGGCAGGGTGCTGGAATATGTGGACATGAGCGAGGCGGATCTTCATCTCTATCTGGACCGCCTGGGCGTAAAGGGAGACGGAATGTGACCATCGATTTCAGTCCTCTCTATCCCAAGCTGGTCAATCTCATACTCGACACGATCTTTGTGGTGGACGAGTCTGGCCAAATCGTTTTCGTCAGCGAAGCGTGCCAGCGGTTGCTCGGTTACTCGCCTTCGGAAATGATCGGAACACCGCTGCTGAACTACATTCACCCGGAAGACCAGGAGCGCACGCTGGCTGCTGCCCGCAGGGTAATGAGTGGGCACACTCACACGGACTTCGAAAATCGCTACCTGCACAGGGATGGTCATGCCGTGCATATCCTGTGGTCGGCTCGCTGGTCTGAGGAAGACCGTCTCCGGATTGCGGTGGCTCGGGATGTCACCGCTTTGCGACGGGGCGACCAGACCCGCAACGCGCTCTACCGGATCTCCGAAGCAGCTCACGAGGCAGAGACACTCCGCGATTTGTGCGATGGTTTTCATTCAATTATTGGTGAGCTTTTCCCCGAGTCCGATCTCTACCTAGGTTTCAATCAGTCGCACTCCGGTCGGCTCAGCTTGCCCGACTGGCGCACGAAGAGCGGTTGGGTCGACTGGCAGGTGGCCCCGGGATCGGCTCTTGAAGACGTCATCCACACCCGAAAATCGTCTATGGCAGTGCGGAATCCGGCGCATCCGGGCTTGGGGATGCACCCTAAAACCGGCTCGGAAGTTGCCAACTGGCTGGGGGTGCCTCTGGTTTTTCATGAGTCCACCATGGGCGTCCTGGTTATTGAGCGTGGTACGGCGGCCGTGTCCTTTGATGAGGCCGAAAAGTCGCTTCTGGAGTTCGTGGCAACCCAGGTTGCGACGGTTGTAGAGCGCAAGCGTTCGGAAGAAAACCTCCGATTCCTGGCGCACCACGACGGGCTTACCGGTTTAACCAATCGTTCCCTGTTCTACGATCGCCTGGAAACCGCGTTGCGATCAGCCAGCCGGAACGAGGGGCGGCTGGCGCTGCTGTACCTCGATGTGAATGACTTCAAGCAGATTAACGATACGCTGGGTCATGAAGCCGGCGATGAACTGTTGATCGAGATGGCCCAGAGGCTCAGGGACTGCACCCGTGGGACAGATACCGTCGCACGGATGGGCGGCGATGAGTTTACCGTTCTGCTCACCGATGTTCATGGGCGTGAGTCAGTTGAGAATGCCATAGCCAAGATTCGCGAAATTTTGAGCTTGCCGGTTGCCATCGGTGGCAAAACGGTTCGCGTTTGCTGCAGTATCGGTTCGGCCGTGTATCCGGAGGATGGTGAAACCGCCCGGCTGCTGTTCAGCAAGGCCGACGCAGCCATGTACGCGAGCAAGCGTCAGTCAGAGTAGCGCTGGCTGCCTGCGCGAGATGTGCATGCAGCCAGCCAGACCGTGAGCGATTATTTCGCGGTAATAGTCGACATCACCAGCTTGCCGTCCTTTTTGATCGGGCCGTCTTCCTTGGCGCCCAGGGTGTATTCAAAAATACCCGTTTTCATCCCGCCGTCTTCGCTGTGAACCATCAGCATCAGCATGTCACCAGATTGCACTTCCTCGGTCAGGATGGCGGCGACGTCCATGTTCATACCTTTGCGCAACGGCGCGTGGGCGACAACAGGGCCCGGCTTCATGGATTCGTCGGTGCGGTGAACCACCAGCCACCCATTCTGCTCGGCAACCACCTTTCTGGCGGATACAACGCCGTTGGCAACAGACTGATCGTTGGTCCAGACACCGGCCTTGTGTTCAGCGGCCAATGCAGAACCGGTTGCGAAAGCGCCGGAAACGAGGGCGGCCAGAAGTGCGGAAGTTTTTGCGTGCTTGTTCATTGCGTTCTCCTGAGTGTCAGTGTTTCCCGCCCGTCGGGTTGTTTTTGGGCGGGTTAACTGCAGCTACGGGAGCCGATGCGCAAAGTTTCAGGCACGGAAGATTTTTTTGGCACCTGCCTATTAATTGTTTCCGTCGGTGGGGTAGAGGTAACCGTGAATCGCCGGTCCCGTGGGCTGTCCGGTGGGTGAGCCCCCTTCGGGCTCGACGCTGATGCCGAACGTGGCCTCCTTGAGCAGGGCAGGGTCGTAATTGCTCAACGCCCCTTCATCCAGCGCGAAATCGTTGCCCAGAACGCCCACGGAGCGGGGGTTTGGACCCAGCTCGTCGGCCTTGATCCACAACTGATAGGATTTTCCGGGTCTTGGCTCGGCGGTGACCGGCCGGATGTTGAGCCGTTGCTCCTTCAGGTCCACCGTCAGCAGGAAGGCCGGCTGCTCATCGTTGTTCTGGAAAACCGCAACAAACGACTGGGCTTGAGGCTCGGGCTGCGGCTGGAACGCCAGAATGGCCACGAGAACCAGGGCGGCCGCCGAGGCAATCGCCGTGCTCCAGCGCCAGCGGTTCAGCTGGCTGCGCAGCGCAACCACGTTGGACGTTTCGGCAGCCTCGCGAGGCGTCGATTCCACCCGGTCCAGAGCCTTCTCGATTTTTGCGAACAACGCCGGTGAGGGCTGAACGGGCTCGGTTTCCTCGGCCAGCTTACCCAGGCGCTCTTCCCATTGCAGAATCAGCGCATCTACCTCCGGGTCCTCATTGCGCCGGCTTTCAAGATAGGCCCGCTCCGAGGCTGGCAATGTGCCCAGAACGAACTCTGCAACCAGCATGTCCAGGTCGTCGCGTTCAGTCATGATTCGAGGCACCTTTTGAGCTGTTTCAATGCGCGGTGAAGCCAGGTCTTTACCGTGTTGACCGGCTGTTCAAACTGGCTTGCCAGGTCCTCCCGGGACCATCCGTTAAGGTAGGCCAGGCGCACCATGTCCTGTCGGTCTTTTTCCAGTTGGTCGATGCAGTGATTCAGTTGATTTGCCGCCCGCTGGTCTTCCAGCTGTTCCTGAGCTGATGTCTGCCGGCCTGGCATCTCATCCAGCTCGTCGCTGTTCGTGGTGCGTCCGGCGGGGTGTTTGCGCAGCTCATCAATGGCACCGTTACGGGCAATCGACACCAGCCAGGTAATCGGCGAAGATTTGCCGTCCTGAAACTGCTCGGCTTTTTGCCAGATTTTGAGATAACTGTCCTGGATAACATCGTCTGCCCACCCTCTGTCTCTGAGGATACGCAACACGGTGCCCAGAAGTTTCGGGGCAGTTGCCTGGTAGAGGAGGGCGAAAGCCTGGCGGTCTTTTTGAGCGACGCGGTGAATCAGCCGGGCAACACGCTCAGGGCCATCGGATGGCGACTGCGGGCCGGTTCCTGCGCTGGCATTGTCTGGGAGCTGATGGGAGTCAGGCTTCATGGGGCCTCGGGCTTTGGTGTCTGATCAGCAGGTTACTGGTTGGTCCGTTGTTGCTCAACATGAAATTGCAGTCTGGCTAACACTCGGTGTGAGCTATTCGTTTGCTCAGTGGCACAGTTGGCTGAGGAATGCAGAGACTGGCGGATGATTGGCCAAGGCATTCGGGTAGACCACCATGAGTTCCTTTTCCAACCCAGGGTTACTAACGGGGATGGCTCGTAGCGAGCCCGCCTGGACTTCCTCCCTTACCGTCGCTTCCAACACCAGCGATATACCCAGTCCAACCTTGACTGCCTGTTTGACAGCCTCTGTGCTCCCTAGTTGCATAGACACCTTCGGAAACGGTCCCTCGTCACCAAAGAAGTTTGCCAGTAGCCGGCCTGTGCCTGTGCCAGGCTCTCCGCCAAGCAGCGTCATTTCTGCGAGGGTGTCCCGATCTATGCTTTGAAGATCTGCGCATGGGTGATCGGGTGGAACAATCAGTACCATCTGTTCTCGCCGCCAATCCTGCGCCAGAAATCCGGGTTTAGGCTGCCACCACTCCATTATGGCTATGTCGAGTTCACCGATCGTTAGTTGCCGGGCAATTGAGGGGTTATTATCAATTACGAGGTCCACGTCGGGCGAGGCTTTATCGTCCCTGAAGGCCCGAAGATAGGGCTGGAGCATATATATGCCAATGTTTGAGCTCGCCCCTATCCGAACGCCGGCCCCCCGAACCGCTTCACGGGCATGTTTGTCGAGGCGCAATATACTGTTTGCGAATGGTACCAGTGCCAAAGCTGCCCTGGTGGGCTCGCAGCCTGATCTTCCCCTTCGAATCAACAACACATCCAGGTCTTGTTCCAGTTTCTGGATATGCTGGGAGAGAGTGGGTTGGGCGATTCCAAGATTCTCTGCAGCGGCCTGAAAACTCTGATGCTGGACCAACGCGATAAAGCTCTTGAGCCAGACCGGATTCAGCATGGAGAGTCCTCACGTAATGACGGAGAATTGATCGCATCCCGCGGCCGTTCACCCCGTAATGCCTGCAGAATGTTCTCGGCCGCCCGTTGCTCAATGGCCAGCCTTACACTTTGTACGGCCGAGCCGATGTGAGCGGTAAATAATGTGTTCGGATGGGCAAGTAACTCCGGACTGATTTCATGCGGACGATCCGTTCGTGCCCAGTCCTCCATTTCGAATACATCGGCGGCGTAACCACCCAACTGTCCGGAGGCCAGTGCCGCCAGTACGGCGTTCTCATCGACCACAGAACCCCTGCATGGGTTGATCAGATAGGCACCCCGCTTCATCAGTGCCAGGCGTATAGGGTTTATGGTGTGAAAGGTATGCTCGTTCAGTGCCAGCGCCAGTATTACGATATCGGATTGGGCGAGAAGCTCTTCCAGTCCTGTATGCGCCAGCCCCAAATTCCTCTCTTCATCAGAGGGCAAGCCCTCGGGCTCTGAGTAGAGCAGGTTCGCACCCCATCCCTGCAGACGGACAGCTATGGCCTTGCCAATGGCACCCATTCCAACAATGCCAATGGTAGCGCCCTCAATTCCCAGCCCATAGAACTTCGGCTGCCACCCTCTGAACTCTCCGGAACGAACAAATTCGTCCGCTGCCTTTACCTGCCGGGTAAGGCCAACGGTGAGTCCGATGGTCAGTTCTGCGGTGGGTACGGTTAAAAGATCCGGCACGAATGAAAGCCACACCCCATGGCGAGTGCAGGCGTCCACATCGAAGTTGTCGTAACCTTTCAGGGCTGCGCCCACGATCTTCAGGTTCGGGCAATCCGCCAGAAACTCATCGCCGATCCTGTCCGGCATGAAGGCCATCACGGCATCGGCTGTGGCTACCCTGGCCTTCACCGAATCTGGCGGGAGCGTGCGGTTTGACTGATTGGTTACAAGCTCACAATGTGGTTCGAGGGCAGCCAGGACTTCATCGTGTACCCGGTGAGTTATCACAACTCTTGGTTTCATTCGTTTTCCTTACTTGAATTTCTTACGGAGGAAGCCGCTCAGGCTGTCGACAATCGTGACCATCAGGAGGATAACAATCAGGATGGCACTGACTTCCTGGTACTGCATGATGCGCAGTGAGCCCATGAGTTCGAAACCGATACCCCCTGCTCCCACCATGCCCATAACGGTCGAGGCGCGGAAGTTGTACTCCCAGCGGTAGATGGATACATCTGCGAACTGCGGCAGAACCTGGGGCAGAACTGCGTGCCAGAGAACCTGTAGGCGAGTCGCTCCGGCGGCATCGGCTGCTTCCACCGGGGCTTCGTCCACATGTTCAATGGCTTCTGCAAAGAATTTGCCGACCATCCCAATAGAGTGAAGGCCGAGGGCAAGAACGCCCGGTAGCGCGCCAAAGCCGACGGCAGCGACGAAGATAATCCCCATGATCAGTTCGGGAACTGACCGCAGGCCATTCAGAATGGTGCGTGTTATGTGGAAAACAGCCGGGTGTGGCGACGTATTCCGTGCAGCAAGGAAAGCCAGTGGTACCGAAGCGGCAACCGCAATTGCAGTGCCGGCAATGCTCATGGCGAGGGTGTCGACAAGTGGCGAAACCCAGTTCATGACATTGGTAAAGTCGGGCGGCAGAGATTCACCCAACAGGACGCCAATCGCTGGCATGCCATTGGCCAGGGTTTTGAAATCGAGCAGGCCCACGTACCAGCTGGCAATGAGAATCACCGCAAGGACCAGACCTGTCTGCAGGAGTTTTTTCCGCCAGCCCCGGGCATGCTCATCCAGCACCGGAGCTGACGGAGCCGGCGACAGAGTCGCCGGTTCCGTCGGGGTATAACTCATGGATTTCCTCACATCTTGGCAAAGTCGAGGTTCAGGAGGCTGCCCATGCGCCGGATTACGTCGTAATCCGAATCGGAGATAGCAGCAAAGCCTTCAGCCTTGAGGTTGCTCAGGATTTCCTTGTCGTCGATGCTGATGAAGGCATTTCGAACCTTTTCTTTCAGCTCCGGGGCGAGATTTGAGCGCATGGCCCAGGGATACTGGGGGAATTCGCCGCTATATCCGAGAACCTTCACGTTATTGCGGTCAATCAGGCCACGATCCATCACATGCTGGAAAATTACCTCGGACAGGCCGCCGGCTTCTGCGTTGCCATTTGCCACATTCACTGCCACAGAGTCGTGGGACCCTACGAAATGTGCCTCATAGTCACGGCCGGCTTCCAGGCCCGCAGATTCCATCAGGACAGTTTTGGGAATCAGGTGGCTCGATGTAGAGGCCCGATCACCGTAGGCCATCTTCTTGCCCTTGATGTCAGCATAGGATTCAACCCCGGCGTCTGCGTTGGCAATGATGATGGAGCGGTACGTTGGCTTGCCGTCCACAATCATGGCTGCAAAGGGTTCGATGTCGCTCTTGCTCTTGGCCATCACGTAGGACAGAGGGCCGAAGTAGGCCAGGTCGATACGTCCGAAGCGCATGGCTTCAATCATTGATGAATAATCGGTAGTCACGATCAGCTCAACTTCCTTGCCAAGCGTGCTTTCCAGATAGTCTTTTAGTGGTTGATTGCGTTTGATCAGTTCAGAGGCGTTTTCATCGGGCAGGAGAGCAACTTTCAGAAGATCAGGGTCTGGATCCGCTGCGAGTGCCTGCGAATTCAATCCTGTCACCAGGCAGAGTGCTATCAAGAGGTTCATTAACGCTTTCATCGGGCTATCTCCAGTTTCTTCGGTTGGGGGTTAACGGGTTTGGTGGCGGGAACCGGGACGGTTCGGGGTTTGGTTTCGTAGTTTCCGTGGTAGATCTCATTCAGGTGGTGTTGCTTCAAGTCTGCAGGTGGTGCATCGAACACAATCCTGGCATTCGCCAGGCCGATGATTCGGTCTGCAAAGCGTTGGGCGTATTCCAGCTGATGCAGTGAAATAACAGCGGTAATACCGTCTTCCTGGCAGATATCGCGCAGTAACCCCAGTACCTTTTCCGACGTCGCCGGATCCAGACTGGCAACGGGTTCATCCGCGAGGATCATTGAGGGCTGTTGTGCAAGTGCGCGCGCGATGCCAACTCGTTGTTGCTGGCCTCCAGACAGCTGGTCAATCCTGGCCAGGGCTTTGTCGGCAAGTCCAACGCGTTCAAGGCAGTGAAGGGCAAGTTCAAGATCGCGCCTGGGCATTGGTAACAGGCTGCGCCAGGTGCTGTGATAGGCAAGCCTGCCCGTCAGTACGTTCTGGAGTGCAGTGTGGCGCTCAATTAACTGATGGTGCTGGAACACCATGGCAGTGCGGCTTCGGTGCAGCCGAACGGTTCTGCGGTTATCAAGGTCACCAAATTCCGCCGAAACGACCTTGCCAGCCGTTGGCTGCACCAGGTGGTTGAGTGACCTCAGAAGCGTGGATTTGCCCGCACCGGAAAGGCCGAGCAGGACCGTAAATTCGCCCTTGTTGAAATCAACGGTGGTTGGCCGTAGAGCAAGGACATTGCCGGGGTAAGTCACCCCCATGTCCTCAATGCGAAGCATCATGTCGGGGTATGAAGCAGGCGTCATTGGATCACCTTTTGCAATGAATAAGCTCGCTTGATTGCGACTTACAATGCAACGCTAATCCTGAGAGGTGACAATGCAGTGTCAGTGACGTGACACCTTAGTGACCATTTGCGCCGGCCGAAGAAGAATTACGAAGTCAGGTTTTCCTGCTTGCGCCACCGCACCGGTGGCATGCCCGTCCAACGCCGGAATGCCCTGTAAAACGTGCTTACCTCGGCAAACCCGAGCGCTTCGGCGATTTCAGGTAGGGAAGCGCTGAAATCAACGACCGCCTGCAGGGCTTTTTCACGGCGCACGTCGTCGACCAGCCCGTCAAAGGTCTGGCCCTGTTCCCGGAGCCGCCGGGCCAGGCTGCGTTCGCTGATGCCCAGGGCTTCGGCTGCGTCTGCCCGGCGGGGCAGAACCGGGCCTATCCGGGCAGTGAGCCATCTTCGTATTTCTGGCACTGAGGCACTGTTGATGGAGAGGGCGGCAAGGCGGGCATTGGTGTAGCGCTCGTGCACCTGGGCAAGCTGGGGGTCCGCCTGGGGCAGGGGCTGGTCCAGAACGGCGTTGTCGATCTGAACACCGCTGAACGCCTGCTCGAACTCCACCGGGCAATTGAATACGGTCTGGTAACCGGCCAACGGCCCCAACCGGGGCTGGCTGAACTGCACCCGGGATGGTTGCATCCGGGTGCCGGTAACCCAGCTTCCGAACCCCACCACCGACGCCAGCACCGCTTCGATCTGGTGCGGGCTGAAGGCCAGCCGGCCCTGCCTGGGATGGTAAACCAGCCAGGTGGCTGTGTTGCCGGCAACAATCTGGAACCGCCCGCCATCGGAGATCAGCCGCTGGAAACGCTGCACCATCACAATGGCCTCCCGCAGGGTTGCGGCAGATTGCAGCGCAAAACCCACGCCACTGATGCTCATCGGGGAGAACTCCGCTCCCACCTTCAAACCAAAGCCCGGGTCGCCGGTGCAGCGTTCGGCGGCGTGCCAGAGTCGGGTAATATCGTCAATCGGCCAGCGTTCCAGCTCGCAGGCGGAGTGCGCAATACCTGCCGCGGCCAGCAGTTGCTCGGCCGTTACCGACAGCCTCTCTGCAGCACCGATCACGGTGTTGACCCAGCCAATGGAAACCGTGGCCTCTAACGTCAATTTTGTTGGCCTCTGAAGTCAATTTTAAAGCCATGGTACCGGTATATCTTTAAAGCTGACAACTCATTGCGATCAGGTCGGATGCGATATGGCCAAGGTAATTTCCTCAGATATTCTGGTAGTCGGTGGAGGGCTGGCTGGGATTGTCGCCGCCCTGGAAGGCCTGCGCGCCGGCAAGTCCGTTGTCCTGGCAGACCGGGATACCGAAGAGCGCATGGGAGGCCTGGCCCTGTGGGCCTTTGGCGGCATGATGCTGGTGGGCACGCCGCTGCAGAAGCGTATGAAGATTGCAGACACACCAGAGATTGCCCTGGAAGACTGGCTGAGCTTTGGCGAGCTGGCCCCCGACGATGAATTGCCCCTGCAATGGGCCCGTTACTACGTTGAGCATTCACGCTCCGAGGTTTACGACTGGCTCAGCAACGAAGGCATCAAATTTCTGCCCGCCGTGAACTGGGTTGAGCGCGGCCGTTTCGGCGATGGGAATCGTTTGCCCCGGTACCATGTGGTGTGGGGCACCGCCCGGGAACTGGTCCGCTGCCTGATGACCGCGCTGCACCGGGAGAACACCAGCGGAAAGCTCACGCTGCTGCACCAGCATCGCATTACCGAACTGGACCACGAAGCGGGAAAAGTCAGCGGCGCCCTGGCTATCAACGAGGCCACGGGAGAGGAAGTTCGCTTCGCGGCGTCGGCCGTGGTGCTGGCCACTGGCGGCATCAACGGCAGCCACAAGGAATGCCGCGCGAACTGGCCGGTTGATCGCCCGCAACCCACCCGCATGCTGAATGGTGCCCACCCCTATGCCGATGGCCGCATGCATCACTGGGTGGCCGACACCCTCGGAGGCCGGATTACCCACGCCGGCGAAATGTGGAACTACGCGGCCGGCTTCCCGCATCCGTACCCCCATTTTCCGGGCCACGGCCTGTCCACCATTCCCTGTAAATCGGCCCTGTGGCTGAACCACCGGGGTGAACGGATTGGCCCGGAACCCCTGGTGACCGGCTTCGATACCCACTGGCTGTGCCAGCGCGTGGCCGAGCAGGAAAAGCCCTGGACCTGGCACCTGCTTAACTGGCGCATCGCCGCCAAGGAATTTGCCATCTCGGGCGCCGAGCATAATGCCCGCATCCGGGATAAACAGTTCCCCCAGTTTGTGAAAGAGCTGTTGCTGGGCAACCACGCCCTGATTCGGCAGATGCAGCATGAAAGCCGGGCCTTCCTGGTGGCCGACAGCCTGACGGATCTGGCCGGCAAGATGAACGCGCTGACCTGCTCCAACGACATCAACCCGGCAACACTCAAGGCTACCGCGGATGCCTTTGATGCCAACTTCGCGGCAGGCACCAGCCTCCACGACGACCCCCAGATCCGGATGATCCAGCATGCCCGGGAATGGAAGCCGGATCGCCTGCGCACCTGCAAGCCGGCCCCGTTGCAGAAATCCGGCGCCGGCCCCTTTATCGCCATCCGAATGCAGCTGATTACCCGCAAGAGCCTGGGTGGCCTGCAAACCGACCTGCAAAGCCGCGTCCTGGGTGCCCACGGGCAGCCGGTTCAAGGCCTGTATTGTGTCGGCGAGGCGGCAGGCTTTGGCGGCGGCGGTGCGAACGGAAAACGTTCCCTGGAAGGCACCTTCCTGCCCGGCTGCATCATGACAGCCCGGGCGGCGGTGCGGGCCATCGTGGCCGGAGGCTGAATCCTGTGGGCAAAACACATAACCAAAACCCCGAACCCGGAAAGCTTGGAGAACAACAATGACAAACGGCGCTCAAGCCCTGATGAAAACCCTGGTGAATGCCGGCGTTGAGGTCTGCTTCAGCAACCCCGGCACCAGCGAGATGCATTTTGTGGCCGCCCTGGATGACGAGCCCAAGATGCGGGCGGTGCTTGCCCTGTTCGAAGGGGTCGCCACCGGCGCCGCCGACGGCTATGCCCGCATGGCCGACAAACCTGCCGCCACGCTGTTGCACCTGGGCTGCGGGCTGGGCAACGGCCTGGCCAACCTGCACAACGCCCGCAAGGGCAAAGTGCCGGTGCTGAACATTGTGGGCGACCACGCCACCTACCACGTGAAGTACGATGCCCAGTTGCAGTCGGATATCGAGACCGTAGCCCGCAACGTGTCCCCGGGGTTTGTGCGCACCGCCAAGAGCACGGAAACCCTCTGCCAGGATGCCGCCGAAGCCATCGCGGCGGCCCGTACGGCACCCGGGCAGGTAGCTACATTGATTCTGCCGGCCGATGTGTCCTGGGGCGAGGGCGGTGTGCCCAGTGCGCCCATGGCACCGCCGACACCGGAGCCGGCAGACGATGCCACCGTGGAAGCCATTGCCAAGGCTATCCGCTCCGGCAAGAAAACCGCCCTGTTGATGGGCGGCCATTCCCTGCGAGAGCCCAGCATGTTGGCGGCCGCCAAACTGGCCGCCCACAGCGGCGTTACCCTGCTGGCGGAAACCTTCCCCACCCGCATGGAGCGGGGTGCCGGCCTGCCTTACATCGAACGGATCGCCTACCTGGCGGAACTCGCCACGGTGCAGCTGACCGACATCGAACAGCTGATCCTGGTGGATTCGAAGGCGCCGGTTTCCTTCTTCGCCTATCCCGGCAAGAAGAGCTACCTGGTGCCGGATACCTGCCAGGTACACACCCTGGCCGCCCCGGACCAGGATATTCTGGCCAGCCTTAACAAACTCAACGCCGCCGTTGGTGCCAGCCAGGCGCAGCCGAAGCTCCAGCCCGAGAAGCGACCGGGCCGGCCACGGGGCAAGCTGACTGCCGAGAAAGTCTGCAAAGCGGTAGGCGAGTTGATGCCCGAGAACGCCATCATCGTGGACGAGGGCATCACCTCCAGCCTGATGCTTTCGGTCATGACCGCCGGTGCACCCCGCCACGACATGATTACCCTCACCGGCGGCGCCATCGGCCAGGGCTTGCCCAATGCAGTGGGTGCTGCCGTAGCCTGTCCGGACCGGCCGGTTATCGCCCTGATCGGCGATGGCACCGCCATGTACACCATTCAGGCCCTGTGGACCATGGCCCGGGAACAGCTGAACGTCACCTCCATCATCTTCAACAACGCCTCCTACTCCGTGCTCAACATCGAGCTGGAGCGGGTCGGTGCCGAAGAGGCCGGAGAGAAGGCCAAGTCCCAGCTGGACCTGCGGGGCCCGGTGATCAACTTTGCGGAAATGGCCAACGGCATGGGCGTTCACGGCGTGCGGGTGCACACCGCTGAGGAAATGGCAAAAGCCCTGGAATACGCCCAGAGAATGCCGGGCCCACACCTTATTGAAGCCGTGATCCCGGAATCCCTGAGCGGGGTAAAGCGCCGGATACTGCCTTGGATGCTGCGCTCACTGCCGAGCCTGCCGCTGTCGGTTTCCAAGGCGCTGAAGCGCAAGCTGGCGCCCTGAGGGGGGAAGGAAGGGTTAGCCTGACCGATTGGTGGGGCTGACCCTGTCTGCCAGTGCCTCGGCAATATAGCGGTAGCCCTTCTGGCCGGGGTGATAGCCATCCCTGGCAAGAAGCTCAGGATCGGTAACCACCGGGTAGTTCACGTAACGGAAGTCTTCAGGAAACTGGCGCGCCAGCCGGATATAGAGGTTATCCAGCTGCCTGGCCCGCCACCCCATCACATGCCGAAGCGGCGAGGGCAGCGCCGTAAAAAGATGCATCGGCGGCACGCTCAAAAGCAGAATAGGCCCTGAATATCGTGGCGCCAGCAATTCACGCAATGCCTGCAACTGCCGGCGGAAACGAAAGCGGGGCGTGAAGCCCGTGGTGTCGTTCACCCCCATGCTCAACAGCACCACATCCGCCTCTGGCAACTCGGCGGTTTCCAGCGTGTGAATCAACGCCCCGAGCCGGATGCCGTTGACCCCAAAGGTATGCCAGGCAATGGTCTGGCCCGTGCGCTCGTGGATTTCCCTTGCCAACTGGCTGGCCAGGCCCTGATCGTGGGTTTCAACACCCACACCGGCCGCCGTGGATTCGCCAATCACCAGGACTCGCCTGGCGGGAGTACCTTCGCCATATTGGCCGCACGGAGAGCCACCGGCCTCCGGCAGCCTGGGCGTTGTGCGGCGCGCCTGTTTGCCCTGGTAGAGCAGTACCGGAAAGAGCAGGGTAGTCGTCAGCCAGAAAGGGAGGTGCATCGAGAAGCTCCGGTTTTACCGACAGGTTAGTGAGCGACTGACTTGGAAAACAGATTGATCACAGCAACACCGGTGATAATCAGCGCCATACCAATCACAGTGGCGGCATCCAGAGCCTGCCCGTAAATCAGCCAGCCGATAAGTGCCACCAGCACAACGCCCATGCCCGCCCAGATGGCATAGGCCACGCCCACGGGGATTTCCTTCAGGGTCAGCGAGAGGAAGTAAAAGGCAATTGTATAGCCGGCAATCACCAGCAGGCTGGGCCAGAGTCTGGTGAATCCTTCACTGGCTTTCAGGCCGGTGGTGGCAATCACTTCCGCTACGATGGCAACGCCCAGAAAAATCCAGCTCTTCACAACTTACAGCCCCCATTGGTGAACAACCGCCCGGCAAGACCGAACGGCACTCTGTGGCTGCGGAGTCTATCAAAAACCAGGCCGATAACGCGCGGGCTTATCCCGGCCAGAGCGGTGGCCATTGGCCGTGGAGCTTGTTGTACTGCTCGATCGGCTCGCTACGGTAGCCGCCAGCATAGCGCTCTTTCACGCTGGGATGCACTCAGGTGCGGTTGGTCTCAGGCGGCGGAATCTCGCGTACCAGCTTGCCCAGCAACTTGTACTTGCCCTTGTACTCATTGTGCTGATCGGCGTTGGCGTGGGTTACGGCGGGCAGGGAATCGTTGAACACCAGGGCGTGTTTTTGCGCTTCCTCTTTCAACCACAGCAGGGGGATATCCGCCAGGGTGCGGCCCTGTTTGTCTGGCTCGTAACCGCCGCCGACGTCCGAGTGCACCCCGGCAAACCAGACCTGGGCCAGATCGGTGCCGTCTCGCGGGTCCCAGAGCGTGGGTTCGAAATCCTCCCGCTGCTCGTCCAGCGAAAGCGCGTGGCGGGCGACGCGAATGTTGCTGCCGATCTTACAATCGTAGAACAGGTCCCGATCCTTGATCAGGCCGAAAAAAGTGAATGGCAGGCCCAGGGCGCCCACGGTATCCCACACCCCGACAAACCGGATCGGCGTGCGCTGTTCCAGCGAATATTTCGCCTTCCAGGTCATGGAGTGGTCGCCGTTGGCTTTGTGCTTCTTGGTTTTGTAGAGCTTGAAGGCCTCCTCGATCCGGCTGCCGTGTTCTTTTCGCAGTATGCTGCAATTATTGATCATCCCGCACAGGCTGCGGGCCGTGTAGGCACCGCGGCTGAACCCGAACAGGAAAATCTCGTCGCCGGGCTCGTAGTTGTGCACCAGAAACCGGTAGCCGTCCATCACGTTCTTCTCCAGACCGTACCCGGTGGCGCCGGCTCGGAGGGAATCGTGGTAGGAGCCAATGCCCCAGTCGTAGAAAACCACCTGTTCCACCCCGTTACCGTCGGTAGGCCGGATGGCGCGGGCAAATTGCAGAACGTTGGTGGGGAAGTCCTCACCCAGTATTTCCTCCGGGCGATTCCAGGTGCCATCGAAGCAGACAGCAATGCGTTTCATGGGAGTGACCTCCTGTCGTTTTGTTTCCCGTTGCTCCACCTGGGAACCGGGGAGCAACTTTGCCCACTCTCCGGCGAATGGAAACGGCCGGTACATCCTGTTTGGTGGGTATAGATGAGTATCTCAGGTATGTGAGTTGGAGGGTAGTGCCGACAAGCTGGAGTTATACGCACGCGTTCCCAAAACTCCAGATGTCAGATGAGAAATGCCGGTAACTATCTGATAGGGTTGGAAAGTGAAGGAAATCTGGGCGGAGTTATACGCCTATAGCGGGAGCAGGAGTGGCTCAGGAGAGCGCGTATAACTCCGGCGGTAGCCGTGGTAATTGATGCCGTGGATGCTGCGCTCATTGCCCAGCCTGCCGCTATCGGTTTCCAAGGCACTGAAGCGCAAGCTGGCTCCGTGAGGTAATCGAGCCGGGCGGCTCATCAGCGGGCGGACGAACTGGATCTCAGCGACTATCCTTTCTCCAGGCATTGTCACTATTGCCAACGGAGCGCTGAGCCCCGTTCGTTCGCAGCCCACCTGCTTTACGAGGTGATCATGACTGATACGGAAAAACGCCCGCTGTATATACCCTACGCCGGCCCCTCGTTGCTGGAGATGCCTTTGCTGAACAAGGGCAGTGCCTTCACCAACCGGGAGCGCATGGATTTCAACCTGGTCGGCCTGCTGCCACAGCATGTGGAAACCATCGAGGAGCAGGCAGAGAGGGCCTACAAACAGTA
Source organism: Marinobacter sp. L-80 (assembly GCF_056859395.1). Taxonomy (NCBI): domain Bacteria; kingdom Pseudomonadati; phylum Pseudomonadota; class Gammaproteobacteria; order Pseudomonadales; family Marinobacteraceae; genus Marinobacter; species Marinobacter sp. L-80. The sequence continues at coordinate 26,348 of NZ_JBSXOI010000073.1, forward strand.
CAAGCTGTGCCAGAACGATCTCGACCGCCACATCACACTGCGGGCGATCCAGGACGACAACGAAACCCTGTTTTACCGACTGCTGGAAGACCATCTGGAGGAAATGCTCCCGATCATCTACACCCCGACCGTGGGGGATGCCTGCCAGGAGTTTTCCAACATTTACCGCAACCATCGCGGCTTGTTTGTCTCCTACCCGGACCGCGAACACCTGGACTACCTGCTGCGCAGCGCCACCAAGGAACGGGTCAAAGTGATTGTGGTGACCGACGGCGAGCGCATTCTCGGGTTGGGAGACCAGGGCATCGGTGGCATGGGCATTCCCATCGGCAAACTGTCCCTGTACACCGCCTGTGGCGGCATCAGCCCGGCCAATACCCTGCCGATCATGCTGGACGTGGGAACCAATAACCAGCAACTGCTGGATGACCCCATGTACATGGGCTGGCGGCACAAGCGTATCGGCCAGAAAGAATACGACGAATTCGTGGCCGACTTCCTCGCGGCAGTGAAGCGCCGCTGGCCCAGCGTGCTGGTGCAGTTTGAGGACTTCGCGCAGAACAACGCCATGCGGTTACTGAACAAGTACCGGGACCAGGCCTGTTGCTTCAACGACGATATTCAGGGCACGGCTTCAGTGTGCCTGGCCACCTTGCTGGCCGCCTGCAAAACGAAGAAAGAAAAGGTCAGTGAACAGACCGTCGCGTTTTTGGGCGCCGGGTCCGCCGGCTGCGGTATTGCCGAGCAGATTATCGTTGCCATGACCAATGAGGGGTTGTCCGAGCATGAGGCGCGCCAACGGGTCTACATGGTCGACCGGGACGGGCTGCTGACCAACGATCAGGACGGCCTGCAGGATTTCCAGAGAACACTGACTCAGGACCCCGGGCGGTTAAAGGGCTGGCCGGGCCGGGAACTAATCGATGTGGTCAAACAGGCCAAGCCATCGGTGCTCATTGGTGTCTCCGGTCAACCCGGCCTGTTTACCGAAGACGTGATCAAAACCATGCACGCGAGCTGTGACCAACCCGTGGTAATGCCCCTGTCCAATCCCACCTCCCGGGTGGAGGCCACACCCGAGGATATCCTGAAGTGGACCGATGGAAAGGCCCTGGTCGCTGCCGGTAGTCCCTTCAAGCCGGTGGAGCTTGATGGCAAAACCTACCCCATCGCCCAGTGCAACAATGCCTACATCTTTCCGGGCGTTGGCCTGGGTGTGGTGGCCGCCGGCGCCTCCCGGGTAACGGACACCATGCTCACAGCCGCCTCCAACGCCCTGGCAACCCAGGCCCCCATTGTGCAGGGCACCGGGGATGGGCTGTTGCCAGACTTGGCCGGTATCCAGGACCTCAGCCGCCGAATTGCCTTCGATGTGGCCAGGCAGGCTCAGGAAGAGGGAGTGGCTCTGAGATCCGATGAAGACACCATCCGCCGATCCATCGAGCGCAATTTCTGGCGACCGCGTTATCGGCGTTACCTGCGGCGCGCCATCTGACAGTTAGACAGCCGTGCGGAGCTAGGGGGAACCGCCGCCCAGTGAATCTTCCGAGGCCAGCGCCTCCGCAATGTATTGATAGCCCCGCTGGCCGGGGTGATAACCGTCACTGGCCAGGAGCTCAGGGTCGGTGACCACGGGGTAGTTCACGTAGCGGAAGTCCTGGGGAAACCGCCTTGCGAGGCGGATATAGAGGTTATCCAGCTGCCGCGCCCGCCAACCCACCACGTACCGAAGCGGCGAGGGCAGCGCCGTGAACAGGTGCATGGGCGGCACGCTGAGAAGCAGAATGGGCCCCGAATACCGAGGTGCGAGCAATTGGCGCAATTCCCGCAACTGCCGGCGGAAACGAAAACGGGGAGTGAACCCCGTGGTGTCGTTCACCCCCATGCTCAACAGCACCACATCCGCCTCTGGCAGTTCAGTGGTTTCCAGCTTGCGAATCAAAGCCCCGAGCCGAATACCGTTGATCCCGAAGGTGTGCCAGGCAATGGTCTGGCCCGTGCGCTCATGAATCTGCTTCGCCAACTGGCTGGCCAGTCCCTGATCGTGGGTTTCAACACCGACACCGGCCGCCGTGGATTCGCCAATCACCAGGACCCGCCTGGCGGGGGTGCCTTCACCGTATTGACCGCACGGTGAACCGCCGGCTTCCGGCAGCCTGGGCGTGGTGCGGCGGGCCTGCTTGCCCTGGTAGAGCAGTACCGGGAAGAGCAGGGCGGTGGTCAGCCAGAAAGGGAGGTGCATCTGAAGGGTCTCCGGTTATGCCGACAGACTAGTGAGCGACTGACTTGGAGAATACATTGATCACCACAACACCGGAAATAATCAGCGCCATCCCGATCACACTGGCGGCATCCAGAGTTTGCCCGTAAATCAGCCAGCCGATAAGTGCAACCAATACAAGGCCCATCCCCGCCCAGATGGCATAGGCCACGCCCACCGGAATTTCCTTCAGCGTGATCGAGAGGAAGTAAAAGGCCACGGCATAGCCCGCAATCACCAGCAGGGAGGGCCAGAGTTTGGTGAACCCTTCACTGGCTTTCAGCCCGCTGGTTGCTACCACTTCCGCAACAATGGCAACGCCCAGGAATAACCAACTTTTCACAGTGAATCTCCAGTACCGCACGAAATTGGGAAGCAGACGATACCAGCCGGCAGTGCCTTCTTACAGGGTGACTGCAGAAAAGGGAAACTGCACTAAGCTGGGAGTGCATGCCGGAGTTATACGAACGCGTTCGCAAAACTCCGGCATGCAGGATGAGATATGAAGGTAACTATCTGATAGTGTTGAAAGGGTAACGATGGCTAGGAGGAGTTATCCGCCCCTGGTTGAAAGTGGAGTGGCTCGTGAGTGGGCTTATAACTCTGGCGGTAGCTGTGGTAACTGGTTTCTAAGATGCTATTTTTACTGAATAATTCGGCTTCGCCACTGCTGCAGGGAACTGGAGTTTTGCGAACGGGGGATATACGAACGTGTTCGTATAATTAGCTGTTAGCTGTAAAGGAGACTACGTGCAAACACAGTATTGGGTAGTAGGTGCCACCTGGGGTGGGAGTGAAGATGTATTACCGCAATTCCTTAAACGGGGCTATTGGTACTGCTGGGATATCAATAAATTTGCTAATGAACAATCTGGTGTAGGCAATACCATTAAAAATCAGCAGCAAAGATTCGATAAGGTTCGAGTTGGTGATCGTATCGCGGTAAAGCGCCTACGAGGCCAAGGGGCAACAGATATGTCCGTTCTCGCTATCGGTATCGTCAAAGATGTCGACGTGGAAGAGTGGCGAATTTATGTGGACTGGGTTGCCGACGAGCTTGGCGACCGTAGGGTACCGCTGAAGGGGTGTACCGCTTCCATACATGGTCCTTTCCTCAATGAGGGAGAAGATAGTGTCTGGGTTAACCAAGTCCTGAATCAGTGACTTCAATCGGCTAGAGGCTGTAAACCAAATTGTGTAACTGCCCACGACTGAGTAGTCTTTTCAAAAGGATACCATCGTGGGTACGCAATTGGACCAAGAAAAACTTAAAGCTATGGCCGCCGAGCTGGCCAAGGACATCAAGTCTGAAAAAGATCTCGGAGCCCTCACACAGCAGTTGGTCAAGCTCACCGTCGAGACTGCACTCAACGCCGAACTGGATGAGCATCTTGGATACGAGAAGCACGCTCTTGAAGGCCGTGGCACCGGCAACAGCCGTAACGGCTATTCCGCCAAGCGCCTGAAGGGCCAGCACGGCGAAGTACCGATACAGACTCCTCGTGACCGGGACGGTTCCTTCGAGCCTCAGTTCGTCCGTAAAGGTCAGTCCCGCCTGACCCAGATGGATGACCAGATCTTGGCGCTTTACGCCAAGGGCCTGAGCACCCGGGATATTGTGGACGCCTTCAAGGAGATGTATGACGCCGACATCTCGGCCACGCTGGTGTCCAAAGTGACGGAACGTGTGATCGATCAGGTTCACGAGTGGCAGAATCGCCCTGTTGATCCGGTCTACCCCATCGTCTATCTGGACTGCATCGTTCTGAAAATTCGTCAGGACAAGAGAGTGATCAACAAGTCCCTATATCTGGCCCTGGGCATCAACATGGAAGGCCAGAAGGAGCTGCTGGGCCTGTGGCTTGCCGAAACTGAAGGTGCAAGGTTCTGGCTGTCGGTACTGACAGAACTCAAGAATCGGGGCCTGGAGGACATCCTGATCGCCTGTGTGGATGGCCTCAAGGGCTTCCCGGATGCTATTGCCGCTGAGTACCCGCAAACCAAAGTGCAGCTATGCATCGTGCACATGGTTCGCAACTCGCTGCGCTATGTATCCTGGAAGGACTACAAGGCCGTGACGGCCGATCTGAAGCAGATCTATCAGTCCGCCACGGAACATGAAGCCCGGCAGGCACTGGAGGCCTTTGGAGAGCGCTGGGACAGCCAATACCCACAGATCTCTCGTTCCTGGCAAAGCCACTGGGATAACCTGATCACCATCTTCGAGTACCCGCCGGCGATCCGGAAAGTGATCTACACCACCAATGCCATTGAGTCGCTGAACAGCGTGATCCGCAAAGCGACCAAGCGCCGGAAGCTGTTCCCAAGTGATGACTCTGCCCTGAAAGTGGCCTTCCTGGCGATCCAACAGGCCTCAAAGAAATGGACCATGCCGATCCGTGATTGGAAGCCGGCATTGAATCGCTTTATTATCGAATTCGGTGACCGCCTGGACGGCCACCTGTAATGGGGTGGGCAGTTACACAGATTTATTTACAGGCTC
>NZ_JBSXOI010000074.1:0-231136 GCF_056859395.1 Marinobacter sp. L-80
GTGGCGAGAAGGTCAGTTTTTGAGGTATCATTTTGGATAGCGGCTTTTAGTGTGGGTTTTTGTGTAGGAACTTGAATTCTAACACTTTAAGCCGCTTCTTCCTTCCTCATGCTACCTTCTTCATGAGAAATCCGGGCTAGAAACTCCTTCAATGAGCTGTTGGTGTCGATCAGGCACGTGCCAGTATCGGAAATCGTATGAATCGCATAATCAAGGGCCTGCCACTGTACGCTCTCAACCGGAATCCACCGGTCCTCCGACACAAAACCGCCTTTGGTTCCCTCCGAGATCCAAACCCCACGATACATTTCCGCCTCTGACCTCATCCGATGCAGATCAGCCAGCGCCGCTTCCCGTAGCCGCATACCAAATGCGCGCCACAGCAGAATGAGGGCAGCTCCGCGATAGTATTCCGCTTTTTCTGCTAATCGTACCGCTTCGATGACTTTGTCCCAGGATGCCATCGGCAGAACGGTTCGGATGTAAGTTCTTTTTCCCACTGCATCTGATGGTGACAGCCGAATCTCTTTGTCCAGACGAATTGCTCGCATCACCGTATTTACCGTCGAGATCAGATTCTGCGCATACGCGACTTCCATGCTTCCCGTTGCAACAACCGCTGCCAAATGTTCCGCGTACGCCACAGCATGAGCACTGGTAATGTCCCGGAGGTCTCGAATCGGCGGGTCGAGTTTCGACAGCCACACGAGCACGAGCTTGAACCTGGCATGGTGGGTATACCGCGTATAAAAATGGCTGTCTCCGCCATAAGCCTGTGCTAAAGCTACTTTTGCGGCATATGCCGGCTGGTGGCCTAACCCAAAGTTTCGTTGCTTGCGATTCCGTTTCAGTTGCCTGCTTTTCTTCATTCGATAATTCCTTACAGTAAGTTTTCTCCTTCAAAAAGTGCAGCATGGTTGTGTGGCAAACCCTCAGCGTATGGGGGCAGGACCGCTCGGTTCTCCACACTCGTAGGCCCTGTCCCCGTATAGCTGAGTCAGTTTTAACCATTTCCAGATCATGGCTCCGGGCCTCCGTTTGCGCTGCTGCAAGCGCGATTGAATTGTCCTCATGAACCAGCGAAACCATTTCTGGCCGGGGCGGGCTTCATGTCGTCAACATGACTCGTGAGGAGTGGGTACCACATTCAGTGGTGGGGTTAGAGCAAGAACGAAAATTGAGCGATGACGGTGATGACGCACCGCTGATCATGGGAGTGATCCACCCGGCCCGATAGGTTTCGTTCGGGGTTTCGTCGCTTGCTGAGTTGGAAACAGCTCTCTGTGCCTGATTCCAGGCGGTGAGCTCTTACCAAACCTAGTGCATCTCAATGTTTTAAGGTCATACAACCAGAACGGAAAAATCGAGATATGTTTGCTGTTAATGTCGCCAAGCCGGCGTTTTTAGGGGTGAGCTTCAGGAGCTCATTAGGAAGGGACTTCTGGATCCGATTAACAGATCGGATCGCTGTGCTGTTTTATTTCATCGAGCCCCAGCTAGGCGCGTCAGAGGCAGTGCCTCAATACCAAACCATTGTTGAAGATCTCTTCATTGATGTCCAGCGGAGTAAACGCAATATATTTGCGTTTAGCCGACCATTGGCTTTGGGGAATGAACGGCAGTCATCGGCTCAAGTGGACTCCAAGTGGACTCCAAATGGACTTTCGAAAGCTCTTGGTCAAAGCCCTACCGGGGCTCTAATTCGATTAGTCAACTTGGAGTCCACTTCGAGTCCACTTGCCAGGCGAGAAGCTATGAATCAGCTGCGGGTATTATCTCTGGCCTATTCGTAGATGATTCTATAGTTCTTGAATGCAATCTTTGGCTGGAACTCGCCAACGACTCTGACGGACGCGTTTGCCGGTATCTGACTGGAACCTTGCTGATAGGCTGCTGAAGCTGTCCCTGGAAACCACTCAATGCCGAGCCTATCAAGTGCCTCGTGGGCGACCTGCTCGAATCCGCCGGGCGCATCTAGCATCAGCTGATTCGTAAGTCTGTTGGTTCTGACTCTGGCCAAGAGGCCTTCGCCAATTGGCCAGAGAACATTCAACTCGACGAGCTGAACCAAGGCGCGCTCGATCTCATCCCGATCGGCAAGGTCGCAGAAATCGTCCGCACGGTAAACACAGGAGGCTGCAGACTGCACGTTTTGGATAATCTTCGTCTGCAAATCAGCCATTTGGACTCCCTTTTTTGGCCGAAAGGCCCGTCGACGCTCATTATATGATCACAGTAAACCTGAGCGGCTCAAGGAACTCGATAAAACCTATGAGATTGATCGTAAACATAGATCTCTTTATAACGACCATCTCGTTGACGCCGCATTTCTGACAGACATTGGATCAGCTCATCGCGTTCTGGTTCGCCTACAAAAGGTGAGAACAGTCCTACCAGAAGAACACCAGCTCCGTTCTTTTTATAGATATTCCCGATCGATGTGCTCGCGTACTTTTTTTCGACTACGGACTGAACAACGTCAGAAAAGCGAGCGTCGGGATCTCTAATAGCCTTCCGCTGTGTTGGGATATGTGCCGTGTCGTCAGCGGCATATGAAGTTAGGCTTCTGGCAAAGTCTGGACCAATGAAAGCATCGGTAATTTCGAGCCAAGTAAGTTGGTTATCCACTTCAACTACAGCATCTGGGGGATCAGGATGACTTATAACAGCCAGCGCTCTGCCTGCATCTTCAAGGTGCTTTTTGAAGGAGCCGATTACACCCCTCTCATGTGCACCCTTAATCTCACGTCTCTTCATAAATAATCTTAAAACGCTGACGATTAATGGACTAATTCGGTAATCAATCCGCTCGAATTATTGCCGTGACTGCCGACTCAGAAACCTTAATTTTGTCGCCATGAGACCAGCTTTCGTATTCCCATTGAGGATCAGGACCAATCCCAACCAATTCACCGCGAACCATGCCAGAAGAACATTCTGCCACGAGGATGTAAAAATCCGTGGATTCCCCGGCGCGCACTGTCACTGTGTCATGTGGCTTCGGAGGTCCTTGGTTTGATTTGGCATCGTTACCAATAAACATTCTTCCGAACTTCGGGGGAAGTGGGTTTTCGAACTCCTTGTACATGACACACTCCTTATGCAAGTTAGTGGGAGTATCTTAGTGACAACGTTGAGCGTCGGCGGGGTCGGAAACTTACCCCATATTGCTGAAGGTGCCCAACGCTTGGTCGAGTATGAAGTATGCGTCATCACTTTTTTTCAGAATTGCACATCCAACCCCGTGATTACACCAGTAATTCTGACTTCCCAGAACAGCTAAGTCTTGATTAGCGGGAACCAGGATTATCGATAACGAAGGCTCAGCCTGCCCGCATCGCAGAGAGTCCCGGTAAATGTGGGCGGAAGACATGGAGTCCAGAATTCGGCTTTTACTCGCTGTGTATTTGCTATCGAGGCAGATAAACCTCTTCTGTTCGCCATCCACAATTTCCAGCAGAATATCTGGACGCCGCTCCTTAGAAACTGAAAAGTACCCGTACCGGTTTGGTGTCTCAAGGGACGGACAAGTCATCTGGAAAAAGAGAGTTATTCGCTTCGAGCCCGATTGGCCCCAGAGAATCAGATCTGCAGATACCGGGGTCTGCTCCAATTGCCACTCATAATCCGGGTATCGGGATTGAAGAGCCTCCGCGAACGCCACAAAACACCAAACCTCATATATTTCCCATGTGGGCGCAAGGTAGTGCTGCTCATCGCCCCCCATATCCGAGAGGCCCTGACGCAAAAGTCGGATACCAGCCCGATAGGTCATGTTGTAGTGCGGATGGCCGGAAACGGCATTGAGATCCGCAACCCCTCGTTTCTCGACGCTCGCACTCGCAAAGGGCTCGCCCCGTTCAATTCGCCCCAACTTTTTGTCTACGGATTTTAAAAAACGAATACGCCGAGGCAACCGCTCCTTTAGGTCGGTTTCCGTTTCAGATCCTGACACCCTCAAGTCTCGAAGCTCTGAAAGCATGAATCGCGCAAGCCTGCGCACTTCGATCAACTGGCGCGCCATCAGCCGGTTAGCTGGGTTATCCATGGATGGTTCGTGAAAGGGAACGTCCAGATTGCATTGCTCAGGAGCAACAAGTGGTTCAGCGGCAAGGTCTCCGGATAATGCTGAAAGCAAGGCGGCGTTCGCTGTCAGGCGCTGTACCGTAATTCCATCAATCCTTTTGGCCATATGAAGCGGCATCTGTTCACGGCGACTGCTCAGTCGAACAATAGGCCGGTCTTGTATAGCCCTGAGTCCAGAAAGGTAACGATCAATGAACTGTCGAAGTCTGGCATAACGAAGCCATAGCGAAACGAAGCCGGACCGACCGCTTACGTTGTGCATGGCCGGTTCAGTTCCAGTGGCCAGCTGCGGCAGAAAGTCGATGATTTGTTGCAGGTATTGATTGAACTGGTCTCGCCCGGATTTATGTTGAGCTGGGGATACGTCTACCCGATAACGGATCGGCTGTGCCAATTCAGGCAACTCCAGCTCCAGGCCAACCTCGCCGGCGAAAAAGCCCGGTTCCCAGACCCAGTGTTGCCCGCTGTCATCTACATTGAGTAAAGCATCATCGACATAGCACTTGGCATTTTGATCAGGAATGCCGATCAGATAGGTTTGGGCTTCACTCAGGCCCAGCAGAGCCTGCTCAGTATCCAGGTAACCGAGCGGTTCGATTGCGGCCGTTGACGCGAAAACCGGTAGTTTCATATCAGCGCCAGAATCGCATCATTCCGGTATCGGCCAGGTCAGATTTCAGTGACTCAACTTTGGCACGACATCGCTTCAGGTCGTAGTCAGCCAGAACCGAAATCAGCTTCACCAAGGCCTCGTGCAGCCTCTGGCTCTCGGAGCCCCTCAACTTCGGAAGCACCCGTGCGTAGATAACATCGTCCAGCGCTTGAGATAGCTCGATTTCCGGAGTTTTCTGTGCCAGAGAAAGGTAGGACAACACATCCTCAACGGTGCGCCAGCCAAAGTGCAGTCGCTCGGTTTCCAGTGCTGCGAGAAGATCGGTCAGGCAACTTTTCACCCGAGCCAGATCCTGTCCATTCAGCCCGAACTTGTGCCAGTTCGGATAAGCCTGCAGATTGATGTCCCAGAACTCCATGGTAAACGCTCGATCCAGCACCTTGTCGGAAATGCCATGAGTGGTTTCGTCCATGTTGACGGTGCCAATGAAGGCCACGTTACTAGGGAATGGGAGAGTGCTTGGCACTCCATCAAAGGATTTTCCTTCATTATGCAGCAGCAAGTGTTCCCCTGTTTCCATGGCAGACAGAACGGGTGCGAAATATTGCTCTGGGTGAGACAAGTTCATCTCGTCCAGGATCGCAATGAAAGGTTGGCCAGGAGAGTTGGCGGCTTGCAGCAGAAAATCCAGCAAGGGGGAGCGTACATAGTTGTCCGGCCGTAATGGGTTAATGTGTCCGAATAGTGGGGATGGGTCATACCAACCAGGCTGCACCGCCTGTACAAACACGTGCTTGTCTGCCGGAAGCCCGAATTGCTCCGACAGTGCTTGCCCATACCGTTGAGCCAGAAGTGTCTTACCTGACCCAGACAGGCCAGCGAGGATGGCAAAATGTCTCCGTTCGTGGGACCACAGTCCAAAGTGCAGCTGGCTTGCGAGTCTGGCAGAAAAAGCGGTGCTGGCAGTTACGGCTTTAATCAGGGAGCCTTGATCGATACTACTTATATCCAAAGACGCTTCATCGACATCTACTGAATCACTCTCTTCCCCGAGATCCTCGGGATCGAGGAATTCCGGCTCCCAGTGAATCTGTGCTGCCCATTCCTTGCCGGTTTCAGTGAGTGAGAACAGCCCATTCTCCGAGTTTTGGACCAGATCAAAGCCTTTTAGCCATTTGATGATGCTTCCGGGCATAAAGTTCGAGGTCCAGCCGGAATTCACCTTCCTAAGCAGGTTATAGAGCTGACGGCTGGTTTGGTCTTGTTTCCCCAACGCCAAAAGAACGTGATCGATACCCAGAACCCGTGTCAGAAAGATCGGGATCAGTTCTCGGGGATCTTTGGTATCCAGATATAGCTGCCCACGCGTGGTTTTCGTGACAACGCCTCCGTGTTCCTCAATGACATAGAACTCATTCTTCAGAACATTGACCGTCGTCCGCAGGCTGCTTTCCCGGTAATCTGGAAACTCAGACCTCAGAAAATCAATGAGCTCGTCGCGTCGAACGCCATCCTCAACAAAGCTCAGTGCTTTGATCAGGGTAGCAATACCGCCACGAATGCTAGTCAGGCCCTTACGTCTTTGAATCGCAGGAAGCGGTTTCAGCTTCACTTCACCTTTATCATCTGCCTCCTCCGCTACCGTTTCAGTATGGGAGCCCTGAACATGCCCTTCATAGACAAACCAGGGCAGTGTCATGCGTTCGGCAAGCGCCTTAGGTGAGCTTTCTACTGGGCCCAATAGCTGTTCCAATCGGCGCATCAGATCATGTTGGCAAGTGACCACTTTCGGCCGGCGGGAGGAATCGCCAAACCAGGCCCTGTGACATTCTTGGGCCATAAGGTCATAGGTGATAGTGCTGAAATATTGCGGATAGAGGGCAGCCATCACCCGACAGATTTTCACCCACGCAATCCGATTGGTGTACTTTTTCATCCGTGCAGCGATTTCGTCATGGAAGGCTTGGAGTCGGGTGATTCGGGCTTCTGAACTTTCAGGTAGTGGCTTAAGCGACTCCTCAGCAATCCAGGATCTGAATTCAGGATCCTCAAGAGCAGCCGAGATATTGACCGTACCCATTCCCACACCGCTGACGGCATTTCCCTCCCAAAGCTTTTGCTGAAATTCGAGAGTTTTGCGGGTCTCCAGGTCTGCCCCTTCAACATACTCTAAAAAATCCGTCAGGCTGGAAACCCAGTCAGGATTTCGCTCACTGGGGGAGATGTCGTCCAGAATGGTTTTGAGTTCCGTGTCCTTAGAGAGATCGGAGTGCACAAGCTATTCCTTTTATTCTTGGGGAGGAGTTCGGGTACCGGGTTTGGGGAGACCAGATTGAAGGCCGTCAATATGCTCGAACAAATCAGCGTTGACCTCCTGCCACAGCGGATCAAGGATGAATTCAATCCCCTCACGCCTTGCCATTTTGGCGGCTGGAACAAAGTCGCTGTCCCCGGCCACCAGAATGATCGTATCCACCTGCTGCTTGAGTGTCAGTGACGCGATATCGATACCGATCCGCATATCCACACCTTTTTGATGGAGCCCCAAGCTCACGGTACCGCCATCCAGAGAGCTCCAAAGGTCTCTCAAATTTAAAAGGCTCTGTGTCTGTTCGGGGGTCAGAGTGAGGCTTGTCTCATCTGGCAAAGCATCACCTTCAGGTGACGGGATTTGATCAAGCGCAGACAGCCATTCACGGGTTTTCAGGAGCTTTTTCGTGTATCGGGGGTTGATGGTCCAGTCGCGATCTTTATTGACCTTGCCGAGCCTCAGAGCAACTTTTCGCTGCTTTCTGAGTGCATCAAACAGTTCGTGACGGTACTTGGCGACGTCGGACTTGGCAAAATCGATAGCACGATTGTCGATGGGATGGTGGGCTTTGCCGTCATAGGGCAATGCATCGTAGAAGAAGATCCGGTAGACATGCTGGTGCCACTGTCGACTGCTATCGCCAGTCAGAAACCTGATGTGCTGCTTGCACATTCGGCGGATGCAGTCGGTTACCTTGGTTACGGTATCGCAGTCATCGGCATTGACGAGTTTGGGGAGGCGTTTGAGGAAGAAGCCACCATCGATAAGGATAGCAATGTTGCGGTGGCTCATGGCTGACTCCCGAAAACGGAGATTTTCGAGAGCCCAGAAATAAGAAAGCCCCAGGGGATCGGCGCACCCTCCGGATGTATGAGGGGGCTTACTGCCAAGGGGCGGATGTGTTGCGAAGTTTGGTAGCCAAGCCTGCTGTTGTCAAGTGAACTTGACGGAAAATGCCGATAACGTCCATGTTGCATCATGTCGCCTTTTTTCTCAGATTATTTTTAACATCCTGAATTCTAAAGGGTAGTTCAGAGAGAGATTAAACGGTAGTCGGCTTGCTTCGGGTTTTCTTCACAGGCTTCATTGCCGCTCGCTCCGCCTGGACCCGCTCCAGCAGGGCCTCCGCACTGTTTTCCCCGCTGATCAGCTCCGGGTTGTCCTTGCGCCATTGCTCGGTAAGTTCGCCGCGGAAGGCTTTGGCCAGTATGGACTGGGTGAGGTTGTTGACGCGGGCCAGGGCGTTGTTGACCTGTTGTTCGATGCGGTCGGCGTGGGCGAGGAGTTGGTCTACTCGGCGGACGATTTCGGTTTGTTCCTTGATGGGCGGAACCCTTAGCGGATATTTCTTTAATGCCTTGCCGGTCAGGTGCTTGATTGTCGTGCCTGTGAATAGCTGTTCCAAGGTCAAACTATCAGCATCATGCTTCAGATTTAAGGCCAGCCATTCGGGTAGTAATGCATCTGAGACTCTGGCCCGGTGGAGAGCCTTCTGAAACACCATCTGCTCTTCAACTCGACCATCCCAGATCGCGCATCTTCCGGGTTCTCCGCCCTCACAAATCAGGACATCACCAGCGCGAATGGACAGCTCATTCCTCTCTGCTTCTGATACCAGGATTTCCTGAACTTCGGATAAATTGAAATCGAACCATCTGACATTAATGTTGCCGAGATACTTGGTTGGAAGACCGCTGTTCTTGGCTTTATCAAGCATCTTTCCCAACCGACTCTCTACCAGATCAGGGTAGAGTTTGACTTCCCAGGTTTCAGGAACCGGCGTCCACTTCCAGTCTTCTGCAAGCGAATGAACATACGACCCGGAATGCGGCCGCCACTCCTCCGTCAACCGCCCACTGACCGCCGCAGCCAGCACGGACTGGCGGAAGCGTTTGAGGATTTGCGGGATGCGTTCGAGGCGGGCTTTGGTGTTTTCCACCTGGGCCAGCAGGGTGTCGAGTTTGTTGGCGATGACTTTTTGTTCGGCGAGGGGTGGAAGCGCAATCCCATGCTCTTTGATGAGAGCTTGAGAAATGTTGGGCTGTGCTCCCCCTTTGCCCTTCGCAATGAAGGCGTCTTTCTCATTTCGGAGTAGGTAGTACAGAAATGTCGTATCGGTAATTCCATCGACTGGTTGGCCAACTGCGCATGCCTGATTAGTCGTTGCGTTGAAACCCAGAATTGATGTTTTGCCGATCGTTGCACCATACATGGCTATTACAACGGAACCTTTTGGAAAGTATTTCGCACTGGATTTCTGTAAGCCAAGTCCAGTGATGTATTCACTTGCGCCCGACAGGACTTTTGGACCGAGATCACCAGTTTTGACCCAAGGCACATCCCCACCGTAGTACTCGCGATTTTTCCGCGAGGGCGTACCGCCTGAGCCCCACTGTGCGACGGTACCTAATGTCGTTTTGTGCCATTCCGATGGCATAGAGCTGCCAGTCATGAATTCTCACCCATCACTTCCCGCAAAAGCACGCTCGCCCCATCAGCCTCCTCCTCAGCCCCCAACTCCCGCATCAACGCATCCAGCTCGCCAAGCGCCTGCACCAACTCTCCCATCGCCTCACCCGCCAACACACTCGGCTCCTGCAGGTTGGCCGCATCCACACTGTCACTGTCCTTCAGCCAGGAAATATCCAGGGAGTCACCCTTGTGCTCGGCAATCCACTGGCGGCTGAAGCTCCGCCAGCGGCTGTGGGCCAGGCGCGGGTCGACGCCTTCGTTTTCGTCGCTGTGTTCCGGCAGTTCGATGTCTTCGGAATGGAAGCTGTATTCGCCCTCTTTGCGTTCGCTGTCGCCGTTGGGGCTTTCCCCATACACGTCTTCAAACGGTTTGAGGTGCTGGCCGCCGAAGGGGGTGCGTTTGCCGAAGCTGGGCATGTTGGTGCGCAGGTCGTAGACCCAGACGTGTTTGGTGCAGTTCTCTTCCTGATATTTGTCCGTGGCGCTGCCTTTGGTGAAGAACAGCACGTTGGTTTTCACGCCCTGGGCGTAGAAGATTCCGGTGGGCAGGCGCAGGATGGTGTGCAGGTTGCACTTGTTCATTAAGTCCCGGCGCACGTCGGTGCCCACGCCGGCTTCGAACAGCACGTTATCCGGCAGTACCACGGCAGCGCGGCCACCGGGTTTGAGGTTGCGGTAGATGTGCTGCAAAAAGGCCAGTTGTTTGTTGCTGGTTTTGTACGTCAGGTCGTCCCGCGTGATGCTGGCATCACCTCCCTTGCTGGTGCCGAACGGCGGGTTGGCTAGGATCACATCGGCCTTTTCCAGCCCGGCGCCGGTCTGGCCCAGGGCGTTGCCCAGGTGCACCACGCCTTCTGCATCCCCTTCCATGCCGTGCAGCAGGCAGTTCATCAGGGCCAGGCGGCGGGTGCCCGGCACCAGTTCGATGCCCACGTAGGCCTGGGTGGTCTGGAAGGTTTTGTCTTTGTCGCTCAGCTCGTACAGGTCGTCGGTCTGGCTTTTGATGTATTCGTGGGCGGCAATCAGAAAGCCCGCCGTGCCCGCTGCCGGATCCTGAATATGTTCGCCAGGTTGGGGTTTCAGGCAGCGCACCATAGTGTTGATCAGGGCGCGGGGCGTGAAGTACTGGCCAGCGCCGGATTTGGTTTCGTTAGCGTTCTTTTCCAGCAGGCCTTCGTAAAGGTCGCCTAGGCCGTCTTTCTGGGCGCTGAACCAGTCGATCTGATCCAGGGTTTTGATCATCTGCTCCAGATGGCGCGGCTCCCGCAGGCGGGTTTGGGCGTCGGCGTAGATGGCGCTGATCAGCGGATCGTCGTGCACCAGATTGCCCTCGCCATCCTTGCCGGTGGACAGGCTGAGCAGGATGCGTTTGTAGTCGTTCAGCAGGTTGATGCCGGATTTGCCGTTAATGTCCGTCCAGCGGCAGCCCTCCGGCAGCGGGTGCTTTTTCAGCGTGCCGGCTTCGGTGTTCTCGTGGACCATTTTGATGAACAGCAAAAGCACCAGTTCGGTGACGTAGTCCGAGTAGTTGATGCCGTCGTCCCGCAGAACGTCGCAGAGGTTCCAGAGTTTTTGGACGATGTCGTTGTTGGTCATGTTAAGAGCCAGTGCCTGTAGTGAGGAGCTATGGTTAGATAGCGAAGGAATTTACCATTTTCTGGGCTTTGATGTTAAAGCACTCATCTGATGGGTAATATCCTTGTCCAAATCGTTGTTTTAAGTCCTAGCCAATGCACGGAGCTGTATTTGCGTCACGCTGCCTATCGATTGATTCACCGTTTCCTGAACCCCGTACTTCCGGACTCTCGCCTGAGCACTTTTTTTCGCTGGAAATCCGCGCTGACATTGGTGGGAACGGAATTTCACGGTGAAAACCTCCGAAGAAATCGGGCAAAACTGGAGCGGCTTTTTGACCCAAAGATGGCGCTTCAACCTGAGCTCGCGAGACTTCTTCCGAACGATTCGAACGCTCTCTATAAGGTTCTGGATGTGGGAGCAGGACCGATCAGCAAGGTCGGAAAAATCGCGGATGGCAGCCCCATAGACCTGATCCCGGTTGATCCTTTGGCAGACGACTACAAACAACTGTTGGCAAAGAATGATTTACTGCCGCCGGTTCCCACGCGGAAAGGTTATGGGGAGAGGCTTTCGGAGCAGTTTCCAGAGAATAGTTTCGATCTTATCCATGCGCGGAACAGTGTTGATCACTGCCTGGATCCGGTCGTGGTCATTCTCAATTGTGTTCGCGTACTCAAGCCCGGCTGCCATTTTTATCTGAACCATTATCGTAATGAGGGCATCGCTGCAGACTATTACGGGCTGCACCAGTGGAACTTCGATCTGCTGGATGGTCAGTTTGTCGTTTCTGACCGCTTTGGCAAGGTGATATCCATTAGCTCTGCGCTGGAGGGTATGGCGCATGTAACTTCGGTTGAGAGTCAGGGAGACCGAATCATTGTTGTTATTCAGAAAACAGAATTATGACTTCGAATACCGAGCAATGGCATGTGATCGGGAATGGTCCTGGAAAGGCTGAGATCAGGCCAAATGAGAGATTGATACGTTTCAATCAATCAGATCCCGGGCCAAAGTCATCAACTCTTGTTGTTTCAAATGGTCGCGGAAAAGGGATCAACCAACCGTTCCTCGTTGAAGGGCTGCAACCACCTCATGATTTCGAGCGCAGTTTGAATGAGACTTCAGGGTTTCTAGAAAGCCGACTGGGAGTTCGTCCCTCTGCAGGGCTGACGACCCTTGTTGCGTTGAGAGAGGAGCCCAGTAGCCTACGAATTAGCTGCATGGACCTTCTTCCTACTATTGCGCGGCCAGAGCAGTTGTCGAACCGTCTGCCACTAGCGTGTTGTTTTCATAATTGGTTGGGGGAACGCCGCATTGCATTGTCATGGGCGCACAAGCTCGATTGGTCTGAGTTCTGGTTGTCTGAATTGGAAGGTTCCAAGTTGAGCCAGGCCTCCGACCCATACCCTCCGCTTCTGTCACTGTCTTCCATTGAGAGGCAAGAAGGTTTGAGGCTGATACGGTGGCTGGCCGGGCAACCTCACGCCTGTTGGAAAACACACGCAACAGAAGAGCTGCTCATACAGGCAGAACATTTGTTCTTCTTGAGAAGAGGTGTTCGCGATACGTCGAACTGGTGGCTTTTCGATTTTGAGGCTTCTGGGCTTATGGCGAGGATTCATCGCACGCTGGCGATGGCTCAACAGTCCCTTCTTTCTCCAGTGCAGGCTTTGCCAGAATCTCTTTAAGAGCCGCAACTTCCTGTTCTTTGTGTGTGGCTGAATAATCATCCCGTTCGTGCCAGTAGGCATACCCAGCGTCGAGATAGACGGGGCTTCTAGCCAGCTCAGCCATCGGTAGCATGGTGGCGTAGTCGGTCACCTGCCGATACCAGTCATCGTCGGCCGTTTTAAGATGTTGAATCGGAATGCGATCGAAGAGATCTTTGGTAAACCCCCTCATGTGGGCCCAGGTATTGCCACCGCCTTTTTGCCTAGGGGAATTGTAATCCGGTTGATAAAGCTTCAGCGGTTTGTTCGGTCGGAACATCGGCATTTGAATGAGATCATGCCCCTTCGCTCTTGCATGGAGTAACTGCTCGACAACGGTGTCCTGCATCAGGTAATCATCCTGATCCAGAATCACGATCATTGACGATGGATCCGTGCAAATCTGGCTCACGGCTTTTTGCATATTGGCGATATGGCCCTCACGCTTGATGTTCCGTACCAGCGTGTAACGATTCTTGAACGGGCGCATCTGTTCGGGATAGTGCCAGGAATGGGCGTAACCGCTGGCATCATCAATCAGAATTACTCCGAAGCTGTGGTCTGACTGCTGTTCCAGAGATTTGAGGCAACGCCGTAGTTTTATGGCAGATGTGAAACGTCCCTTAAGCAAGAAAATTACAGGCTCATGCCGCTGCGGATACCGCCAGGCCGCGTTTGGCACGAGGTCAAACTGTTCGGCTTGCTTCGCAGGAAAGATGCCCTGGGCGACAAGATCTCGTATTGCAGAGTATTTCAGCGACGCTTTGTCTTCATTCCGCGGGTGGATATAGAAACTTTCAGGGTTCCCACCTCTGAGGGAAGTATGTCTCCCACTTTCTTTCTGGAATTGCTGTAGGGCACGATGCCAAGTGAGTTGATGGCGGCCGTCGTGCACCGGATTGTTGATTGGCAAACAGCCACGGATTCGATGCAAGTCGAGAAGACCGAATCGCACTTCAGGAGGGAATTCACCGGCTTTTCCTTGGTACGCCAACGCGTCGTTCGTCGCCTTGGGAATATTGAATCCTACGCTGAGCGCACCATCCACAGAAATGGCATCAAGCATGTCGGTCAGATAATCATGACCCATCCTTTTTCGGCCAACCAAAACATCGCAGTCACATTGAAGGACATAGCGAGTCTGGATTTTAGAAAAGGCCCAAACTTGGGGATACAGCGGTGCATTATTAATGGTGTGGGTGTCTGAGGCTTCGGAAGTACCAAACCACTGCTCGTAGATGGCCTGTATGGACTCTGTGCCTTTTGGTGGCGTCAAAATTTCATGTATTAATCCATCAGCTTTTAGCCGGGCGGCCTGATCCAGAACGCTTTGTAGGTCTGGTTCTGCATATTGTCGAAGAAAAGGCCCGGCATACCCATCAACCAGCAGGATTGTTTCAGCGAAAGTGGTTGGGAAGGAGAGCTGGGTGACGATATGAGCGACTTGTTCGTACAAGCCATCAGCATCCTGGGCGCAGCATTTGATAAGGAGCGTAACGTCAGCTGCTTCGTTTTCGGCGACTGGGGCTGTAGTTACGGCTGAATCTTGGCCGTGAAGACCGGAAATCAAGTCGCGATAGAAGTTAGTGAATCCGGGAATCTCCGATAAAGCTTCTTCTGGTCGAAGAGTCGACGATCTTCGCACCAATTCCTCATCGTCGTAGCCGAGTATTCCGATGCCGTAAAGCCGCGCGCACATGTCCAGAAAATACGAAGTCGTAAGCGGCTGAATATCTTTTCCTATGTCGATGTAATGAAGATTACCCTCAGGCGTTAGCCGCAGGTTGTCACGCTTGATATTCAGCGTGGCAATGCCGGCTTTGTAAAGTGCCTGAAGGAAATGCACGACCTGGTCGAACGGTATGTGTTTTCTTATCGTTGAATAGGCAACCTTCGGTGTTACATAGTGCCAAAAGCCTTCTCTGGCCTGAGACCATTGAACCGGCGGAATAGGTGTAGCTTCATTCTTCAGAAGCTCCTTCAGCATTGTCACTTCGGTGACAGTCATCGACCAAGGGTAGAACTGCTTTCGGACGGTATCGCCCTCAAGCCATACGGCACCCTCTAATCCGTAACCGACTAGCTCCTGATCATTGTTTTTCAGCTCAAGAAGCTTCTGCGCCACAAAAGCCAGTTTTTTGCGGCTATCTGCCCAGTAACCTGTGTCGCGATTGAATTGAGTGTCATTGCCAGTTAACGAATAGATGGCATAGGTGGGTTCGGAGACAACACTCACTCGATCCGGGAAGTCAAAAAGTAAACGCATTACCAACCAATGATCTTCAGCGCTGCGGATATTCGGGTAGCGTAACCCCGCGTCCGCTCTCAGTAGCAAGTTGCAGGAGGGAAGCTCCCTCTTTTGGCCTTCTATACAAAAGCTTTGTACGAGTTGAACCAGGGCTTCTGTATTCAACAGCTCCTTGGGTGAGGCATGGTTGATATTTGAGGAAAGCGAGCCGTTGATTCTGAGCTTGTTGCTGCCGATTGCCGCGATCGAATTTTGAGTTTCTGCTTGGCGGTAGAGTGCTTCGAGGCTGTTGGTAGCAGCGAACTCGTCGTCTGCATCTAGCCGCGCCACCCATTTTATCTGGGGCTGCTTTTCTGCCCAGTCGAGGATCTGATTCCGGGATCGCGCCGGGGAACCACAACGTGCCGTTAGTATCGTAATGGCCGGATGGTCGAGAATGGCACCTGTGATGTCCCGCCAGTTTTCTTCAGATTGATCATCCAGTACCGCAATTTGTGCCTTTCTCTCATCGACAAGAGTTTGCTCAACGGCGCTTTTTAGCGCTCGTTTCAAGAGCTCTGGTTGGTTTTGGTGAGAGACCGCAATAACAACCGGCGCAGCCCTGAATTCATTGCTGGCGGCATTCAGGCACTGGAGCTTTCTCAGAGTGAGAATCTGCGATGTTCGGATCGGGGCACGAAGAGGCAAGCGTTACATTCCCTGTACAGTTCGTTCGATAGTCATTTTGTTCAGACCAAACAGCGATTCCATGCGACGGAAAAACTGTTCCCGTTGAATCGGGGACATTTTCCCGCCATGGAACCTCAGAAACTGAGCGCTCCCCTTGAGCTTCTGCTCAGACCCGACAGCAGATAATGCATCAGGAGCTTGATTGATGTGCCAATCAACGGTGACCCGGCGAGTGTATTGAATGTCGAGGTCACCCAATTCGAGTGCCCGGATGGCAAAGTCTCTGTCGTTACAGCTAATGAGCCCGTCGGTGTATCCGCCGATGCGTAACGCGCTTGATAGGCTGATAAACGTGTTCGAGCCCTGCCAGCCTGGGTTTCCGATGAGAAAATCAGCCGCGCTGATATTATCAGGGATGTTTTTCGCCAGAATAGTGCTCCTGCGGACTACGTTTATCCCAGACAAGACGACATCTGCTTGCCCATTTTTCGAAGTCGTTTCGCAGGAGCGAAGGTGGTCTGGGTGCCACTGGTCGTCATCATCGATAATGGCGACGTAGCAATCCTTGTACAAATTACTGAGGATTGAGAATCCTGTGTTCCAGGTGCCGGCAGCCCCCGGGGAGTTTTGGTTCTGACCGAAGACCACTTTCAAGGAAGGCGTATGCCGTCTCAACATATCTTGCTCTGCGGCCGACAAGGGTCTTTCATCAGAGACGACTACGATTACGTCTGGCTTGCGTTGCTGGGCTTCAACAGCAGGCATGGCATGCCTAATGAGCAGGTTAGGCCGTGGCCTCGTGGCGATTACAACAGCAATGGGTAACATTTATAAATTAGGCGCTTTCAGCGCCCCACATGGCGTCGTTTAGCTCCTCCAGGACGGTATCAAGCTGATCGCCCAAAATTTTGTCCATCTGTTTGGCGCCACCGTCATCTGCAAATCGGCTATTCACAAACTCGCGGTCGATAATCACTTCGTGCACCAACTGTTTGGCTAGCCGTTCGAGCCATTTTCGTTGAGCCGGGCTCCATTCGTGTTGGGTGTAAATATGATCCATAGCTTGCGCTACCCGCTGTTCAAACGGGATGAGAGGTTCTCCCAGTGCAGCCTGGCGGATGTACCCCACGATGCTTGCGGCAATATCCTTGTTCGCTTGTCTACGAACAGCGCTCTGCAGCTTGGCCTCTGAGTAGCCGTGGTTATCCAGTAGAAGGCGCACCTCCTTCAGTTGCTCACGCGTGAGGTTTCGCGGTTTATTGACCACAACTGAGAGTGCAGCAGACTGGTTTAACTGTTCTTTGATGAACCGACCGAATTCATCCAGATAATCTTCAGGCCGTTCGTGAATGCCGTAGCTTTGAGTTCGCTTTTTGAACTCATCGTCATCATAGGAAATCAGAGGCATGGATTCCGTGCCGGCGAGAGATTTCACTTCTGCTAACTGGGTCAGCAGTCCGCTGTGCTGCTTTATGAACTTCGACGCTTGCCGCGGACCAAGCTTATGCAGGTGTTGGTGCAGGGATTTGGGTTCCACGCCCCAGCTCTGGTGCAGTTCGTCCAGTTTCTGTTTCAGTTCCGGGCGGTTTTCGGCTTTGTTGTCGGCCTTGCGCAGCACCCGCATGAGTTTCTGGCTAAGCTGACTGAGCACCACATCAGCATGGCTTTCATCGGGTTGTTCGCCAGGACTGCTGAGGGCCTTTTCCAGTTGTTCCTCGTCGGTGAGCTCGTCCACCAGTTGCTCCAGGGTGACGTTGGGGTCTTTCACCAAGGGCTTCATTGTGTTCACATCCTGCAAGGCGGCGTAGATGTCCACCGGGTCGTAGATGCGGAACACGGTCTTGCCGATCTCGTCGCAGCGGCGGGTGGCGCGGCCGATCATCTGTTCGTACAGGATGCGTGAGCGCACCCGGCGCATGAACACCAGGTTGCAGATGCGTGGTACATCGATGCCGGTGGTGAGCAGGTCTACCGTGATGGCGATATTGGGGTAGCGCTCGTTCTTGTAGCGGCGGATAAGCTGCTCCACCTTGTCGCTCTGGCCGGTGATCTTGGCCACGGCTGCTTCGTTGTACTGGCCGTTGTACAAGTCCTTGAAGGCCTTATCGAGCTGACTTTTTACCATATCTGCGTGCAAGTCGGTGGCGCAGAAAATCATGGTTTTTTCGTCGCCAAACGGGTCCAGTTCCTGCACCAGTTGCTCGCAGATTACCCGGTTGAAGTTCTCGTTGATGACCCGACGGTTGAAGGCGTCTACTTCAAAGTTAAGTTCGTCTTCGAGTTCGGTAGTGTCCAGTTCGCCAGTTTTTGTGTTGATCACTTCGACTGGTTTGCCCTTCTCGAACTTTATACCGTTGCGGGTGAGCAGGGTTTCATAGCGAACAGGTGGTTCATGGTCGATCAGCCAGTCGTCGGCCACCGCCTCCCTGTAGGAGTAGGTGTATACCGGTTTACCAAAGATCTCGCTGGTGTGTTTGGCCGGTGTTGCAGTCAGGCCGATTTTCACGGCATCGAAATAGTCCAGCACCCGGCGGTAGCTGGACAGGTACTGGCTGGTGTCCCGCAGGGCCAGTTCGCCCTCGGTCATTTCCTGGTCCAAGGTGTAGCCACGGTGGGCTTCGTCGATGATGATGCAGTCAAACTGGTCAATGGGCGGCGGGTTGTCGCTCATAAAGATGCGTTTGACCATGGCCTGAACGGTGGCGACCTGAACGCGGGTTTCTGCTTCGGCGGCCATGTCGCCCAGCTCGGCGACGTTGTAGATTTTGCTGAGGGTGTGGTTCTGCTCCAGCGGCGCTTCGTTAAACGCGTCGATGGCCTGCTGCCCCAGGGCGGTGCGGTCTACCAGGAACAGGATACGGTGGAAGCGCTCGGCCTTCAGGAAGCGGTACATCAAACCGATGATGGTTCGGGTTTTACCAGTGCCAGTGGCCATAGCCAGCAGCGCGGTACGCACGCCACGGGCCAGGGCTTGTTCGGTGGCGACAATGGCGTTCTGTTGATAATCACGTAGTTTCAGGTAGCCGAAGGGCTCGCCTTTCAGCAATTTCTCGGCGTTTTCCTTGTCCCGTTCCAACAAATCCAGCAGGCCGCCCGGGGTGTGGAACTGCGGCAGTGCCCGGCGCAGGTTGCTGGGCTCTCGCACATCCCGGAACCAGGTGCCGGACTGTTCCGCCAGTTGCGGTATATAAGGGCGGCCGTTGCAGGAATACACGAAGGGGACATGGTAATGGCCGCTTTCATCGGCAGGCCAGGCGATGGTGCGGCCAATCAGTTCCCAGGCACCGACCAAAGGGGGCTCAACTTTCAGGCCTTTGCTGTAGCGCTCTGCCTGGCGAATCTTACCGGCGACGTTGGTGTTTTCTTTCTTGGCTTCGACCACGGCGATAGGGGTCAAACCCACAAAAAGCACGTAATCGGCCCGGCCCTTTTCGCCATTGTCGTTTGTCGGCCATTCAGCAATAGCCCGATACGTGCCTTTCTCCGGACGTGCACCTTTCTGGAAGGTGATTTCCTGGCTATCAGCTTCCCAGCCGGCTTCCTGCAATTGCTGGTCGACGAGGATGCGGGTGAGTTCTTCGTTCAGTACCAGAGTATCCGTGGCGGCTTTGGTCTGCTTGGCTACCTGCTGGCGCTGTTGGTTAACGGTTTGTTCGCCCTGCTCTGTGAGCTGTTGGTGCAGGGCTTTGATCTTCTGCTCGTAGGCTTGTTGCTGTTGGTGCAGAGCCTGTTCGTGCTGGCGGGCCTGTTCCGTCAACGCGCGGGACTCTTCGTCCATGGCTAGGGCAAGGGCTTCGTATTCCGCCTTCTCTTTCTCGATCAGCTGGCTGAGCTGTTGGCTGCTGTCCAGCTCCATGTTGGCCTGTTGCAGATCGTGGCGCAGTTTTTCTATATCGCTCTGGAGCTGGCGCAACTGGGCACTGGGATCAGCGGGTGGAACGAAGGGGCCGGGTTTGAAGCTGGCCCCGGTTTTACCGAACGAGCGGTGAAACCAGATAGCCAGGGCGCGCGCCACTTTCAGGCCGTCCATCGCCTCTTTATGCTGGGTGCGGAACTGATGAGTGGCCTTGTTGCCCTCAATGCGCAGTATGTGGAACAGCTCTTTGATCTGCGGTTCCAGGCGCAATTCCCTGTTAAGGCGGTAGAGCAGTTCGGCCTGGCTAGTTTGTTCGTCAAACTCGACGCCAGAGAGCGCGGCCAAGTGCTGTGCCAGAGCTTCGCCAAGCTGACGGAGTTTAATCAGGGTCGTATTGGGGTCACTGGCGAAGGCACGTTCGGCGGATTGAGCTAGCTCTACGAATAAAGGATCGTGTTCGTCGAGGAAACTAAAGTTTGCCGATGGAGTACTGCTTTCCTGCACGACCTGCTCCCTGGGCTCAGCGCTTTATTGCGACCATCAGTCTCACGATGCTGATGGCAAGTTCGAGAAATCCGAAGATCATTACTTTGCTAAGTTGGCTTTGACTGTATCAGCGTTTTACGAAGAGGCCAATTGAGAGCTTACGGAGGCAGGGCCATTAACCACCCATTATTAAGTAATGAGTGGTTAAGTGATTCTGGGAAGGGGCAGAGGCTTTCTGCGAGGTTTTGGTGTCCCCTGCAGGAAATAACTCTATGTCCAAAATCGACATCATGAGTCCTGCTTGTCCCGAGCATTCATTCGGTCAATGAGCCAGCAGCGGACTTCTTCGTAGACGTAGAAAGCTGGGGCCTGCTGGGAGTGGCCATCTTTAATCGGCTTGGGGAAGCTGGGGTCACGCTTACGAAGTTCGTAGAACCCACTACTGGAGAGATCGAGCATCTCCATCAGGGTTTTCTGGCGGATAAGGATTTTTTGAATCTTTCTGGACATAGGTGTCGCTCCTGAATTTTTTAAGAACGACACCTATATTATTGGCGCTTTGAGCACTTGTGTCGGGTCTAATTTCGCTAAAAGATGATTTAGACGAGCGCGGCCAACTTTAAGCAGCGATGTTTTGGGAGACATCAACCGGCCGGTAGCGCTGCATGGCCTGAATAACACGTTGCTCGAAATCCGCTCGCTTGTCTTCTGTGAGCCCTTCTCTGAGGGCATCAAGATAGTCCGCATACCATTGCATCATGACCCGACGGGCTTCCAGGTAACCGGCCTGGTTGTATACCCCTGCCACGCCGGGCATCTTATGTGAAAGCTGAGCTTCAATGTGGAAATGGTACCAGCCATGCTCATGGAGGAGGGTAGAGGCTGTGTGACGCGAGCCGTGGCCTGTCAAACGCCCTTTATAACCGATTCCACGAAGCATCTTGTTTATTGAGTCTGTTGGCATGGTTGGGTTCTTTGGTCCAATACACGGAAACAGATAGCGAGAACGGCCCGTGATTGCCTTGAGCTCTCTCAGCAGGTCCACGAGCTGGGTGGAGAGCGGAACGATGTGCTGTTTTCTGTTTTTCATGTTTCCGTCTGGAACAACCCATAACGCCTGGTCCAGATTTAGGTGAGTCCACTCCGCTTTCACAACCATTCCTGGTCGTGACGCGGTTAGCAAAGTCATTTTCGTCGCTATAAGTGTTTGCGTCCGCGCGCTGGAGCACTCCAGAGCCTTCAGGAAATCAGGCAGCTCTGGCTCCAAAAGATGAGGAAACGGCGTTTTCGAGCCTCTCCGGGTGGCGATATACCTAAGCTCAGACGCCGGATTGTTATCGCAAATTCCACGACCGATGGCATAGCGAAAGATCTGGTTCAGTGCTTGGCGAACCTTCTTACTTTTGTCGAGACTTTGACTCAGTTCGATCTTGTGCTGCAGATCAGCGCACTGCTTCGGCGTAATCTGCCTGACAGGGAATTTGCCAAGCTCCGGCAAAATGTCGTTGTCGAGATACCCCCGCATCTGTTTGGCAGTGCTCTTTGCATAGCCTTCCTCAAGCTTCTTGTTGTACCAAAACTCGCACGACTCTGAGAAAGGATGTTCAATCAAAGTCTTTTTAGCTTCCGCTTCAGCGCGACGGACCTCCCGCGGATCCTTCCCATCCGACACAAGCGCCTGAATAAAGTCGGCCTGCTTTCGGGCAAGCTTGGCGCTCACAGCCGGATAACCACCGACACCCATCCAGCTCCATTTACCATCAAGCCTCTTGAATCTGACTTCCCAGCGCTTCGATCCGTTGGCAGCCACGGTGAAATGAAGCTGGTTTGAACCGTCCTTGATCCGGTAAAGTTTGTTTTCAGGTTCAAGACTCCGCAGCACCGTCTCGGCGAGGGGAGTTCTTTTGATTTCATGACGCTTCATTGCGATCCCTGTATTTGTATGGCTGAGTTCGCCTTTGAAATTACCATACAAATCGCTATACACAACGGGGCCCGACGTACAGGGATCTATAAAGACGTACAAGGGCAAGAATTAGTCTTAATGCATTGATACAAAAGACTTTAATGGAGATACGAGGGCGTAGAAGGATAGTGGTTTGGAGCGGGTGAAGGGAATCGAACCCTCGTATGCAGCTTGGGAAGCTGCCGTTCTACCATTGAACTACACCCGCAAAAAAAGGGCCGCGAAAGCAATATAAGCGGTCCGCCCGGCAATGGGCAAGCATTCTGTCTGGAGCAACAATGGATCCCACCCTGACTCTGATTGGCGCCCTGATGCTGGTCATCAGTATTGTGCTCAGCCCGCTTTCCAGCCGGGTGGGCATGCCGGTGCTGCTGATCTTTCTGGTGGTCGGCATGATGATGGGCGAGGACGGCCCGGGTGGCATCCAGTTCGACGATTTCGAGCTGGCGTTTCTGATTGCCAATCTGGCGCTGGGCGTGATCCTGCTGGACGGCGGCATGCGCACCCGTGCCGAAACCTTCCGCGTGGGGCTGAAACCCGCCCTGGTGCTCGCTACACTCGGGGTCGCGATGACCGCCGCTGGTGCCGCAGTTGTGGCCTGGTGGGTATTCGACCTGCACTGGCTGACGGCCCTGCTGATCGGCGCCATCATCTCATCCACCGATGCCGCCGCCGTGTTTTCCCTGCTTCAGGGGCGGGGCCTGCACCTGAACGAACGGGTCAGTGCCACCCTGGAGATCGAATCCGGCAGTAACGATCCCATGGCGATTTTCCTGACCCTGATGCTGGTCACGCTCATCGGTAACGATGGCGACCACGCGGGCTGGGCGGTCTTGACCATGCTGGTGCAGCAGTTCGGTGTCGGCGCCGTTGCCGGGATCATTGGCGGTTTCGCCGTGGTTGAGCTGGCCAACCGGATCCGCCTGACGCCTTCGCTGTATCCCCTTTTGGTCGCCGCTGCTGGCATCTCGGTGTTTTCTGCCACAAACGCCCTCGGCGGCAGCGGATTTCTCGCCATTTATCTGACCGGCGTGGTGATCGGTAACCGCCATGTCCGGATGATGCCGATGATCCTGCAGGTACACGATGGTCTGGCATGGTTGGCCCAACTGTGCCTGTTCCTGATGCTCGGACTGCTGGTAACGCCCTCCGATCTGATTCCGCTGGCCGGCGGCGGGTTGATCCTGGCCCTCTCGCTGATCTTCATTATCCGCCCGCTGACGGTCATGCTCACCCTCTGGCCGTTTGCCTTCAATCGCCGCGAGCTTGGTTTCATCAGCTGGGTCGGCCTCCGCGGAGCTGTGCCGATTGTACTGGCCCTGTTCCCGATCATCGCCGACTTGCCGGAAGCCCAACTGGTCTTCCACGCCGCCTTCTTTATCGTGCTGGTCTCGCTCCTGGTTCAGGGCACCACCATGACACCCCTGGCCCGGAAACTTCGCCTGGAAGTTCCGGCCGGAGAGGATCCCTATCGAAGGCTGCCCCTGGATGCGCCGGCCGCCGGCGACCATGAATTGATGCTGTTCCCGCTGCGGGGCGAAATCTGGGAGACGCCGCGGCGGCTGAGCCAGCTGCGGCTTCCTGAGAACACGGCCGTCGCCGGCGTCTTCCGGAACCGGGTTTGCCTGCAGCCGAAAGCCGATCTGGAAGTTTCCAGTGGCGACATGGTGGCGATGTTCGCAACCCCCAGTGTGCTGCCCGAGCTCGGCAAGGCCCTGAGCGGCCGCCACGCGCCCAAGTACCTGGCTGAACGGGCATTTTTTGGAGATTTTGTGCTTAACGGCGATGCCCTGCTCGGCGATGTCGAGCAGGTTTATGGCATTGAATTCGACGATCTGCCCCCGGAACTGTCCCTGGCCGAGTGCTTTGCCCGGCGCACCAAAGGTCACCCCGTTGTTGGCGATGTTGTGACCCTTGGCCCGGTAACGCTGGTGGCCCGGGCCACCAGCGCTGACCAGGTAACCAAGGTGGGACTGAAGATGGACAATTCACAAAATGGTTGATCAGCGAACCAGATAGCCAAAAAAGTTAACAAAACCCCTTAACAGATCCCTTGCGGGCTATGGTATAAATCGCCTGTACAAAGATTAATCATTGGTAAGTTAAGGACATGAGCATTTTCCGCGCCCTATTATCCAGCCTCGCCCTGCTCTGCATGGCGGCCGCTCCAACCGCCTTTGCAACCGAGCTGCTGGCCAAGGCCGACACCCGGATGCCGGTTGCCACCATGTATGAGCCCGCGGACATTCAGAACGTCAGTAGGGTGGTGGTTCGCAAGGGAGAGCGCCGCCTGTACCTGATGGATGGCGAGGACGTGGTTCGCAGCTACCGCATTTCCCTGGGCGACAATCCGGAAGGCCACAAGCTGTACGAGGGTGACGAGCGCACACCGGAGGGCGATTACACCCTGGACTGGCGCAATGCCGAGAGCGATTTCTACAAATCCATCCACATCTCCTACCCCAGTGAGCGGGATCGGGAACTGGCATCCGCCTGGGGCCTGGACCCCGGTGGCAGCATCATGATCCATGGCCTTCCCAATGATGTGGGCGACATGGCCTTCGCCTACACCGGTCTGGATTGGACCGATGGCTGTATTGCCGTGACCAACGAAGAGATGGACGAAATCTGGCAACTGGTGTCGAACGGGACCCCGATCAGCATTCACCCCTGAGAAAAGCCTGACAGCAGAATTAAGTTGTTGTCATACGCTAAGAATATTTACCTATCCTGAGTTAACATTTTGGCTTACAGTGTTTTACACTGTTTAACGACTCCGGTAGTCAATGCCTATTATGCCTATCGGGCACAGGTTGACAGGAAGTCGTCTATACTGACTTTCGGATCACAGGAAATAACTCGACCAATAAGGGGATTTACAATGCGTAAACTGACGATCGCCGGGATTGCACTGGCCACTGCTCTGACTGCAGGTTGTGCCACGACTGACCAAGGCGCCCTCGACGAAGCGAATGCAACCGCCAGCTCCGCTGAGCGCACTGCTGAAAATGCAATGAACACCGCTAACAGCGCTGCAAGCTCTGCACGTACTGCCCAGCAGACTGCAGAAGAAGCTCTGGCCGCTGCCAAGGCAGCCCAGAAAGCCGCTGACGAAGCAAACGAGCGTGCCAAGCGTATGCTCGAGCGTGCCAGCCAGAAGTAAGGCTGATACGTAACAGAAAAGGCCGGCAATGCCGGCCTTTTTTTATGCCTCGGGTTCGGGTTTGTCCGGATCGGGCTTATCAGGCGTAAAGGGTTTGTTTTCCTTCAGGAACGTGGTCATCAACTCCATTGGCAGCGGAAACACAATGGTGGATGAATTGGTATTGCTCATATCCGCCAGGGTCTGCAGGTAACGCAGCTGCATGGAACCGGAGTTGGTAGACATGACATCCGCCGCTTCCACCAGCTTCTTGGACGCCTGTAATTCGCCTTCGGCGTGGATGACCTTGGCACGCCGCTCACGCTCGGCCTCCGCCTGGCGGGCAATGGCACGAATCATGGACTCGTTGAGATCCACGTGCTTGATTTCCACGTTGGCCACCTTGATGCCCCATTCCTCGGTCTGGGCATCGATGATTTCCTGGATATCCGAATTGAGCTTGTCCCGCTCTGACAGCATTTCGTCGAGATCGTGCTTGCCCAGCACCGACCGCAGCGTGGTCTGGGCCAGTTGGCTGGTTGCGGAATTGAAATCCTCCACCCGGATAATCGCCCGCTCCGGATCCACGACACGGAAATAAAGCACGGCATTCACTCGCACCGTCACGTTATCCCGGGAAATGACATCCTGGCTGGGCACATCCAGAGTGATGACCCGCAGGTCAACCCGCACCATCTGCTGAATGCCGGGAATCACAATGATCAGCCCCGGGCCTTTAACGCCCTGGAACCGCCCGAGAAAGAACACAACGCCACGCTCGTACTCCGGCAGGATCTTGATGGCCGAAGCAAGAATGAGCAGTAACACCACCGTTGGTGCCAGATAGGGAATCAGATCGCCAATCATACGGCCTCCTTGTATTGCCGTTACTTTGTTTACCGGGTCAACCGCTTTCCGGGATGACCCTGACGGTTACCGTCAAACCTTCAATTGCTGTCACTTCAACCCGGTCACCCTCCTTGACAGGCGCTTCGCTGATGGCATTCCAACGCTCACCGCTAAGCCGGATATGGCCCCGGTAATGCCCGTGTTCCCCGGAAAATTCATCCAGTGCCACGCCTTCCTCATGGGTGATCTGCTCGGCCCCACTGACCGGATGCCGTCGACGCAGGCCGATGAACCGGGTCACCGTCCAGAGGATAAAGCCACCGGCCACCACGGCGGTGCCGCCAATTGTCGGTAGCGATATATCCCGGTGACTGCCATCCATCAGGATGATCGAACCGGTCACAAAGGCAACAATCCCGCCGACCCCCAATATCCCGAAACTGGGTACAAACGCCTCCCCCACGATGAACGCCAAGCCCAGGATGATCAATGCCAGGCCGGCATAGTTCACCGACAGAACCTGGAAGGCAAAGAGTGCGAGAATCAGT
Source organism: Marinobacter sp. L-80 (assembly GCF_056859395.1). Lineage (NCBI taxonomy): Bacteria > Pseudomonadati > Pseudomonadota > Gammaproteobacteria > Pseudomonadales > Marinobacteraceae > Marinobacter > Marinobacter sp. L-80. The sequence goes on from NZ_JBSXOI010000074.1 coordinate 26,534, forward strand.
GATATAGCGCCAATCACCCCCGGCACCACGGCACCGGGGTTGGCCAGTTCGAAGATGATGCCGTAGAAGCCGATAATCATCAGGAAGTAGGCAACGTTCGGATCGGTGATCACCGACAGCAGGCGGGTGCGCCAGTCCGGCTGGGACCGGACGATTTCCAGACTGGCCGTATTCAGGGTCATGTCGCCCGACGCCATGCGAACGGTCCGGCCATCCACTTGCTGCAGCAAGTCCCGAATGTTGGGTGAGACCACGTCGATGACGTTCTTTTCCAGGGCCTCGTCGGCACCGAGATTCACCGCCTCACGGACGGCTTCCTCGGCCCACTCGGCATTCCGGCCGTGACGTTCGGCCAGCCCGCGAATATAACTGACCGCATCTTCCAGAACTTTGCGTTCCATGGCGGTACCGCCGCGCCGTTTGCCGTCGTCGTCGCTGGCTTGCTGTTCGCCGTCAGACGAAGACCCGGATTCGGAATCAGAGCCTTCCTCCGTTTGCGGCTCGCCGGAGGCCGGATCGCTTTCCGGTTCCGGGCTACCCGGCAGGCCGCCCATCTGGACCGGCGTCGCAGAGCCCAGGTTGGTCGCAGGGGCCATGGCGGCAATGTGACTGCCATAGAGAATAAACGTGCCAGCGCTGGCTGCCCGGGCGCCCTGCGGGGAAACATAGGTAGCCACGGGAACTTCGGAGGCAAGAATCACCTTGATGATATCCCGCATGGAATCCATCAGGCCGCCCGGGGTGTCCATTTCAATGATCACCAGGCCGGCACCCTCAGATTCGGCCCTGCGAATACCCCGGGTGACATAGTCCATGGTCGCGGGGCCAATGGCGCCCTCAACTGTAAGCACCAGAGCGGTCTCGGAAGCCTTCTGCTGGGCAAAAACCTGATGGGCGAGGGAAGCCAGTGCCAGCAGGGCGCCGGTCATCATCACCAGGGCCCAGCGCCGAAGCCGGGCAGGGTTCTGTGATCGCATGGGATGGTTTACCTGTATGACGCCTCCCCGGATCCGGAAAAATTCTGATTGCTGGACATACGATGGCACAGTGGCCGCGGTTCTGTCTCAGGCACTCACGCAGCGCGGCACTCTTGCCCGGAACTCTATGTCAGAAGTATAGCCGCTGCTCCGGCTCGTTGGCCGATTCCGGTGACTTCTCTTCCACGGTCTTGTCTGCGGCCATTTGGGTAACCCGTTCACCAATCATGGTTGGCAGACCATCGGCCTGGTCCACTGCCAGCTCAATGGCGCCACGCTTGACCTCAACGCCTGGGTGCTGGCTGCGGAAAGCTTCAACTTCAGCGAAGACCTGCTGCCATAAACGGTCGCGATCTTCTCGGGGGTAGTCTTCATGGGGGCGGTGCACCTCAAGCCAGACCTCACCATCCGAGAAACCGATCTTGACGGCATCGTGGACAACCTGAACCGGTGTACCTTTCTCAACCTGGTAAACAAACCGGGAGATATCCTCGTTGTACATCCGGAAACAGCCATGGCTGACCGGCATGCCCACACCAAACTTCTTGTTGGTGCCGTGGATCAGATAGCCTTTCTCGCTCAGCAACAGGGCGTGGGTACCAAGCGGATTCCCGGGGCCCGGAGGAATCATACGGGGCAGGTACTCACCTGATGCCTCGTACTCCGCGCGAATACTGGCCGGCGGATACCAGGCCGGAGATTCCAGCGGCATGGTGACTTCGGCATCGGTCAGCGGAGAGGGATTTTCAGCCGTTCCCACTCCAACCGGGTACACCTGAACTCCCCCATTGGTGAAGTAATACAGGCGGTACTCCGCAAGATTGATGACAATGCCCTCGCGCCGGGAGTCGGGCAGCACATAATGGCGCGGCAGGGTAATCGTAGTGCCTTCTCCGGGTAGCCAGGGGTCGACACCGGGATTGGCCTTCACCAACTCCAGATAGCCCATGGCCAGACGGTTGCCAATGCCGGCAAAAGTGTCCTCGTAACGGGTCTCGAATACGCCAAGCTCTCCGGCCAGGTCCCCCTGGATCGGGAAGGTGGGCACACGAGGGCTTCTGTCGGGTTTCTCCGGGGTATCCGAATTACTGACAGCCTCCACAGGCTGTTCCGAACCGATGGTCGGAAATGCCAGGAGCTGTGCCAAAGCAAAAACCATTAAGAATCTGAACCACATAGAAAACATTCCGAAAGCATCAGGCAACCGGGTACAGTGACAGCAAGTACCCTCAGGAGTTCATAAAGGTTGCCCACACTGTTACAACGGCAAGCACCACGAACAGAACGCTTGCGCCAATCCGGGCTGTGGCAAGGGGCAACCGTTCCATCAGCCAGCGTCCTGCCATGATAACCGGTATGTTGGCCAGCAGCATCCCCACCGTGGTGCCCAGAATAACCCAGAAGGTTTCGGTAAAGCGGGCGGCGAGAACGACCGTTGCCACCTGGGTCTTGTCGCCGATTTCCGCCAGGAAAAACATGATGGTGGTGGCCATGAACGCCCCCATGCCCAGAAACTTCGAGTCTGCGCTGTCATCCTTGTCGGGCACCAGTAGCCACAGAGCGATGGCGACAAAGCTGCCGGCCAGAATCCAGGGCAGCCAGGCTTCTGGAATAAAGGAAGCGACCCAGGCACCGAGCCAGGCAGATAAGGCGTGATTGAGAACCGTTGCGACAAAAATGCCGAGAATAATAGGCAGGCGGGTGGCGTATCGGGCAACCAGGAAAAGCGAGAGCAACTGGGTCTTGTCACCAATTTCCGCTATGGCAACAGCAACCGTCGAGGCGAGAAAAGCGTCCATGAAAAACTCCAGGGCGGATAACCAGACATGAGGCAGCCCACCTTCCGCCCAATGGAGGTGAAACCGCCTCAGGTCTTGCCAATATCACCGGTGTTGCGGTGAGACATGATAGCCATGGGGATTTGGCCCCAAGTATGTTGACTATCATCCGCTCGGACATTCCGATGCGGAGGCTACTCCCCTGAAGAGATGCCGGCATCATAATGAATCCGGCGCGGGGCCGCAACCACAGGTCTTCCTAGACCCGCATTCGCCACACCGGGATCGCCGCAACCGCTACGAATGCCGCTACCAGCCACCAGGCCGAGTGAAACGCGTTGATCGTGGGCATCCCGGAGGTGTGCTCACCAAATTCAATGGTCAGTGCCACCAGGTTAACGCCAAAGGCGCCACCGAGCTGGCGCATGAAGTTAAGCGTGCTCGAGCCGGCCCCCAGCTCCTGTGGCTCCAGCGGATTCAGGGCGCCGGTCGAGAGGGCCGGGAGCATGAAACCGATACCGATGCGGCCCAGCACTGTCCAGAGCACCAGCCAGCCAAAGGCGAGCTCGAGATCGGACAGCGCGAACAGCACGGCGGAAAGGGCAAATGCCCCAATACCGAACACCACCAAACCCCTGGCACTGTGCCTGTCGGCCATGCGGCCGGCCAACGGAAACGTCATACCCAGGACAATACCCGCAGGCAGCATCAGCAAACCTGCCTCCGTTGCGCTGAAGCCCAGAGCTGTCTGTACGAACAAAGGAATGAGGTAGGTGGATCCGAACAGCGCCAGCCCCAGTGCCATGGCACCCAGGCAGGCGAAAACAAAAACCGGCTTGCGCAGCAGGGCAATGTTCACCAGAGGATGGGCAGTTTGTCGCTCACGCAGTATGAAGAGCAGCAGCCCGCCGAGGGCCAGTAGCCCTTCGATCAGGATCCAGCTCTTCTGGCCTGCCGCCTGTTGCAACCGGTTCAGAGCATCGAGCGACAGGGCGATGGTAAACCCGAGCAATACAAGGCCGGGGAGGTCAAAGCGATAGGGGGCTGGCCGGGACACCGGCAAGGGCAGGAAGCGCCAGGCCATGAAAACACCCAGCAACGTGACCGGAGCCGGTGCAAACATCACGTAGCGCCAGTCCAGCTGATCAACCAGAAAGCCTCCCAGCACCGGACCGAGGGCCGGGGCCAGAATCACCCCCATACCGTAGATACCCATGGCCTGGCCGCGGCGATCGCGGGGGAAAATCCGGAACACCAGATACATGCCCATGGGCTGCATCAGGCCGGCCATGGCACCCTGGCCGATCCGGGCGGCGATAAGCTGCCCCGGCGTCTCGGCAAAACCGCCGGCAAGGGAAATCAGGGTAAAGAGAAACATGGCTACGGCAAGGGTCTTGCGAACCCCGAAGTGATCCAGCAGCCAGGAGGAGGCCAGCATGGTGGTGGTCATGGCGGCGATAAAGCCCGTTGCCAGCCAGTGAACCTGGCCCTGGCGAATGCCGAACTCCACCATGATATCGTGCAACGCCACGTTGACTACGGTGGCGCTGAGTACGGTAGCCATGGTGCCTATCATCACCGTGGCCACCGCCAGCCAACGCCAGCGATCCCCGTAGCGGGCTTTCAGGCCCTCAACTGAGTTATCAGCCAAGGGTTATTTCTGCTTTTCGGCGTTTTCCAGGATCTTGTGGAACACCTTTACGGTGCACTCGATCTCTTTGTCGCTGATGCCTTCCAGCATTTCCTCGCGCAGCACCTCGGCTCGCTCGGAAAGGTCATCCATAAACGCCCGGCCGGCGTTGGTCAGATGCAGCCGCCGCGCACGGCGATCGTTCGGGCAGGGCCGGCGCTCAATCAAATTCTGTTGCTCGAGACTGTCCAGCAGTCGCACCAGAGTCGGATTCTCGATCGCCATCAGGCTTGCCAGCTCACGCTGTGTGAGGCCCTCACCGCCTTTTTCCAGGTACACCATCGTGCTCCAGCGCGCCTGGGTGACGCCCAGATCCTTCAGGCGCTCGTCCAGCATTTTTCTCCAGCGCCGGGTAACCCGCGCTACCGCAAAAGGAAACTGGTCTCTCATTTGTCGTCACTCCATATCAAAAGAGGGCTTGGCCCGGGCCGGGCGCTGCCGCGCCTTCGGCCAATTAATCACATTATCGGAAAGTCACCAATAGTATGCTAACCATTGTGATAAAAACAGATACGGAAGTAAAAACAAAATCGGGGAAAACCGAAAGCAGCGTCAGCTCGCCTGACGCTGCTCTTCGTGCATCTCCTCGACTTCAGGAGACTCATGGAATTCGGTATTTCGTGGATCGATCTCGGCAAGAACCGGCGACGCTTCCGGCATGGCAGGCACAAAGTGCTCCTGATCTGCAACGGCAACGTCCTCAGTATGACTGATCCGGTAGCTGGTAATCACGGCCAGCAGCAGCAGGAAGCCAGCATTACCGAAGAACAGGCCTTTCGGCCCCAGGAGATTGATCAGCTCCGCCATGACAACCGGCCCGATGACACTGCCAACGCCGTAACTCAGCAACAGCGTGGCACTGGCCGCCACAATACGGGTGCTTTCCATACGGTCATTGGTGATGGCCACGGCTACGGGGTACAAAGCGGCTGAAAGCCCCGTGAACACACCAACCAGAAGGGTCAAAAGCCACGCGTTTTCGGCCCCGAGAACTCCGACACCGCCTGCCGCTGAAGCCGCTACCAGAGCGATCCAGAACATCACGCGGCGCCGGTCGAAACGGTCGCAGAGCCGGCCCAGCGGCCAGGCAAGGATCATGGCAGCGACAATGGCACTGGCCATGAACGTGGATGTCCGTGCAACGTCCAGCCCGACCAGTGTTGCGTACACCGGCCCAAGCGCATAAAAGCCGCCAATCATGACGCCACAGATCAGGGCGCCGGCAACACCGGAAAAGGATTCCCGTGCCAAAGTGAAAATGGAGATGCGCTGAACCTGCTCAATAACGGGCGCTTCCATTTTGGTCAGTGCCAGCGGCATCAGCGCCAGCGCCAACAGGATCGCGGCAATCGAGAAAGGCATGAAATTGGCGGGGTCGCCGATATTTACGATGAGCTGGCCGCCGGCGGCGGACAGATAAAAAACAATCTGGTACACCGCAAACAACGCACCGCGGTTGGCATTGGTGGCACGGCTGGAGAACCAGCTCTCGATGACCACCAGCACACCGGCAATACTGAACCCGGAGAGTACCCGCAGAACGGCCCAGAAAATCTCGGAAACGGCCATCGGATAGAGTAACGACGTGACAGCGGCAGCAGCGGCAAACACCGCGAACGCCCGGATATGACCAACCCGGCCGATAATCCGGTGAACATAGAGCGTACCCAACACAAAACCGATGGAATAGCAGACCAGAATCCAGCCGATAATATCCGGCGATATCGCCTCGATACTCAGACGGATGCCCAGCAGTGTCATCAGGAATGCATTGCCACTGACCAGCAGAATAATGCTTAGAATCAGGGCAGACAGGGAGGTGACCATTCGGGTCATTACATCGGCTCCGGGCGTTACAGGGTATTTTCGCTTGGATGACAAACAAAATAGCAACAAGTCCCGGACTTTGCCGGCGACGTATTAGATCAGTAGCGGGAAGTGAAGCCACTAGGCACTTCCCGAAACCTGTTAACTGCATCACAAAAACCCGCAAAGGCCGCCGTGTAGCGGTTTAACAGGGTTTTACATTAATGCGCCGTAACAGACCATGAGTGCCGGAGCAGGTAACATGAAAACGAGCTATTCATTGGACCGTGAGCGCCTGGTTATGAAAAAAACGGACTGGCCCATCCGCTGGGATCTGCTGCTTCGCTATCGACTTATCGAAACGATTGCCCTGTGGGAAGGTCGTCTGACTACCAACCACATCTGCCACAGTTTCGGGATCGGTCGTCAGCAGGCGTCCAAGGATATCAACACCTATCTGCGCGAACTGGCGCCGGGCAATCTGGTTTACGACCGTCACCTGAAAGGTTATGTCCCGGCCGATAGATTTCGCCCGGTGGTCACCCGAGGCGTGGTCAATGAATATCTGGACCTGCTTGCCCGCCAGCAAAACCTGAGCACCACGTTTGAATCCCTGAACATTGGCCTGCCGGACAGCACCGTGGTCCAGGGTCCGAATCGGGTCATCGCGCCCGAAACCATGCGTGCGGTGGTGACGGCAACACGACAGGGAAGACAGCTGCGGGCCAGCTATGCCTCCCTGAGCCGACCGGAAGCGGTGGAAAGCATACTTGAGCCGCATACTCTGGTTTGTGCCGGCGACAGCTGGCATTTGCGGGCATGGTGCGACTCAAACCGGGAATTCCGGGATTTCGCCCTGAGCCGATTCCGGACCTCGCCGGAGGCCCTCCGGCAGCGCGCCAGACACACCCGGGACCAGGACGAGCACTGGAACCGGCAGGTTACCCTGGTGGTCACCCCGGATCAGCGCCTGACCCAAGCCCAGCAAGAGATCATTGCCCGTGACTACGGCATGGAACATGGTCGTCTGGAAGTTGCTACCCGTGCCGCGCTTGCCCCCTACGTGCTGTCACGGCTCGGTATTACCTTCGACAATCAGCACCCGGATCCTCTGGTGCAACAGCTTGAGTTGGCCAATCCCGACCAGTTGGGATTTGGCAGCAAACGCGAACAGGCCCTCAAAGCCGTTGCCGGCCTCAGCTAAACCGCCAGTGTGAGCTCTGGGACCTGGCGGTATGTCTTTCTCGGCGTTCTGATTCTGTCGTTTCTGCCCGCAGCAGGGAGGGCAGAATCGGTCTGCGGTGATCCCGCAACGCCGATTTCCCGGGTCCAGGGAACTGGCCCGACCTCACCCATGGCAGGAGCTACCGTCACCGTCGAGGGCATCCTGACCCAGGATTCCCGGGCAAAGGGCGGCTTTGGTGGTTTTTACCTGCAGCAGGCCGACCATCAGACCGACGGGAATCCCGCCACTTCCGAAGCGCTGTTTATTTACACCGATCGTGAAATCGCCGATGTCGGCATGCGAGTGCGGGTAACCGGAAAGGTGAAGGAATACCACGGGCTGACCGAACTGGTGTCGGTTCGGAGCATCCGGGCGTGCGGGCGTGGGCCGCTTCCAGCGCCCATTGCCATCACCCTGCCCTGGACCGTCGATCCGGAACATCTGGAGAACATGAGAGTTACCTTTCGCCAGCCCCTGACGGTGGTGGACAACTACAACCTGGCTCGCTACGGCGAGCTTGGGCTGGCGGCCTCAGACCAGGTCCAGCCTACGGAATACCTGCCCCCCGGCAAAGAAGCACACCGGGCATTCACCCGGAACGGGGCAAACCGCGTTCTGCTTGATGACAACCGGTCCAGGAGAGACCCCCGCCCGGTACCCTGGCCCCCGGGCGGCCTGTCCTCGGCAACCGTAAGGGCCGGTGATCAGATTAGAGGGCTCATCGGTGTGCTGGATTTCCGCTTCGATGCCTGGCGGCTCCAGCCTTCTCAGGAGCCGGCTTTCCTCGCCACCAATCCCAGAGAAACCGCACCCGGGCCGCGGCATGAGGCTTCGGTGCGGATCATGGCTCTGAACCTTGGTAATTTCTTTAACGGAGATGGCCGGGGCGGCGAGTTTCCAACGAGTCGTGGGGCCGGGACACCGGCGGAATTCCGGCGCCAGCAACAACAACTGGTGAACACACTTCTGGCCCCCGATCCGGACATTCTTGCGCTGACCGAACTTGAGAACGACGGCTATGGACCGGCAAGTTCCATAGCGAAACTTGCAGAGGCCCTGGGCGGCACCTGGCGGTTCGTCAGCACGCCCGGCCAGGACGGCGATGACGAGATCCGGACCGGCCTGCTCTACCGCAGCGACCGGATTAGCGCCGTTGGCCCGCCAGAACGGCTTACCAAAGGGCCATTTGAATCGGGAGGCCGGCCTCCCCTGGCTCAGGATTTCGGCCGAACGGACGGTGATGCTACCGTTCGGGTAATTGTTCCTCACCTGAAATCGAAATCCTGTCGGGGCGCCCGTGGCGATGATAAAGACCAGGCCGATGGCCAGGGCTGCTACGCAAGCCGGCGGACCAACGAAGCGAAAACACTGGCGGCCTGGTCCGGCAGCGATACCCGCAGGCACCATTCAGTCGGCACCCTGATAATCGGTGACCTCAACAGCTATGCCCGCGAACATCCCATAGCGGTGCTGGAGCAGGCAGGATTTACCAGCATGGTGCACCATTTCCATCCCTGCACCGAAAAGACCTGTGGTCACTACACCTACCGTTACCGTGGTCAGAAGGGCTCGCTGGATTTCGCACTCGCCTCCGAGACCTTAAAACCAAGGGTCATGGGCGCCTGGAGCTGGCTGGTGAACGCCGATGAGCCCCGGGTACTCGACTACCGGAGCGATCACCCGGCATCCGGCCGGGGACCCTGGCGATCCAGCGACCATAATCCGGTGATTGTCGACCTGAAGCTCTGACTTTCGATGCCCCGTCACGGGCAATCTGTTGCCCATTCGCCGACGTCCACGGGCACTGTGGCCAAGGCTCCGGATTCTGGTCCCGGTAGACTGGTGGTCAGACCCAAAACCGGTGATCGCTGACAACCATGAGAATTCCTGCCCCCAACTTCTGGCCCGCTGCCCGCACGGGACAACGATTTCTTCTCCAGGCCCGCCGCCGTGAAACCATGGTCGATGGCCACAAGATGGTTTTCCTGGAACGGGGATCGCCAGATGTCGGCCGCCCGACGATCGTCCTGATTCATGGCTTTGCCGCCATGAAGGAAAACTGGGGGCTGTGGCTGCAAAGACTGCCAAGACACTGGCATCTTCTGGCGCCGGATCTGCCGGGATTCGGGGAGAGTGATTACCGGCCGGAGGCCTGCTACCGCTACGAAACCCAGGCCCGTCGACTGGCTCAGTGGCTTGCCGGCGTTAACACCGACAACATCCATCTGGCCGGCAGCTCCATGGGTGGCGCGATTGCCGCAATACTGGCCCACACACTGGATCCGGCGCCCCGCTCGGTGACGTTGCTCAACAGCGCCGGCATCCCCGAACATGAAGAGGTAGACATTCACGCCCCCCTGAAGCCTGACCGGGATGGCATCCTGATTCCACGGGACTGGAAAGGCGTCTACCGTATGTTCAACAGTGTTGGCACCGGCAAGCCCACGGTCTCCGGACTTGCCATGGCCGGCCTCCTCGGACCGGACCTCCTGGGCCGCACCAAGGCCCTCCGTCATATCTTCAGTGACATGGTGGCAGACGCGCTGGCACCGGCCCGCTACCTGGGCCCCGAGACACCGCCACTGCAGGTTCAGTGGGGCGACCGTGACGTGATTACCCCGACCCGCTGCGTCGACTGGTTCAGCTCGGCCACGCCTCAGGCAGAAATCCACATGTTCCGGGGTGTCGGGCATCTTCCGATGCTGGAAACGCCCGGGCGATCTGCCGCAGCCCTGGAACACTTTGTCCGCCGTCATGGCCAGTGATCGATCCGGATGCTTCCTGCCAACCAGCCGATGATTGGCCTTTCAGGCCATTTATTCCGTCACCGAAGTCATGGGGCAACGAGCCGCGAGGCGCCATAATCGTCGAAACCAAGCGTTCTGCGACATAACAAGAACAGAATCAGACGAGGAAATCCCATGCGCGCCTCCGTTTCAACGGCACAGGACCTGGGCATGCCGGCCATCTACCTGCATCTTCTGGCCGAACTGCTGAACACCATCGGTGTTGACGAACAAGACCTCCTCCTCCGGGTCGGTCTTGACCCCGTCCGCCTGCAATCCACCGATCGGCGGGTGAGCCAGACCCAGGCCAGCGAATTCGTCACCCGGGCCATTATCGAAAGCGGCGAACCTGGACTCGGTATCATGCTCGCCAGGGAGCTGAAGCTGCCCCTGCACGGCGCCCTGGGTACGGCCGTCATGAGTAGCCGTACCCTGGGCGATGCCATGGAGCTGATGACCCGATACCTGACGCTAAGGGTGCCTCACCTTCGGGTCTGCAAACGGGAGACCGGCAACCTGGCCTGGTACGTTGTGCATTGTGATATCGACCTGGGGCCTCTGCACGGCTTTATCATGGATGCCATGCTGTTTGGTTGCGTTTCCATGGGGGCACAGTTGACAGGCTCGGTCATTGACGGTTTGCGGATTGTTCGCCGGGGAACGGAGCCGGCCTATTTCCAGCGTTTCCGCTCACAGATCCCGGTGCCGGTGGGATTCGGCGCTACGGAGAATGCCCTGGTGATTCCGGTTGGCCGTCTGAGCCTGCCCGTGCGCTTCACCGATGATCAACTGGCGGCCTCGTCCAAAGCCCAGTGCGAGGAGGCGCTGCGGCAGCTGACCGAAGACGCCGGATTTGCCTGTCGCGTCCGACGGGTAATCGAGACCAGCCACCCCTTCCCGCCAAAACTGGCCAGGGTAGCGGCCACCCTGTTTGTGTCCGAGAGAACGCTCAAGCGGCGGCTGCAGGAAGAAGACGCCAGTTTCCAGCAGCTGGTAGATCAGGTCCGCCTGGAACGGGCACAGGATCTGCTCCGCAGTACCACCATGAATCTGAGCCAGATTGCCGATGCCCTCGGTTACGCCGACGCGGCGAATTTCACCCGGGCTTTCAAGCGCTGGACCGGCAGCAGCCCCAGCCATTACCGAATTTCGCAACCCGGCCCCGGGCTGATTACCGCCAGGCGGGCACTGGCCACGGGGTAATCAGTCGATGCCGATGATCTTGTGCATTTGCAGGGTCAGGCGCCACTGCGGATGCGCGAGACAATAATCGGTGGCGCGTCGGGTATTGCTTTGTTTGATCTCATCCACAGCCGTTTCCGGTATCGAGGGAGAGGCCATCGGCGACAGGAAATAATGGCTTGCGCGAATGCCCAGGAATCGCTCCGGCATCGCCAGGGGCTGGGGATAGACCAGCTTCAGCTCGTCACAGGCCTCAAGCACCACCGGGGCATCGGCTTTCGGACTGACGCAGAGCCAGTCGATGCCTTCGGGCGCGGGCAGGGTACCGTTGGTCTCTACCCCTACCTCGAACCCTTCCCGGTGCAGAGCCTCGATCAGGGGAGCATCCAGCTGCAGCAGGGGCTCGCCACCGGTGCAGACCACGTAGGGCTTGCCGGGTGCCTCCGGCCAAAGATTGCGTATGTGACGGGCCAGTTCCTCCGGGGTTTCAAAGCGACCACCATTCTGGCCATCAGTACCGACAAAATCGGTATCACAGAAATTGCACACGGCAGTGGCGCGGTCCTTCTCGCGACCGGTCCAAAGGTTGCACTTGCTGAAACGACAGAACACGGCAGCACGCCCGGCCTGGGCACCTTCACCCTGCAACGTGTAGAAGGCTTCCTTGACCCGATACATCAGCTTGCCGCCTCGTAGTCCAGGGGATCTTTGACACCATTGGCAGCGAAGGCTTCCAGTCGTTCAACACAGGAGCCGCAGCGTCCACAAGCCCGCTCCCGGCCGTTGTAGCAGGTCCAGGTCTGTGCATAGTCCAGTCCCAGGCGCAGGCCTTCAGCCAGGATCTGACCCTTGTCCATGGTCATGAAAGGCGCCTCAATGCCGACCGGCTCGTAGTTGGCCACGCGGCAGACCGCGTCCATTTTATCCACAAACTCCGGGCGACAGTCCGGGTAGATAGCGTGGTCGCCACCATGAGCTCCGTACCAGACGGCGCCAGCACCTGCGGTCACGGCGTAACCGGTCGCCAGGGACAGGAGAATCATGTTTCGGTTAGGCACCACGGTCGCTTTCATGCTGTCTTCTTCATAGTGGCCTTCCGGCACATCGATATCCGAGGTCAGCGATGAGCCGGCCATCACCTCACTCATGGCGCGGATATCGATCACCTTGTGGGGTACACCCAGCGCTTCACAGACCGAACGCGCGCACTCAAGCTCCCGGACATGGCGCTGCCCGTAGTTGAAGGACAGGGCATGAACCTGGTAGCCGCGCTCCCGGGCCAGATGCAGCAGGGTGTAGGAGTCCATGCCTCCGGAATAGATAACGACTACGGTGTCTGTCATTCGGGCTCCCCGTATGGTGCGGTTCGGATTTGGCTGGTTTACTGTCGCGCCCGAGGCCTGTTGCTGTCATCGGGCTTTTACAATGAATGGACATATTGTAACAGTGCAGGAACAGGTTGGGTTCGCGTCTCGCTTGCGGGGCGGGTAAACTCAGCGAAAAACAACTCATCAGCTACACTGACTCCATGACCACTATCCAGCCGGCATTCATCGATTTCGAGGCATCAAGCCTTGATCTGATCGCGAGCTACCCCATTGAGGTGGGAATCTGCATGCCGGATGGCACTCTCCACAGCTGGCTGATCAGCCCCCACGTGCTGTGGCAGGACTGGTCACAAAGCGCTGAGCAGATTCACGGCATTTCCCGCGAGACCCTGGAAGCGGATGGTATTGCGGTGAGCGAAGTCGCCAGTGCCCTCAACGAACTGCTGCCGGAACAGGTGTTTTGCGATGCCTGGACCTTCGACAGTTTCTGGCTGCATCGTTTGTTCAAGGCCGCCCGCATAACGCCAACGTTTCAGCTTGAATCCATTTCAGCGCTGTTGGACACGAGGCAGGTGCGCGAATGGTCAGCACTTCGCCAACAGGTGATTACAGAGCTTGGCCTGCCTGTGCATCGGGCCGCAAACGATGCCCTGATTCTCCACAAAACCTGGGAACGGATTGCGCCGAATCAGGACGAACTGGCGCCGTTAACGGGTCAAACCCGGCAGGCCTGACGCATTCCCGGTTGATCAGTGCCTGGCGTGACGGACACGCAGTGCGATGACCTCGAGACCATCCCGAAGGGTATTCAGCGTCCAGTAGGTCACCAGGGCCATGAGCGCGGCTCCGGTCACGGTAAACACCAGATTCTCACCCACGACCTGCTCCTGCGCGACCAGCAGGTAAAGACCAAGTGCAATAATCAGGGCGAGTTCAATCAATGCGTGGGAACGGAACTTTTTACTGGCAGATCCGGCTTCGTCGGACATTTTGCTAGGTTTCAACCTCTGTCTGTTGATGGCGATTAATCGAATATTAGTGTGCGAATTATCGCCGGGACAGGCCGCAAAATCTGTAAGAAGTAATGGCTACGAAGATTCCACTACCCAAAAAAAACGCAGCCATAGAGGCTGCGTAGAAAGGAGAGATCCATCAACTGCCTGGCGCGGCAGGCAGTCGGGATTGCACAACGTAAAACACGTGACGGAAAGAATTATGCCAAGCGCCCCTGGAGGCCGTCTGTAGGGGTTTGCCGAAGAAGCCGGGCTATTGCAAACGGCCCATTAGCCTATACACTGGTAGTCGAACCGAAACATAAGAGCCGGTATGACCAGAATGATTCCACAGTTCAGCGCTTACACAGCAGCAGGTTGCCATGCAGGGCAGTCTGTTCGCGCGATGGTGAAAGACATCTAACGGCTTTCGGTCAGTCCCGGGAGCCTATGTAGCGACCGGGTCAGCTTCTCCGCGAAACCCCGGTCGCTTCAGGCACCGGGGTTTTGTTTTTGCAGCCGCAAAACGACAAGGAGAACATCATGAAAAGACATCCGACAACTCGCGCAGCAAACCAGCCCATGAACAATCGCCAGGGCCCGATCAAGCGTCCGGAGAAGCTGCCGCTGCTGGATGCCATCTGCAAAAAACTTAATCAGCGCGTCAATCTGGATGACGAACAGCGGGTGCTGGGAGTGTATGAGCGGGGCTGGATCTTCAAGGGCGTCCTGGGCAATATGAACGACGCCGAGGCAAGGTACGTCAGAGCATTGGCGACCCGTTACAATTCATGGATTGCCCGGCAGGTCGCCTGATTCAGAAGCCGCGTGTCTGAACCGGTCAGTGGCGCCGGTTCAGACCCTGCATCATCGCCATATCGCCGCCGTGAACCATGGCGTAATTGTTGACCACATCGTGTATTTTTTCCTGGGAGTAAGGCTTGACCACGTAGCCGTTAGCACCGGCACTGATCGCCCGCTGAATACTCTCGATCGAATCGTCCGCCGTCACCAGCACAATGTGCTGCTCCTCACGGGCGTCCTTGAATTCCAGCATCAGTTCGTGCCCATCGCCGTCCGGCAACCCCAGATCCAGCAGGATGATGTGAAATTCCCCGGCTTTGAAAGCCGTCCTGGCGGAAGCTGCGTCAATACACTCGATCACCTTGGTTGCGCCAGCGTTGTAGAGCATATCCACGAGCCGCTCTCGCATCACAGGCTCATCTTCCACTACCAGCACTTTCAGATCCGTCATGTGGGTTGCTCCTCTCAAACTGTCGGGTCGTTGCCTGTGCGCCGCGGCAGGTCCAGCGGCGCTGGTCGGGGCTCGCTCATGTCACTGTAGTCAGGGCGTGGCGAGGTCTCCGGATTGGCCGTCGTCCCGTCCTCCATGCCAAACCGTGTCAGTATATTGCTGATGCTCACAGCGGTTGTGTAGAGGGATATCGCAATAATCAGAAGGATCGGCTGAACAAAGGTTACAAAACCGGGTACATCCGCGCTTCCCAGTATACTCAGGATCAGAATGATTGCCGGCCCCAGCACCACGAAAAGCGTCAGGGCAATGAAGAAAACAATCCGCTCCTTGTAGCGCCCGAGCTCCCGGTTGGTCACGAGACCGAGCACGAACTTGCCGATAGCCAGACCGGCAAGGATAGCGGCGGCGATGCTCAGGTCCGGTCGCAGCAGGGTTTCGTAAAGCCGGCCTTCCCACAACCGTTGCATACCGATAATCAGAAAGGGAAACAACACAAACAGGATGTCGGCATAGGTACCATACATCATGCTCAAGGAATGGTGTTCTCGGCGTTCCGGCAGCTCACTCATCGGGTTCTTCCTGTTGGTCATACTCACACACGTCAGCCTGGCGTTTTCGCAGCGGCGAGGGCACGGTCTATCATTTCACCGAGTTCCTTCAGTTCGCTGCGAACACGTTCCCAGTCCGGCTCAGTGACTTTCAGCAGCTCTTCCAGTATACCCGCCTGTCGGGTCATCAGCGGATAGCCCATGGCACCCGCCGTGCCCTTGATCTGGTGGGCTTCGGTTTTCATTGCTTCACGATCTGCGTCCGCCAGCGCGGCATCCATTCGGGTCCGCCGCGCGGCAAGCCCATCAAGAAACTGTGCCACCAGGTGGGCAATTTCAGCGTCTTCGCCAGTATCCGCGGCGAAAACGGGGCCCGTGCCCAGCAGCCGGTCCAGCAGGGCCGTCAGGTGGGACTGATCAATGGGCTTGTTCAAAACGCCGTCACAACCGGCCTCAAGCAATGCATCGGTTTCCGGCTGATCGCCAGCTGTAAAGGCAATCACCGGCCGGCGGAACCCGGCCTGGCGCAGCAACCGGGTGGCGTCAACACCATCCATTCCCGGCATGTGACGGTCCATCAGCACCAGATGAACCGTATCGGACAATGCAGTCCGAACCGCGTCCTCGCCGCCGGTCACTGCCACGACGTCCAGACCTTCCCGGCGCAGCATACGCTCTACCAGCTGCCGGTTTTCGGTGTTGTCTTCGGCAACCAGCACCTTGCCCTGATAGCGTGAGGTTCGTTCATTAGCGGAGGCCGGCGTCACCGACAGGTATCGTCCCAGTGTTTCATAGAAGCGCTGCTTGTCGATGGGCTTCGCCAGGTGTTCATTGCAGCCGGCCAGGCGATAGTCGGCAATGTCCTCGGACATCACATTGGCGGTGAGCGCGATGACTGGCGTATTCACCCCGGCTTCGCGAAGTGCCGCCGTCGCGTCACGGCCGTTCATCACCGGCATCTGTATGTCCATCAGGATCAGATCAAAGGGTTCGCGAATCGCCATTTCCAGGGCTTCCGCTCCGTTGCCCACATGGACAAGCTCGGCTCCGGTTCGAGACACCAGCAGGGAAACAAGCCGCCGGTTCACCTCATTGTCCTCGGCACACAGGATACGCCCTGACAATCGCGGCGCGACAACCATGGGGATGGTCCGGCGGCGCTGGCTCAGCTCCGAGGCATCGCGCAGGAAATGCACCTCATCCAGTGGCCCTGTCCGGATCGAAAGCTCAAACTCGCTGCCCTCGCCATAGGTGCTGTTCACCCGGATACTGCCGCCAAGCATTTCCGCCAGACGCCGGGAAATGCTGAGCCCGAGGCCAGTGCCACCATATTGCCTGGAAATGGCGGCGCTGCCCTGGGCAAAGGGATCGAACAGACGCCCCAATTGCTCCGGCTTCATGCCAATGCCGGTATCCACGACCCGGGCCACGAGCAATTCCTGATCGCGATCACAACGGACCACCAGGGAAATGGACCCCTTATCGGTAAATTTAAGGCCATTACCACACAGGTTGATGATGATCTGGCGCAGTCGGGTGGGGTCGGTGCGTACCTGCTCCGGCAACGGGTATTCGCAGATGATGCTGAAATCCAGTCCTTTTTCCCGGGCTCTTGGCGCGAAGAAGGCGCGAATCTCGTCAAGAAGTTCCGGCAGATTGACCGATACGATGTCCACATCCAGTTTGTTCGCGTCGATTTTCGAGTGGTCGAGGATGTCGTTGACCAAGTCCAGCAGATGTCGGCCGCTGCGCACCACCGTCTCGGCACTGCTTCTTTTCTCCGGCTCACTGAGATCCGGATCAAGCAACGTTTCTCCGTAACCGATGATGGCTGCCAGCGGTGTGCGGATCTCATGGCTCATATTGGCCAGGAACTGGCTTTTCGCCTCCGCGGAATTGCGGGCAAGCTCCTTCTCGAGACGCTCCTGCTCGCGCTCCCTCTCGATTCTCAAGCGATTGTGACTTTCGGTGGCGTCGATGCAGGTGCCTTCCAGATGGGTCGGCTCACCCTCGGTGTCATACACCGTGTGCAGTGAGATGGTCGCCCAGCGCTCGTCACCATCCCGGGTCAGGTATCGAGCCTCAATGCCCTTGACCGTGCCCCGGGCCTCCAGCTGCTCGATCACCAGCCGCCGCAACCGCTCGTCGGCGATGCAGGTTTCCAGTACGTCCGGGTTCCGCTTGAGCAACTCGCGGCTGCTGTTGTAGCCCAGCAGCCGCGCCATAGCGGGATTGGCCGTGACAAATCGCCGGTCCGGTGACATCTGGAACACGCCCTCGATGGCGTTATCGAACAGCGACTGGTAACGCTGAAGGTTCGACAACGCCCGCTGGCTCCAGCCCAGGGCCTCGCCCTGGACCTGCTTGATCCTGTCTGCCAGGGCAAACGAGAACAGAATGATCTGGGCGGTCAGACCGAATTGCGGCGAATAGGCGGTGAATGTGTTCAGCGGGAGTATGCCCATTACCGTCAGGGCGTAGATGCCGAAGCCCACCAGCGCCAGTGTCCAGGCAAAAAAGTAGGACCGGGCCGCCGGGTTGTAATAGCGCCAGGACAGGTAACTGACCACAATCAGGATCAGGCTCAGCAGGACAGAGCCAACCACAATCCATTCCATGGCCACGTGGTAGGGCAGGAATAGGGAAAGCACGAACGTCGCGACCACCGAATAGAGACAGAGGCGGATCACCTGATCAAGGTCGGCCGACCGCTCCCGGGTCTCCAGCAGTGACCTTGCCATCAGCAGGCCCCAGAACCAGGTCAGAATGATCTGGAAGTGCAGGAACTGCTTGTCGAACAGAGCGGGCCGGCTGTCGAGAAGCTGGATACCGTGAACCTGTTCGGTGAAGATAAAGATGGCCGCAAAGACCAGGTAGAGCACGTAATAGATGTTGCTCCTCTCGCGAACCGAGACCGCGACGAACAGGTTGTAGGCGAGAATGGCCAGCACCGAACCAAGCAGGATGCCCCGCACCAGCTCATCCACCGAGACTTTTTCGATGTAGCTGTCCGGATGCCAGAGGCCGATCGGCAGACGGAAAGTATTGGTGTTGACCACCCGCAAGTAGACGTGGCTCAGGGAATCCGGTGCCAGTGAAAGGCGGAATGTCGGGTTGGGGACGGCGAGGTCCCGTTCCACCCAGTTGTCCTCATAACCCGCCTGTCGCTGATCAACCAGATCCCCGTCGCGGACCATGAACAGGGTGACTTCATCCACCAGAGGCAGGGCAAGCTCAAGGATCCATCCGTTCTGGTCAGGATTGCCCGCGGAGCGGAGATCCAGGCGCACCCAGTATGCGGATTCCGTGTAGCCGAAGTTCAACACGCCGCCTTCGTGGCGGGTAAAGGCACCCGATTCGAGAGCGCGAACCTCATCGAGGGTCAGTTCCTGCCCCGGGTCCTCGAGATACCAGATGCAGCCACCCAGATCACGGATACTCTCGATACCGCCGTCCAGTACAATCTCGCCATCATGGCAGGGCCCGGCCGCACTGGCCGACACCGGCATCATGGCCGTGACCAGGAACAGCAGGACCGCTACCAAAGACGTCACCGCTGGAAGCGCCAATTCAAGCCGTTGCCGCAAAATGTGATCTCCGCGAGGGTAGATACCGGTTTTTTGTTTTACTGTCAGTAGCCACGCCGGGGCTATACCGTCCCGGTGACTCACTTTAGCCGTTTACACCGTTTTTCGCATCCCGGGGCCATCTGAAATGAGACATTCCTGCATTTTCGCCGCTGTTTCCATGACCACACTTGTCCTGAGTGGCTGCGGACTTGAGGATACCGGACCTTCCGCGTTCAATCCGGCGACCAATGTGGATCTGACGTTCTCGAGCTTCAACCTGGAAAACACGGAGGTGGCACCGGACAACCTCGGCAATACCCGTTTCTGGGACTTTTACCGGGGCATCCAGCCGGCAGCAGACGATTCCGACGACCTGCAAACCACCGGGGAAATACGCAGCCACATCGAGGTTTTCATCCGCGCCACGCCAACGGACGCCGGCAACAGCTATGACAGCGTGCGCAACCCGCTGGACCTGATGAACCAGGTGCTGGCCTCCGGCGAAGTCACCAATTTCCAGGAAGGCAAACGATACATCAGCCAGAGGATTGCAGATGGTGTCGCAGGCACCTACAACAGCCGGGGCAAAGGCGCGCAGATCCGGTTCACAGACCAGTCGGCGGTGATTGCCAATCTGCCGCTGAACGACCAGCTCTGGATCTACCCGACGCTCGACTGGCGTTACCTGCCGGATGGCCCGGAAGGCTCGGATCTCGAAAACAAGGTATATCGCACGATCCAGTATGTCAGCCGCAGTGTTGAAGAAGAGGAGCAGGCCGCCCAGCCGGAACTGGTCAGCGTGCTGGCAGGCAGCCGGTTTGATGCCAACAGTTTCATGACACTGGGCTACAGCCCCACCGAATTCGCCACCGCCGACTACCTGAGTCGGAACCATGGCAGCATTGAACTGCGCCAGGATTTCATTGACGAAAACACCGACACGCTGTTTATAAAGAATGACGAATCCGAGGTGATCACACTCGATCGCTATCCGGGTTATGGCCTGGGAGACAACAGCCCGGACTGCCTGAGAGTCGAGCTGGATTACAACATGGACGTGGTCAGGATTTTTGCCTCGAACGGCGAGCCAGCGCGCATTGACGATCCTGACTCAACGGACGAGCAGGACACGATACCGAATCCGGCCAATTGCACCTACCAGGAAGATGCCGACGCGATTACCAGCTGGACAACGGTGCCTGTCGCCGGCCGCTAGCCGGCGCCGCCATCCCTGAGGTCCCAGTTCTGCAGGAAGCCTTTCTTGCGGTCGATCATGCGTTCATAGGTGGAGATCATGATGGCCGCGTGGGGTGCTTTGACAAGACGCAGGGTTTTTATACGGCGCTCCAGCCGTTCAACTTCAGAGCGCACCTGTTGGTGCACATGATTGCGAACGCTGTCGTGATGGTCCAGCTTGACCTCGCGGGAGGCGGGCTGGTTACTGGGGGGGGTGGGCTTGTCCATTCGGCTTCTCGTCCAATGAGTCGTGATAGATCCTTTTCCCATCACGCAAGTCTGCACAACTGTCCGACATAGTGCAATTAAAATGAATAGAGTTTCATTTTTATTTTCAGCTCTGCCGGACCACCTGTCATCCAGACGACAGAACCCCTGCTATAGTTCCCTGTAGAGACGACAATGCCCACCGACAGGAGCTCCCATGACCCAGACATCCGTGGCGGATACCCTCCGTGAATATCTGTCGCTGCTGGAACTGCTGGACGATGCCTACTGGGAAGCCAGCAGCATTCACCACAAGGACATGCTGTACGACATCATCAGCATATTCAGCCAGGAAGTGGCCGAGATAAACAAGCTCAGTATCCAGGACCACCATTACCCCTATGAGGTAATTACAGAAGGCATACGCCGGGTTGTGCCCAAGCTTGAGCGACTTGATGAAAACCGGGAAGACGTCATCCAGCGCACCCAGACCCTGACGGATTTCAGGGACATTCTGTCCTCCGTGCTGGGCATACTCGAAGCCCAGCTCAGGACGCTCTGAACCCTTTGCCTCAGGCGGCGATCAGCGGTCGCCGGTGCTCGGGTATCAACGGAAAACGATTGCCCACGGTATACACGAACTTCGCCAGTGCCGGCAGGTGATGACCGACGATCGGGATGCCGGTGTTCAGCAGACTGACCGAAATATCTCGGGCCGCATCCGCCCAACACAGCTTGTTGATCAGACCGACGTGACCGAAAGCAAACCGGCTGTTCTGACCCCAGAGGCCCACAGGATTGCCACCCAGCATCATGCCGGCACTGAAGCGCATGGGTATCATCATGGTGCGGTCTATCTGTAGCGAACCGAACTGTTGAATGGCCCGGCGGATGGTGATTTCGCTGCAGATACGACGGCCGTTCCAGAGCCCGCCATTCAGCATCATCTGGAAGAAGCGGCCCATTTCCTCGGCCGTACCGCACAGATTGCCCGCCGGAATCACCGCTTCCTGGAACCTCGGGTCATTGGTAACCCGCTCGACGGTCCGGATATCGCCACCCAGCGCGCGGTTAACAACCCAGGAAACGGGGAAACGCGGCGTTGGTCCGGTGGCGTAATTGCAGGCCAGCTCATCGAGATGCTCCGGGGCAATGCCATAGGTAAACCATTTCATGCCCATGGGCCGACGCAAATGCTTGTCGAGGTATTTTTCAATGGTGTCGCCCGTGACGCGTTCCAATACCCGCTGCAGGACAAAACCGCCGGTGATGGCGTGATAGGCCACCTTGGCGCCGTCCACTTCCACCGGTCGTGCAGCACAGAGCAGACGCCAGATTTCATCGTTATCCCACAGCACATCAATCGGCGTTTCCCGTGGAATGGCAGGAATGCCCCCGCGGTGAGAAAGAATCTGGTGAACGGTGATGGTCCTTTTCCCATTAACCCCGAACTCCGGGCAGTAGTAGGAGACGGGATCCATCAGGTTGACCAGGCCCTGTTCCGCCAGCATGTGCATAAGCAGTGCCGTCACCGCCTTGGAGGCGGAGAAGTAGCAGATCGGAGTATCAGTCGTCATCGGAACCTTGGCGGCGTCGCGCGGGTCATGGGGGCCATTGCCACTGGCATGGCCAATCGCCCGGTGCAGAACCTGCTCACCCTTGTGGCGGATGGAAATCTGGATACCCGGGTGCACGCCGGTCCGGTAAAGGCTCTGGACGCTGCGCCACAGGGCATCAACCGTTTCCTGACTGACACCGGCAGCAGCCGGATTTTCACCGGCATCATCCCGAAAGGTGACGGATTCGAGATCCTCGGGAATCTGACTGCTATGGAGGGCACGGCGGGCAAGTCGGTTCATCGGCTCAAACCTTTTTCAGTACGATTGTTGTTTTTCTATGTTCAACAGAACCGGCCCGGGCCACATTGGCCGGGCCGCAGCAAAGCGGACGTCACCTCCTCCACCTGCCAGGACACGAGTCTCACTACTGATTATGGACCTGGTCGTGCAGGTGCGCCATGGCGACACAGTTGCGGCCCCTATCCTTTGCCAGATACATGGCTTTGTCGGCGGCGGCACAGAGTGTCGAAGCAGTCTGCCCGTGATCCGGGTAGACCGCAACGCCCACGCTGATGGTCAGGGGCACCGCCTCGCCATTCCCCAACGGCTGCGGCTCTTCCGCCACTTTGCGCCGTAAACGCTCGGCCGTTTCCTGGGCCTCCTCCAGATCCATTTCAGGCAAAACAATCACGAACTCCTCGCCGCCAAACCGACCGATGGAATCGACGCTGCGGACGCTACCCAGCAACAGGCGGCTGATAGCTCTGAGAACCGAGTCACCTGCAGCATGGCCGTAGGTGTCATTCACATCCTTGAAATGGTCGAAATCCACCCAGAGCACTGCCATGGGTCGCTGGTAACGACGGGCTCTCTGAAGCTCCTCATCCAGCACCCGGGACATCTCCCGCCTGTTCAGAAGACCGGTCAGGGGATCCCGAGTGGCCATTTGCTCAAGCTCTGTCTCTAGCACTTTGCGGTCAGAAATGTCCAGAATGATGCCTTCCAGGTGGAGCGAGCCATCGTCCTCCTGAACGCCTCGTCCCCGCTCCCAGACCCAGATACGACTGCCGTCTTTTCGGGTGACCTCGTATTCCAGGGAAAACGATTCTTCTTTTTCCAGGGCCACTCTGACTTGCTCGAACAGTTGCTGATTAGAAGCGTCGCTAACCAGCGCCGCATAGCTGGTGACCCGGTTGTTGACCAACTCATCGGGCTCATAACCAGTCAGCTTGGTGCATCCCTGGGAGACAAATTTCATTGTCCAGTCGGGATCATACAGGCAGCGATAAGCCATGCCCGGGAGATTGTCCATCAGGATCTGGAGCTGACGCTCGCGCTCACGGAGTGCTTGCCGTTGTCGGTGCTGGAGGTTGAGCAGGGCCCGATCCTTGGTGAGTTGGCGGAGCAACACAGAAAAGAGAATCACCCCGGTTATCAGCACAAAGAAAGAGCCTTTCCAGGTCTGGATGACGGAGAGGGTTTTCGGATCGGGAAACCATGTTTCCGCGAGAGTGTCGGAAAACGCAATCCAGGCAAAGCCGGCGATCAGATAGACCACGGCAGCCCAGCCAGCGCGCCGCAGGGGTGTGCGGTTTTCGTTCAAGCTTTTCATTCCCTGAGATTTCGACGACGAAGGCTCCATGAACACCGCCATCGATGTTTGAATATTTATAATGTACGAAAAATAGTCATAACGGCGCTTTAAGTCGAGCGTCAAATGTCATGCCCGGTAAAATCCACCCGGGAATCGGGTTTTGCCTCCACGCCAGACAGTTGTTGTGATGCCGCTTAGCTGCTTTAATTCCCGGTTTCTGCCGTCTTTCAGGAGCCCAGCATGACGCCTGGCATCAACGCTGCGCGCAAAGCCTCTGTACCCCATACCATCCATGAGTACGACCACGACCCGGCCAGCGAGAGCTATGGTACCGAGGCCGCCGAGAAAACCGGCGTGGATCCCGCCCGGGTCTTCAAAACACTGGTTGTGGCCATCGACGGCAAGGAGCTGGTGGTTGCCATTGTCCCGGTGACCACCATGCTCAATATGAAACTGATCGCCCGGGCCTCAGGTGGGAAAAAAGCCGGGATGGCAGACAAACAGTTGGTCGAGCGCACCACCGGCTATGTCCTGGGTGGTGTCAGCCCCCTGGGCCAGAGAAAACAGCTGACAACCTTTATTGACGACTCGGCATTGGACTTCGACACCATATTTGTCAGCGGGGGGCGCAGAGGGCTAGAGATTGAACTTGCGCCCCGCGATCTGGCCCTCCTGACCAAAGGCGCGTTCGCTCCGCTACATTCCACCCCCCACCAGGAGTAGCCCGTGAATCACGCAACGGATCTGCTACTAATCGGCGGCACCCTGCTGCTGGCTCTTGCCGCACACGGCATCGGCCAGCGCATACACGTGCCCAGGGTTACCCTGTTGCTATTGCTTGGGGCGCTTGCCGGGCCGGAACTTCTGGATCTTCTGCCAGCAGGTGCAGACGATCACTTCGGATTCATTACCCAATTAACGCTTGCCATGGTCGGCTTCCTGCTGGGCGAGCGCATGGCAGTGAAAAACCTGTCAGAAGGCCGGGAAGCCGTGATTGTGAGCCTCGCGGTCACTCTGGTGACGGCGGCATTTGTTGCCGTTGCAGTCTGGCTTGTTACTCGTAATCTACCCGCTGCGCTGCTCCTGGGTTCCATCGCAACAGCAACAGCACCGGCAGCAACACTTGATACGTTGAAGGAAGCTGGTGCGAACGGTCCGCTGACCCGGCTGGTGTTCCAGGTCGTCGCCATTGATGATGCCTGGGGCGCCATCCTGTTCAGTATCTGCCTGGTCGGTGCACAACTGCTGCTGGGCGAAGGCGGTACCGGGCTTTCGACCCTCGGAGTCGGTCTTTTGGATGTCGGAGGGGCGGTTCTGCTGGGCACGGTCCTGGGTCTGCCTATGGCCTGGCTTACGGGCCGGCTGCGGCCCGGCGAGCCGATGTTGCTCGAGTCCGCCGGGTTTGTTTTTGTAGCCGCCGGTATCGCGTCATTTCTTGGTCTCTCCTATCTGCTGACCTGCATGACCCTCGGCATCGTGGTCGCCAACCGGGCAAGGCATCATGTGCGCCCGTTCCGCTCAATTGAAGGGGTTTCCGAGCCGTTCCTGGCCCTGTTCTTCTTTATGGCCGGCTACCAGCTCGAGTGGGCCATGCTGCCAACCCTCGGCGCACTGGGCCTCGCCTATGTTGCCGCCCGGATTGCCGGCAGGTTGGCCGGCGGACGGTTCGGCGGCTATCTGGCCGGTTCTGCATCTCATACCCGGAAACGGATCGGCGCCTGCCTCATGCCCCAGGCCGGCGTTGCCCTAGGCCTGGCACTGCTGGCCACAGAACGGCTGCCGGAACTGACGTATATTCTGCCTCTGGTCATTGGTGCAACGGTGATCTTTGAACTGGTGGGACCCCCACTCACCCTGATTCAGCTCAGGCGAGCCGGCGAAACCGGCAAAGGCTATCAGGACGAACCGGACGAGGAATGAACGCCCGGTATACAGCCATAAAAAAACCGGAGAACCCGCCAGGGTTGTCCGGTTTTTTGAGGGCATCCGCCTGTTAAGCCGGATGCTCACAGGCTGACTTACTTCACGGATGCGCGAGCTTCTTCGAGAATCCGGTTCAGCGTGGCGCTGGGCTGCATCACTTCGCAGACCTTCTCCATCGGCGGGTGGTAGTAGCCACCGATATCCGCCGGGTTGCCCTGAACCACCGTCATCTCTTCCAGGATCTTGTCCTTGTTCTCTTCCAGCTGTGCAGACAGCTTGGTGAAGAACTCCTTCAGCTCCTTGTCGCTGTCCTGGTTGGCCAGTTCCTCTGCCCAGTAGCGGGCGAGGTGGAAGTGGGAACCACGGTTGTCGAGCTCGCCGGTTACCCGGGACGGAGACTGGTTGTTTTCCAGCAGACGCTCGGTGGCCTTGTCCAGGGTCTGACCCAGCAGACGCGCGCGCTCGTTGTTCTGCTTCTCGCCCAGCTCGTCCAGGGAGACCGCAGTGGCCAGGAACTCACCCAGAGAGTCCCAGCGCAGGTGGTTTTCCTGGATCAGCTGCTGCACGTGCTTGGGTGCGGAACCGCCGGCACCGGTCTCGTACAGGCCACCGCCGTTGAGCAGCGGAACGATGGACAGCATCTTGGCACTGGTACCCAGCTCAAGGATCGGGAACAGGTCGGTGAGGTAGTCACGCAGTACGTTACCGGTCACGGAGATGGTGTCGAGACCGCGAATCAGGCGCTCCATGGTCCAGCGGATGGCGCGAACCGGGGACATGATGCGGATATCCAGACCTTCAGTGTCGTGATCCTTCAGATAGGTGTTCACTTTCTGGATCAGCTGCGCGTCGTGAGCACGCTCGTCGTCCAGCCAGAACACGGCCGGCATACCGGTGGCACGGGCACGATTGACCGCCAGCTTGACCCAGTCACGGATCGGCAGGTCCTTGGTCTGGCATGCGCGCCAGATGTCGCCTTTCTCAACGTTGTGCTCGGTCAGCACGGTGCCGTCTTCGGCAACAACGCGAACAACACCGTCTTCCTTGATTTCAAAGGTCTTGTCGTGAGAGCCGTACTCTTCGGCTTTCTGCGCCATCAGACCAACGTTCGGTACGGTCCCCATGGTGGTGGGATCGAAGGCACCGTGAGTCTTACAGAAGTTGATCACTTCCTGGTAGATGGTGGCGTAGGTGGACTCGGGCATAACCGCCTTGGTGTCCTTGAGCTTGTTGTCACGCGCCCACATCTTGCCGGAGTTACGGATCATCGCCGGCATGGAAGCATCAACAATGACGTCGCTTGGAACGTGCAGGTTGGTGATGCCCTTGACGGAATCAACCATGGCGATTTCCGGACGGTGCTCGTAACAGGCGTGCAGGTCTTCCTGGATCTGCTCCTGCTTGGATTCCGGCAGTTGCTTGATCTTCTCGACCACGCTGGACAGACCGTTGTTCGGGTTCACGCCGATCTCGTCGAACAGCTCGCCGTACTTGTCGAACAGATCTTTGTAGAAAACCTTCACCGCGTGACCGAACACGATCGGGTGGGAGATTTTCATCATGGTGGCTTTCACGTGCAGGGAGAACATGACACCGGTGTTCTCGCAATCGGCAATGGCGTCCTCGAAGAACTTCACCAGCGCCTTCTTGCTCATGAACATGCCGTCCAGAACTTCGCCTTCCTGCAGCGGCAGGTCGGATTTCAGAACCGTCTGCTTACCCTGCTTGTTCTCGAACACGATGTTGGCTTTGGTCGCCTTGTCGAGAGTTACGGACTGCTCGCTGGAGTAGAAGTCACCACCGCGCATGTGGGCCACGTGGGTACGTGAGGCCGGGCTCCACTCACCCATGGAATGCGGGTATTTGCGGGCAAAAGCCTTTACGGCAGTCGGCGCACGACGGTCGGAGTTGCCCTCACGCAGCACCGGGTTAACGGCACTACCGAGAACCTTGGCATAGCGGGACTGAATTTCTTTCTCTTCGTCATTTTCCGGGTTTTCTTTGTATTCCGGAACGTTGTAACCCTGCTCGTTCAGCTCCTTGATCGCGGCCCGCAGCTGGGGAATGGACGCTGAGATATTCGGCAGTTTGATGATGTTGGCGTCCGGGTCCTTGGTGTATTCACCCAGTTCGGCCAGGGCATCCGGAACCCGCTGATCTTCCTCCAGATAATCCGGGAAGTTCGCCAGAATACGCGCCGCGAGAGAGATGTCGCTGGTTTCGAATTCAATACCAGCCGGCTTGGCGTAGGTTTCCAGGATGGGAAGAAGCGACCGTGTTGCGAGGGCTGGCGCCTCGTCAGTCAGTGTGTAGACAATCTTGGCTTTGGATGATGTCATTTTCGTCCTCAGGCTAATGGGTGGGTTCAGGACGGTCATGGCGGGGTCAGGCGTCTTTTGAACGTCCGACCTGAGCAATGACTGATTAGGAACTTTTGATAGGGCTACTAAGATACCATTTTTTCGTTAATTTTGGTTACGATCTTAGTATAAGAACGGACTAAAAATGCCTGATCTTCGGTTACAAGACGATGAAATGGCGGGAATTTACGAAACTTTCTAACATCGGACATTCGGGTAGAGCGGCAGAAGAACCCCTTTCCAAAACACGCTCCTAACGGCACATCCCTGTGACGCTTGGGCTCCGCCATCCCTGGCTCCGCACAGTTTTGGAAAGGGGTTCTTCTGCCGCTCACCGGGCCTCTCGGTGTGCCTCCGCGCGGTCAATCAAGGCCATTCTCGGAAGCATTTTTGTCGACAAAATCAAGAGAGTAAGTCGGATTAGCACAGCATAAACCGACAGCCTCCATCAGATTTCAGACCTTCAACTGGGCAACAGCCCAACCTCGGCCAACCGCTCCCGAATGTGATCCAACGCTTCGGGGTTCCCCAAAGCATCCCGATTGTCCGCCTTCTTCGAACCATTGATCAGACGGGCCACTGCCAATTCCACCTTTTTGCCACTGCGGGTGTACGGAATGTCGTTCACCTCCACAATGTGCTTGGGCACGTGCCGTGGGCTGGCGCCCTCGCGGATTCGACTCTTGAGCTGTTTCAGCAGATCGTCGGTGATTTCCTGACCGTCGGCCGGAACCACCAGCAAAACCACTTCCACGTCGCCGTCGATCTGACGGCCGACAACGAGGCTGTCTTTGACCTCGGCCACGGTTTCGACCTGGCGGTAGATTTCCGCGGTACCGATTCGAACGCCGCCCGGGTTCAGGGTGGCGTCAGAGCGGCCATAGATGATGGCGCCGCCGTGTTCGGTGAACTCGATGAAATCACCATGGGCCCATACGCCCGGGAAGGTGTTGAAGTAGGCGTCGCGGTAGCGCTCGCCATCCGGATCCTGCCAGAAGCTGACGGGCATGGATGGCAGCGGCTGACGGCAGACCAGCTCGCCGCGACCTTCACTGACCGGCTGGCCATCGTCGCCGTAGGCAACCGCGTCGACGCCCAGGAAACGGCACTGGATTTCGCCGCGGCGAACAGGCAGCAGTGGCGTTGAACCCACGAAGCAGCCGCAGATGTCCGTGCCACCGGCAATGGAGCCAAGCAGGGCGTCGGGGGCGCCATCGCTGTAAACCCAGTCATAGTCTTCCGGCAACAGCGGTGAGCCGGTGGAAAACACCACTCGCAGCTTGCTCTGATCCAGGGTTTTTGCGGGCTTGAGTTCGCCTTTGCGGCAGCCGGCAATGAACCGGGCGCTGGTTCCGAAGTGGGTGACCTTCTCTTCCGCAACGGTGTCCCACAGAAAGTTCAGGCTCGGGTAACCCGGAGAGCCATCAACGGTGATTACGGCGGCGCCGGTCATCAGGGCGGAGGCCTGCCAGTTCCACATCATCCAGCCACAGGTGGTGAAGTACAGGAATCGGTCTTCGGGGCCAACGTCGCCGTGAAGCATCAGCTCCTTGGCATGATTGACCAGCAGGCCAGCATTGCCGTGCACGATGCACTTGGGTTTGCCCGTGGTGCCGGAGGAATACAGGATATACACCGGATGATCCGGAGGCAGAGGCGTAAAGGAAGGAGCCGTTCCTTCGCCAGCAGCGAGGGCGTTTTCCCAGGTAGTCACCAGATCGCCCGAAATCGGAGCCTCGTCTGGCAGTTGCTGGACACTGACAACCGCCTTGAGCGTTGGCAGGCCGGCAATGAGCTCGGCAAAATCCTGCTGGCGCGCAAACACTTTGCCGCCGTAGCCGTAGCCGTTCACGACGATCAGAGCCGAAGGTTCGATCTGGCCAAAGCGGTCAAGAATCGCGCCGATGCCGAAATCCGGTGACGCGGAACTCCAGATGGCCCCAAGACTTGTAGCGGCCAGCATCCCCACCAGGGCTTCATAGCCGTTGGTAACAACACCGGCTACCCGGTCACCCTGTTTGATGCCTTTGCTGCGCAGGAAGGCTTCCAGGGCACCGGCATCGGCTTTCAGTTCGGCGTAGGTGCGACGCAGCACCGGACGGGTTTCGCAGTACGCCACGACCGCTTCGCGATCGCGGTGCTCACCATCTGCCAGCCTCAGCAGGTTGGCAGCAAAGTTCAGCTTCATCCCGGGGAACCATTCGGCGCCCGGCATTTCATGCTTGCCCAGTACTTTTTCAGCCGGCGTATCGCAGACAAGACCACAGTAATCCCAGACTTTTTGCCAGAAGGTTTCCAGCTCATCAATGGACCACTGGTGCAGTGCGTGGTAGTCAGCAAACGGGCCGAAGCCCTGCTGCTCAAGCCATGTCCTGAACTGGCCCATACGGGAATTGGCCAGGGTGTCTTCCGACGGAGACCAGACTACCGGTGATTGTTCTTCATTGCTCATCCATATCTCCTGAATGTTACTGCATATGCCAGCCGTGACTGACCACGATGGACTGGCCAGTCAAAGCCGCAGAGGGGAATGCAGCCAGATGAACCGCCAACTCTGCCACGTCTTCCAGGGTGGTGAATTCCCCGTCCACAGTGTTCTTGAGCATAACTTTACTGATCACTTCCTCTTCGGAAATGCCCAGCTCCTTGGCCTGTTCCGGAATCTGCTTGTCCACCAGGGGCGTGCGCACAAACCCGGGGCAGATGATGTTGCTCCGCACCCCGTGTTCCGCACCTTCCTTCGCCACCGCCCGACACAACCCCAGCATGCCGTGCTTGGCCGCCACATAAGGGGCTTTCAGGGGAGAAGCCTCCAGAGAATGCACCGACCCCATGTAGAGCATGGTGCCACCGCCGCTCTCGTACATGTGCTTGAGTGCCGCGCGAGTCACCAGGAAAGCGCCATCAAGATGCACATTCATGACTTTGCGCCAATCGGAATAAGCCAGTTTGTGCACCGGATCAATGTGCTGGATGCCGGCGTTCGCAATGGCGATGTCCAGACCACCCCACTGTTTAACCACAGAGTTGACGTTTACGTCAACTGCATCTTCGTCAGTCACATCCATTTCAAGGGCGATGGCAGTGCCGCCGGCCTGCTCGATGGCATCTACGGTGTCCTGGGCCGCCTCGAGTGTCAGATCAGCCACAGCGACCTTGGCGCCTTCGCGGCCGTAGGCCTCGGCAATGGCCCGGCCGATGCCGCGACCGGCACCGGTAATCAAAGCAATCCGGTTTTCCAGACGCATGGTTATTTTCTCCTTAGTCGTAAGCCACGCTGGGCAGCCAGGTCGCGATTTCCGGTACCACGAACACAATAGCCAGCGCTGCCAGCTGAATAATGATGAACGGTATAACGCCACGGTAGATGTCGGTAACGGCGATCTCCGGCGGCGCTACACCCTTGATGTAGAACAGCGCGAATCCGACCGGTGGCGTCAGGAAAGAGGTCTGCAGGCACATGGCAAACAGGATGGTGAACCAGACCAGATCAAAGCCAAGGCTCTGCACAACCGGGGCAACCAGCGGCAGGATGATCAGTGTGATTTCCACCCAGTCCAGGAAGAAGCCGAGCAGGAATACGCCGAACAGAATGGTCAGAATCACGCCATAAGGACCGAACGGCAGACCCAACAGAGCGTCTTCGATCACTTGGTCGCCGCCCAGACCCCGCAGGACCACGGAGAACGCGGTGGCACCCAGGAAGATGGCAAAGATGAACGCCGCCGTGCGCGTCGTCTGCTGCATGGAAGAGTTCAGCACGTTCAGGTTCAGTCGGCCAGACATCAGTGCCAGCAGGAGAGCACCCAGGGCGCCCACACCGGAAGCCTCCGTTGGAGTCGCTATGCCGGCAAAGATGGAACCCAGTACGCCCAGGATCAACGCGGCGGTTGGCACTACTGCCTTTGCCACTTCCCAGACGATGGCCCAGCTCACTTTTTCGGTACCTTCCGGCACCGGCGCAATGTTCGGCTGCAGCATCGGACGGATAATCGCGTAGGCCACGTACATGGCACCCAGCATAAGGCCGGGGAAGAAGGCGCCCATGAACAGGTCACCGACTGACGCCTCGGGAACCGCCAGGCGGTCGGCCATCAGAACCAGCATAATGGAGGGCGGAATCAGAATACCCAGGGTTCCGGTGGCACACGCCGTACCCACCGCAAAGCCCTTGTCGTACTTGTTCTCCATCATTACCGGCAGGGACAACATGCCGAGGAGCACGACGGACGCCCCGATGATACCGGTGGTCGCGGCCAACAGAACGCCGATAACGATGACGGTCACCGCATAGCCGCCGCGAACGGCGCCAAACAGTTTGACCATGCTGTTCATCAGTCGCTCGGCTACGCCGGACTGGTCAAGCATGATGCCCATGAATATAAACATGGGCAGTGCCACAAGGGTTTCGCTACTGACCACCTTCCAGATTCGCTCGGGCACAAGCCCCATGGAAGATTGATAATCGAACCACAGATTGGCTCCAAAATTCTCAACGGCGACGACACCAACAACGGTCCAGATAACCGCGGTGCCGCCCAGTACCCAAGCAACCGGATAGCCGGTCATCAGCAGCGCCCCGAAGGTGAGGAACATGCCGATTACAAATAGGGTTTCAAGCTCCATCAGGACGCATCCTCTTTCTTGGTCTCACCGGACTCGACCCGGATTGGCTTCGGAAAGCCGAAAAGCAAAGCCGTCACTTTCAGCAGACGGGACAGGGCCGCGACGATCAGGAGCCCAAACGACAGCGCGAGAACGCCCTTGAGAATCCAGCGGTAAGGAAGGCCCGCCGGCGCCTGACTGGTCTCGCCCTGCTCCCAGGAGCTCACGGCATAGGGAATCATTTCGTAGACCGCCAACACCAAAAACGGCAACAACAGGAACACCAGCCCAAACAGCTCGATCCAGGCCTGGCCTTTCAACGACAAGCGCTCATGGATAACGTCCACCCGCACGTGATCATCGGTTACCAGGGTGTAGCCCAGCCCCAACAACCAGCCCGCGCCAGCCAGATGCCATTGAACTTCCTCCAGAGTGACCGACCCCATGCCAAAGGCATAGCGCCCCACCACTGCGTAGATAATCACGCCCGTGACCACAATCCAGAGCCAGGAGGCACTCTTGCCTATTGCAGAAATCACGGCGTCCAGAACCCGGCTTAGCCAGGTGGTTGGAAACTCGGTGTGATGATGAATAAATTGACCGGCGTCCGACGCCGATGCATGCACCTCGGGCGGAGAGCCTTTATCAGACACTGTCATACAACAGTTCCTCGTTCAGAAAGCCTGCCGTGAAACAAGGATGGCCCCGCAGGGCCATCCAGACTAAATCAAAGAGCACCGGCATTGCGTCCGGTGCCCTGGGTCAGCCCCGAACCTTACAGGTCCGCCGGAACATAGGCGCGGGTATCCCACACCTTGTAGGATTCCATGAACTCCTGCTGGCTTTCATAGACACGCTTGAAGTCAGCATCCTTGGAAGCTTCTTCTTCAAGCACTTCCTCGGTTACTTCGCGCAACTTGAGCAGAACGTCGCGGGGGATCTGGTCAGCCTGAACGCCCTTGTCCTGGAACTCGGCCAGAACCTTGCCGTTCTTGTACTCGCCCTCGGCCAGACCACGGGTGGTTGCCGCGGTGCAGGAAGCCTCAACCAGCGCCTTCTGTGCCTCGGTGGCCCGTGCCCACTCGTCCTTGTTGATCAGCATGTACTGGGCTGTGAACTGCTGGTGCCAGCCCGGGAACAGGTTGTACTTGACCACCTGGTTGAAGCCGAGGATCTGATCGATGGCTGGCATGGAGAATTCGGTGGCATCGATGGTGCCCTTCTCCAGTGCCTGGTAGAGCTCGCCGCCAGGCATCATGGTGACAGAGGCGCCCAGCTTTTCGAGGACCTTGCCGCCGAGGCCGGCGAAGCGGATCTTCAGGCCTTTGTAATCTTCCAGGGTCTCGATGGGCTCGGAATACCAACCCGCTGTTTCAGGCCCAATGATGCCGCACAGCTGTGCGTGAACATTGAAGCCTTTGTTGGCATAGGTTTCCTGCAGCATTTCATGACCGCCACCGTAGTAATACCAGCCGATG
The DNA here is from genome assembly GCF_056859395.1 of Marinobacter sp. L-80. Taxonomy (NCBI): domain Bacteria; kingdom Pseudomonadati; phylum Pseudomonadota; class Gammaproteobacteria; order Pseudomonadales; family Marinobacteraceae; genus Marinobacter; species Marinobacter sp. L-80. The sequence continues at coordinate 60,635 of NZ_JBSXOI010000074.1, forward strand.
TAGGCAGGCGGCTTCATGCCGAAGGGAACAGCGGCAAACAGGGGAATCGCAGGCACTTTGCCCTGGTCGTAACCGATCCAGGTGTAACCGGCGGAAACCTTGCCGTCTGAGACGGACTGCAGGATGTCGAACGGCGGAACCAGCTTGCCGGGCTCATAGACACGGACCTGGATGCTGCCATCAGAAGCGGTAGTGAGGTTGTCTGCAACCCAGGCAGCGGGAGAACCGAGGCCAGGAAGGTTGGTTGCGAAGGCTACGGGCATTTTCCAGCGCAGATCGTCTGCAAAAGCGGAGCCCGTGGTAAGAGCGATCGCACCGGCCACACCGGTGAGAGCCTTGAGAAGTTTCATTGGCAAGTCTCCTAACTTTGTTGTTTTGTCTGGCCTGGCGGCTTTCAACCAGAAAGGCCTGAACTGAGTATAATCAGAGAATGCAGGAACAGACGGACAGGGTGATGTTTGGGGTCCAACAGTTAGCGCCAGTCTTGTTCTGTGCATTGTTCTGACGTCCTGCGCCTCGGATATAGCAGACACTATGCCATCTTAGTTTTATTGATATAATTCAGCAAGTTATAAAATGCGGTCGAAGCCGGCACGAGGGAAAGTGTCCGGAATTTAGGACATCATTAGACGTCAGTCGTAAGGGATTGTACGGATGAGCAGACAGTCGTCCGGATTTCAGGACAACTTGGCCAGTTTCTCGTACAGAACAGATCGGGATATACCCAACAGCTTGGCAGCCCGGGTACGGTTGCCACGGCTTGCCACCAGAGCTTCTTCGATCGCCTGGGCCTCTGCCTCGGCGAGTGTCTGGGACAACGGCCTCACGGGTTGCGGTGCAAGAGAAGACACCGGGCGCGTCCCGGCTCGGGGCAACACCTTGAAAATCGCGTCGGCATCGAGCAAGCCACCTTCCTCGCCCATGGTCATTGCCCGCTCGAGAACGTTGCGCAACTCACGGATATTGCCCGGCCAGTCATAACTGCCCAGCGCCGAGACGCCGGCATCCGTAATCTCACCACGCAACTCCAGACCCTCGCAGATCTCTTCAAGAAGCGCTTCGCAGAGCACACCGAGATCCGCCAGCCGATCCCTCAAGGGTGGAATGGGGATTTCCAGGACATTAAGGCGGTAATAAAGATCGGAGCGGAAAGTACCTTCGGAGATCATGACCTCAAGATTTCTGCTGGTGGCAGCAATAACCCGAACATCCACCGAAACCACCTTGTTGGAGCCCAGCGGTTCAATCTCTCCCTCTTGCAGGGCCCGCAACAGCTTGGCCTGCAGCGGCAACGGCATGTCACCCACCTCGTCGAGAAACAGGGTGCCACCGTTAGCCAGTTGAAACTTGCCTTCCCGGGTGCGGCGATCGGCACCGGTGTAGGCGCCGGGTGCGACGCCAAAGAACTCGGCCTCAAGGAGGTTGTCCGGAATGGCGGCCACGTTCACTCCCACGAACGGTTTCTCCGCACGTCCCGAGACCGTATGAATCGCCTGGGCGAGTACTTCCTTGCCGGTGCCCGTTTCTCCCAGCAGTAGAACCGGCATATCGCGACCGGCCGCCAAGCGCGCGCGACGCTTGACCTCCAGCGCTGCCGGGCTGGCACCAACGAAATCACCGAGGCTGTAGCGAGTACCTCGTGCCTTTTTCGCCAACGCCTTGCGCGCGGCCGCAAGATCCTGGTGGAGCCGACGGTATTTCGACACCAGTGGCGTCAGGGGCTGAAGGTCGTCGTAAAGTACAAAGGCCACGGCACCGACGATTTTTCCGTTGTCGTCGTAGTACGGCAGGCGCGTTACCACCAACTGTTGCTGGTTGTGCTCCATGATGTCCAGCAGCAGGGGTTTACCGGTTTCGACCACTTCGGGCATTCGGGTGTGAGGGATTAGCTGGCGCACCGGTTTGCCGATGATGGTAGACGGATCGCCCAGGCCAAGAAGATGGGAGTAGCTGCTGTTAATCCAGGTAATCCGTGCATCGCAGTCCACGGCGATGGCACCGGCGCTGGCTTCCTCGAACATGGGAAACAGGGCTTCGATCAGGTCTCTGGTCAGGCCACTTTTATTGTTGTCAGAAAACAGCTGTGTCATGTACCGCGCACCAACGGGTCGAATGTCATTCATCTGGATAACCCTCGCACCCGACAGGCCGGGTGCAGTGACGGAAGTATATGGGGCCCCCGGACCGGGGGCAAACGAAGCCGGCCCCGCAACGGGCCGGCGCGTGTCACACTTATTCCGGGATCCGGACCTGATTGTCAGTAAAGACAATCCGGTCGCCAGCATCCGGCGCGGGATTGATCGCCGGCAGGTTGACCTCCGCCAGCGGTGTTGTGATAGCGCCCCGTGGCACCGTCCGGACTACCTGGCTTGGCGGCAACGCCCGCTTTTCAGTCAGATTCGCCCAGACCAGGTCCAGCGCCTGGAAATAATAGTGGTGCAACGGCACATACCGGTCAGCAACGCCCGGGAACCCATTAAGTACGTCCAGGTGATGCGCGTTCAGGATTTCGTAGTACCGCAGGTTACTTTTCTCCCCCTCCACTCGCTGGTTCAGGCCAAAATAGGGCCGGGAGGTGTGGTTGATGGGTAGAATCGCATCGGCACGGCCGGTCACGAAAACCGTCGGCTTGCCCTGCAGATCACCCGAGGCACGGACTTCGGCGATACCCTCGGCAATAGCCGTTGCCAGCTCGGCGTCAGAGCCCTGCAGATCAGCTCCGCTGACGGCGTCGCTGCCCTGGGCAAGGCTACGAAGGCACAACAGTGCATCCAGGCCATAGTCCAATTGGTTGGTACTTGGTGAAGCACTGGCAGGCAGATTGGTGGGCTGACCATCGGCACCATCGTAGACGATGTTCACCCCGGCCGACGGCGGAATGCCATTGCTGATAGAGAACAGAGCGGCCTCTACCCCCGGCGCTATCGGAGCCACTGCCCCGGCGCCATCCACGGCCGCCAGGCTGAGATCACAGACACGATCCTCGACACCGGCGCGACTATAAGCATTGGCATAGGTCATGGAAATACTCTGGGCTACGGCGAGCCCGAAGTGCACCGGCGCCAACAGATTCTGCTCCGGCTGAATACCAAAGTCCTCGTTCAGGATGCGCAGCGCTTCGGTAGCCCGGTCATCCAGCGTGGCACCACTTACCAGACCCTTGTTGGCAAGGGAGTTACAGATATTCTCGCCGATTGCAGGGGGATTGAAGGTGGCGTTCAATGGCGCATCGTCCCGGATCGCCGGCGCCTGGTTGGCACAACCCTGATAGACGGCAAGGGCCGTGGTGTAATCCAGCAGGCTGCGGCTGTGCTCGGTAATCTCCGGGCCCTCGCCCTGGCGTATGGTGAAGCTTCGGTCCACCTGCGGGTTCACGTTGGGCTCGGACACCGCCACTCCATCGATAAGGCCCTTCGTATCCTGCTCGGCTGCACGGACGGAAGAACCACCACCGTTGGAGACACTGGAGGCAATGACCACGGTGTTTTTGGGTTTGATGGTCAGCAGCGTTTCGCCGTTGCCCAGCTCACGGCCAAACTTCTCGTTCAGCACGTAAAACCCGAATTCGATGGACTGCAGTACATGCTGGCCCCAGTCGGCTTCCGGATTGGCTCTGGAGTGAGCGTGCTTCCAGGCAAACCGATCCGGCCACGCGCTGTCGAAATCCGCTCGCTGCCCATCGGTCAGGTCGGCCCGGAACTGCACTGGTTCGACATCGGAGGTGAGCGTGCCATCAATCCGCTGGGCGGTGTTTGTAGCCAGGTTATGGGAACCTGTTCCTGTGCCCTTGTCGGTGTATACGACAGCACACCCTTTTTTCAGGCCCCACTCGCCGGCCGTACCGATAGCACCGTAGATGCCCCGGGAGCCGGAGGACGGCGCCGTGACCATGCAGGGTCGATCCGGGTCAAAGCTATCGGGCACCTGGGCCATCACCGTAACCGGCACGTCGGTTCCGGGCACAGACATGTAGGCAATGAATTCTTCACCCGCAATCAGGCCTTCACCGCTGGCGTTAACCTGCGGACCAAAGAAGGTCCCATAACCGCCTCCGGGGGCGGTATCCACCAGTGCGCGGTAGTTGTTATAGATCGCCAACCGCCGGAGTTCTGCAGCGGTAGGGTTCAAAGGGTCTGCGAATGCAGGCCCGGGCGCACTGGCCAGACCGCTGGCACCCAGGCCCGCAGTAAGCAGGTCATCGGTGATACCGTCGTAGCTGGTCTGACTGATATCGCCCTGAATGAAATCGGGGATTTCGTTGAACGGTGGATTATCCTTGCAAGCTGAGAGGGTCAACCCCGTGGCGCCGATCAGGGCGCAGAGCATTATTCGTTTCATGATCGTTCCTTGTTTGTTGTTGTAAACGAACAGACCAGGCCGCAAGCCGGGCCCCGGGAACGCCATGCGCATCCTGTGCCAATTGGCTATGTATCTGATTTATATATATTAAAATTACCTATTACTTGAACTTGAGAGAATAATTCCGGATTTCCGGACAGTCCCGGGGCCGGCAATCATCAAAAAACACGCCTATTGCGAGCCTTGCAGAGATTGTCCTTGAAACCGGACACTGTACTGAATGTCGGACAATGGAGTCTGGATGAGGCAATCCGCCCCGTACCGGCATCCATCAATATCAGTGCGTCGTAGATTTGATGTGAAACCTCAATTCGCCTGAAAAAGGAGAGCCCAGTGCCCGGTTACCGAACAGGGGGCAGACGGGGTGGGTTGGTCGGCGTGATTGGCAGCCTGCTGTTGCTGGCCGGATGCGCGACCCACCACAATGGACCAGAGAACGCGGCCTTGCCGGGAGAGCAATCCTTTCAGGTAGAGCGCAATTTACAGTTCTCCCCAGATAACTGGCCACAACAACTCTTCGCCGACCTTTACCTGCCCGAGAACGGGGCCTCAGGGCATCGCCATCCGGTGGTCCTGATGGTTCACGGGGGTGGCTGGCAACGACGGTCCCGTGAAGACATGGCCTGGATCGCGGAAGAAGTGGCCAGCCACGGTTTCGCGGTGCTGAACATCGACTACCGGTTTGCACCGGAATACACCTTCCCGGCGCAGCTGCATGATCTCCAGCTCGCCCGCCAGTGGTTGAACGAGCATGCCGACAAATACCGCCTAGACCGCAAGCAAGTCAGCGGTTTCGGGTTTTCATCCGGCGCCCATCTGATTGCCCTGCTGGCCCTGGTGGCAAGCTCCGACAGCGAGCTGAACGAGCCCTACGGCGGGCCGGAGTCCCGGCTGCACGCTGTTGTCGCCGGCGGCTTGCCGTCTGACCTCATGGCGTTCGGTTCGGGCAAGTTGATCCGGCAGTTCCTCGGTGGCGAGCAGCAGGCGATGCCGGACACCTATCGCAGTGCCTCACCGATCAGTCACGTGACGGCCAACGCACCGCCCTTCTTCCTCTTTCACGGCGCCGTGGACATGCTTGTGCCCTTCAGCCAGGCCGAACGTTTCCGGGACGCTCTCGCAAGTCATCAGGTATACAGCGAACTCTATGAAATGCATCTGCGAGGACATGTCACCAGCTTTCTCACAGCCGGCGATGCGGTTGACGAGGCAATCGCATTCCTCGACCGAAAAAACAGCGACTGATTGCCGGGTCGCTATCCGATCCGGATGAACGGCAGCAGGCTCAGGCCCATGATGACCAGAATGGCAATGCAGGCCGCCAGAGTCCGGATTGGCCTCTGCCTGAGCATGAACCAGAAACCGCCGGATTCGCCCCGGGCCAGGTGCTCCTCGTAGGCCTGTCGCTGGGTTTCATAGCGTTGCCTCTGATACTCATCCAGCAGCGCCCTGGCCCTGGCCGCCTCATCGTCGTCGTGCACCCAGAAACCGCCCATGCTGATGCCCCAGCGGCTTGGTGGCGTCTCGTAATAGGCTACCTCGTGGGCATCAAACAGGGCCCGGATTTCCTCGGCCTCGTCATCGGGTACATGGCGCAGGTTCATCAGATGGTGGGGCATGGACTCTCGTTGTCTGGTATCAGGTGCGGGTATCCCTATATCCTAGCACTAAAGCCCGACGGGGCCCGACAGCCCGAATTCGACACCGGAACCCTGAATGACCGACAACCCCCTCCGATTGCTGCTGGAGTTTGACAGCCAGGCGCAACGGGACAGATCACAGCCGCCTACCTTCCTGCATCGACGCGATCGCAAGTTTGCTCTCGTCTGTGAAGAGCAGGGCGAGGCCCCGGACGCGGCCCGCTGGCTCGCCCACCTGAACCGCCTCAGCGGTCCCCGGACAACCCCGACATCCGCGGACCGGACACTGGCATCGTGGCGCCGGATCAACGGTGGTTTTGCAGTGTCAGGCGCGGTTGCGGGCACGCTGGCGATGGCCGGGCTGCTGTTCTATGACGGCGGCCAGCGCATCAACATCACGGTTTTCCTGGCGTTCGTGTTGCTGCACCTGATATTCGCCCTGTTCACCACCGTGCAAGCCATGGCCGGATGGCAGCCCTGGCGCTGGTTGGCACGTCGATTGGGGGTCAACCCGGGAGATGGCGCCTTCACCAGGCTTCAGCCTGTTCTGATGGCCAGAGCGGCTCACCTGGGCGGCATTGCGTTCGCCATCGCAGGGCTGTTTACCTTGCTGGCCATGGTCGTCTTGCAGGACCTCGCCTTCGGCTGGAGCACCACGCTGGACACTGCCGCCACCAGCTATCACGGATTGGTAAAGGCCATTGCGACGCCCTGGGCCTGGCTCTGGCCTGCCGCGGCCCCGGATCTTGCGCTGGTCGAGGCGACGCGTTTTTTCCGGGCCGGTAACCCAACGGCAAGTCCTGACCCGGCCCTCTGGGGCCTGTGGTGGCCGTTTGTGGCCATGATGTGGGCAACCTGGGTTCTTCTGCCAAGGATAATTCTCTGGGCGTGTGCGTCCGTGCAGGCCCGGCAAAAATCCCGGCGCCTGCTCACCAGTCATCCAGCCATGCACGCCCTGCTGTATCGCATGGAAACACCCGCCCTGGACACTGGCAACAGCCATCATGACGCCGACGATCTTCCGGACACCGACACTCGAGGCAACCTGCTACCACTGCCCGACAGCGACATTCTGTTGTGTTGGGCCGGCGCCGGTGAACCGGAATTGCCAGAGTCGCTTCGGTCAGGCAAGCAGCTCGTGCTCACGGCCGGCGGCAGCGCCAGCCTTTCGGACGATGATCAGGCTCTGCACCGGATCGCCGAGCATCTGAAAAACAACGCCAAGGCAGTCATCCTGCTGGTTCGCTGCTGGCAACCCCCGACCGGCGAGCTTCAGGACTTCCTCGCGGCCGCCCGGGACATCTGGCCCGACAACGCCAGGGTCGCGCTGGTGCCACTGGCCACGGACAGCAATCAGCAACCCGATGCCCACCAGATCCAGCCCTGGCTGCGATTTGCCCAAAGGTTGGGCAGCGAGTTCGTCCAGGTGTCTCTGCCCCGGCTCCAGATGCGGGATCCCTACACAGCCATCGGGGACGGGTCATGACTCAGATACCCACGTTTGCGGTCGTCGGACACCCGAACAAGGGTAAATCCAGCGTGGTGGCGACCCTGTCCCAGAATGATGCCATTGCCATTGCCCTGGAACCCGGCACCACACGCAGGCATCAGGCTTACCCGCTGAAGGTGGACGGCCAGACCCTCTACACTCTGGTCGACACGCCCGGATTCCAGCGGCCGAGACGGGTAATGGAGTGGCTGGAAGCTCACAGTGTCTCCGCCTCTGATCACGCAGACACCGTCAAAGCCTTTGTGGCACAGCATGAGGGGGACGGCCGATTCACCGATGAATGTGAGCTTCTCAGACCGCTGATTGAAGGCGCCGGGATCATCTACGTGGTGGACGGCTCGGTGCCCTACAGCGCAGAGCACGAGGCAGAAATGACCATCCTGCGCTGGACCGGCCGCCCGAGCCTGGCCCTGATCAACAGCATCGGTGCCGACGACTACAGTGATACCTGGCAGGCCGCGCTGGGCCAGTTCTTTCAGGTTGTCCGCCGTTTCGACGCTGTTCGCGCCCCATTCGAGCAACATCTGGGCCTTTTACGGGCTTTCGGACAACTGGAGCCGGACTGGGAAACACCACTGGAACAGGCCACTCACTACCTGTCCGCCCAGCGGCAGCAGCGCCGCCATCAGGCCGCAGTACTGATCGCCGGGACACTGGAGAGCATGATGTCCTACCAGGAAAAACGGACGCTTACCGCCGGCCAGGCTGCAGAAACCAGTGACGGCTCCCTGGCCGAACAGCTGCGGGAACGTTGGTATCGTCACCAGCGCAAGCGGGAACAGACCCTGCGCGTGGATATCGAACATCTTTATCAGCACCAGCGCATCCGTCGCCAGGAGCCCGAACTGGAGTGGCACAGCGAACACGACCTGTTCTCGGAAGACAGCCGCAAAGCCTGGGCGGTCAGCAAGCGCTACCTGGCCACCGCCGGCTTCGGCGCGGGCGCCGTCAGTGGCGCCGGAATCGACGCGCTGACCTTCGGCTCCTCCCTTGGAACCGGCGCTCTGGTGGGCGGTTTGATCGGTGCTGCCGGCAGCTATTTCTACGGCGATCGGCTGGCCCTGCCGGCGCTGAGCATCGGCGTGCTAAGGGACGGATTGAAAACAGCCACCTTCGGTCCTGTACAGGACAGCCAGTTCGGCTATGTTGTATTGGGAAGGGCCGTGGATCACTGGTGGCATATCTCCCATCGGAATCACGCTGGTCGCGACCTGCTGGACCTTGAGCCAGCAGACCATCACTGGCTCGAGCGACTTGAAAAATCGAGCCGACAAGAAATTCAGAAAGCCTTCGACAAGTGCCGGAAACGGCGCCCCCTGGATGAACGCCAGCGGGAAAGATTCGCCACCTCGATCGAACAGGCCATGGCCGTTTACGACGATTGGCGGTTGAACCGCACCTGAAAGGGATGTTTATACTAAAAGGCTATTCCATCACAAAATGAGGAATGCTCATGAAAATCGTACGAGTGCAAGACATTATCGGTACCGAGCGGGAAGTCACCGGCCCAGGGTGGACAAGCCGCCGCATGCTGCTCAAGAAAGACGGCATGGGCTTTTCCTTCCACGAAACCATCATCCCTGCCGGGGCCGAGTTGAACCTCTGGTACAAGCATCACCTCGAAGCGGTCTACTGTGTTGCCGGCAACGGCAAGATCCTGGACAAAGCCACTGGTGAAACCCACGAGATCACTGACGGAACCCTGTACGCACTCGACAAGCATGACCAGCACACCCTGTACGGTGGCACGGAAGACATGCGACTGATCTGTGCCTTCAACCCACCGGTTACCGGCCGTGAAGTCCACGACGAAGACGGTGCCTATCTGCCGGACACCAGCGAAGACTGAATCGTCTTGCCCGTGGCTGAATACCAGGCCGCGACCACACCGCCACCGCCAGCGAAGCTGCTGCCGGTGGCGGTGTTGCTTTGGCTGGCCGGCGTTTACCTGCGGATACCGGTACTGGTCGCGCCGCCCCTGGCGCCGTTCATCAGCAACGAACTGGCACTCACCCAGGCACTCACCGGCGCCCTGACCACCCTGCCCATCCTGATGCTGGCCATCGGCTCCATGCCCGGCTCACTGGCCATTGCCCGGATTGGCCCCCGCAATACCCTGGCTCTGGCCATGGTGATTATGGTGATCGGCTCCGCCGGGCGCGGCCTGATGCCCGACACCCTGACCCTGATGATTGCCAGTGCCGTCATGGGCATCGGCGTCTCCATGATGCAACCATCACTGCCGGCACTACTGCCCCGGTGGCTGGACCCCCACCACCTCGCGTTAGGCTCGGCGATCTACATGAACGGCATGCTGATGGGTGAGTTCATCGGTGCCGGCATCACGCTGCCTGTGCTCATGCCCCTGCTAGACAACAGCTGGCGCGCCACCCTGGTGGCCTGGTCACTCCCGGCGCTGCTGGTTGCCGCAGCCCTGTTCCTGCCCAAACGGGACCGGGCCAAACCGGTGCGAAAAGTAGCCTGGCTACCGGACTGGCATAACCCCTTGACCCTGAGAATCGGTCTACTGCTCGGCCTCTCCGGCTCGCTGTTTTTTGGCCTCAACGCGTACATGGGCAACCTGCTGCAGCATCAGGGCCAGTTCGACAAACTGCCGGATGCCCTGTTCTGGTACAACCTTGCCCAGGTCTTCGCCTCCCTGATCATGCTGAAAATGGCGCGCTACTGGGTCGGGCGTCGTGGCGTCATCGCCACCCTGGCCAGCATCAGCCTGCTCGGCGCCATTGGCGCGGTCATGCTTACCGGCTGGTGGTCCATCGTCAGTGCCACCCTCATGAGCTTGGTCGCCGGCATGCTCCTGATCCTGCTCGTAGCGATACCCCCGCTGGTGGTCTCCGCCGCCGAAACTGGCCGCCTCTCCGCCGGCACCTTCCTGGTCGGTTACACCGTCGCTTTTTGCGTGCCTATGCTTGGCGGTGTCGTCGCCGACTGGACCGGCGATGCCCGCCATGCCCTGATGCTGATGATCACCTACGGCCTGCTGGTCTTGCCCCTGGCCTTTACCCTGAACCTGGAACGAAAAAAGGACCAGCCCGAAAGCTGATCCTTCTCTGAATACCAATTTTCCCTTCGCGGACTCCCCATATCCAGCCGGAACGGCCGTGGGGCGGGGGTGTCCTTTCCGCCGGGAAAAAATGTCTGAGCAAAGCGAGTTGTTTTTCCCAGAGGAAAGGACACCCCCGCCCCGCGGCCAGACTCCGAACTAATACAGGGTCAGATGTAATAGTCCTTCAACGGAGGAAACCCATTAAACTCAATGGCGCTGTATGTCGTTGTATAGGCTCCGGTAGACAGCCAATACATCCGATCCCCAATCGCCAGATTCAACGGCAACGGATACTTGTGATGCTCATACATGATATCGGCACTGTCACAGGTCGGCCCGGCAATCACACAGTCCTCGCCTTCGCCCGCCTTCTCAGTCCAGATCGGAAACTTGATCGCCTCATCCAGGGTCTCGATCAGGCCTGAAAACTTGCCCACATCGGTAAACACCCAGCGATGCAGGGCAGTACGGGATTTCCGGGAAATCAGAACCACCTCGCTCACCAGAACACCGGCGTTGGAAATCAGCGATCGGCCCGGCTCGATGATGATCTCCGGCAGCTCCGCACCAAAGTCCTCGTGCAGGAAGCGGGCAATCTCCTCGGCGTACACCTTCAGCTCATTGGTGCGAGTGATGTAGTTGGCCGGGAAACCACCGCCCATGTTGATCATCTTAAGCTCGATACCGTCTTCTTCCTTCAGACGCTCGAAAATCACCTTCACCTTGTTCAGGGCCGCATCCCAGGCGCCAATCTCGCGCTGCTGGGAACCGACGTGAAACGACACGCCGTAGGGCACCAGACCCAGGTCACGGGCAAGGATCAGCAGGTCCATGGCCATGTCGGTCTGGCAGCCGAACTTGCGGGACAGCGGCCAGTCTGCCGTCAGGGTACCTTCGGTCAGGATACGCACATACACTTTCGAGCCCGGGGCCGCCTTGGCGATGTTGCGAAGGTCTGCCTCCGAGTCGGTGGCAAACATACGAACGCCTTTCTCGTAGAAGGTGCGAATGTCCTTCGCCTTCTTGATGGTATTGCCGTAGCTGATCCGCTCACCGGTCACACCCAGGGCCATCACCTTGTCCAGCTCGTAAACCGACGCGATATCGAAAGAGGCACCCTTGTCGCGCAGCATGGTCAGGATCTGCGGGGCCGGGTTGGCTTTCACCGCATAGTAAACCTTGGCGTAGGGGAAACCCTCGACCAGCTCGTCATACTGACGGTCAATCGTTGCGGTGTCGATCACCACAAACGGAGTTTCCTTGCCGTCGGCAAAGTCCTTGATGCGCTTGAACGTGTCGGCTTCGTAGTAATCGGCGATATTGGCGTTAGCGGCTTCGGTCATGGGTGGTGTGTCCCTCCACAGGGCAAACAGGCATAAAAAAAGGCACTACAGCAACGCTGCAGCACCCGTTAGATAGCGCGATCATCGGGCTTTTTTGAGGGCCCGGATATGAGCATATCTACCCATAAGTAATGGGCAATACTGGCAACGCCACTGGCATGAATTCTGGCGGGAATTCCTAGACCGCCACCGGCCATATCGGCGGTGGTTCGGTGGGGCCGTCCGGGTCTTCCGGTTCGGTCTGTTCCCGGAGATAGCCGAGAATCGCCTCCTGGAGCTCCGTGCCCTGGCCCAATCCCTTGTTTCCGAACAGCCGGTTGAATTCCAGTACGTAAGGGTGGCCATCCACCAGCGCAATATCAAAGCCTGCGTGATCAACACCCAGATCCCTGGCCAGCCGCAACGCCAGGTCCGTCATCACCGGGGGAACCGGACTGTTGTCAATGCGGCCACCCCGGGCCACATTGTTGTAGAAGCCCTGATCGGCCTGGGTTCGCCAGTAAGCCGTCAGCACCTGATCGCCAACCACCACAACTCGCGCATCCCGGTCCAGAGGGAGGTATTCCTGGCCGTAGAGCACGTCGGTGCGTTCGCAGTAGCGGCGCCAGTCCTCGCGGGATTCAATCAGCCAGACGCCTTCGCCCATGCTGGCCTTGGGAAGCTTTGCCACGAACGGATGCACCATGGCATCCCAGATCATGTCACGTTCCACCGGGCCGTTGGCCTCAATCATGGTCCAGGGCGTGTGCTCCGGGGCCACCGTCTGGAATGCACGGGTCATCTCCACTTTGTCGTGGCCGATGCGGTAGCTGGCTTCGCTGGGAAACACCCGGCACTTGAGACCGTGAACCAGGGCATTTAACTGCCAGTACTCTGGAAACAGGACCCAATCTGCTTCCCGCAACAGTTCTTTATGACGCAAAAACTGGTCCGGCTTGAGGACGGTGGTGTCGGGAAAACCCAGGGTTCGGAAAATATCGAAGGAAACAAGGTGCATGGATACTGCGCACTCGGGGTTGAGTTGCGCGTATTTTATACAGGGCTGACATTCAGGCAAGTGCTATTTTCACCTCCAGACATCAGGAAAAGACCGTACAGGTGCTACCCTTGAAGCAGCACATAAGCACGGAAGAGCGGAATGCAGGAACTTGATGCGAGGGCAAAGTCCCTTCTGGCCGCACTGAAAGCGGACTCCCGGTCAGGCGCTACACAGCTGGCAATGAACACCCTCGATCAACTGCTATCTTACCTGGACGAGGTCGAGCCAGAGGGCGAGACATTTCTGAGGCTACTGGCAGAACTCCGGGCGGCACGCCCGAGCATGATCGTGATTGGCAATGCACTGGCCATGATCGAGCAGCGTCTTTCCAGTGATGTTCAGGTCGCACTTCAGGCCGTCATGGACATCAGAGACCAGCTGGAAAATGCCACCGGAACCATTGCCCGGCAAGCCCTCGATCTTCTGCCAGAGTCGCCGGTGATACTGACCCATAGCGCCAGCTCCGCGGTACTGGCGCTGTTTCGTAACATGGCGGAACAGCGCCAGGCCTTCTCTGTCATCTGCACCCAGAGCAGCCCGGGCTTCGAGGGCCACTCCCTGGCACGGGCGCTGAACGAGCTAGCCATACCCGTCACCTTGATCACCGATGCGCAGATGGGGCTGTTTGTGCCCCAGGCTGACCTGGTGATCACCGGGTGCGATACCTGGCTTTCCAATGGGCATTTTATCAACAAAAGCGGTACACACTTGTTGGCTCTGGCGGCCCATGCGGCCGGGAAGCCCCTCTGGGTTCTTGCCGACAGCTTCCGGAACAGCGACGCCGACCCCGGGTCGGTTGAACTCGAGGAAATGCCCGCGGAAGAACTCAACGCACCGCCGGGAGACTGGATAACGCCACGGAATATCTACTTTGAGCGGGTGCCACACGCGCTGGTCAGCAAACGCATCAGCGAGTTGGGCGTTTTTTCGTGCCCTGCTGAGCCTCGGCGGTAAACGGATCTTCCGGCCAGGGATGCTTGGGATACCGCCCACGCATATCCTTGCGCACCTCGGGGTAGGCGTTACGCCAGAAACTGGCCAGATCGGCGGTGACCGCCAGAGGCCGTTGCGCGGGGGACAACAGATGAAGCACCACCGGTACCCGCCCACCGGCAACGGCAGGGGTTTCTTTCCAGCCAAACAGCGCCTGGAGCTTGGCCGCCAACACCGGGCCATTGTCGGCGGTGTAATCCAGACTCACCCGCTGGCCGGTCGGTATGGTCAGATGTGTTGGCGCCAGACTCTGAAGCTGCTGCTGGGCCGGGTAATCAATCAGGCTGTTAAGGGCCGCCAGCAAGTCGATCCGGGCCAGATCGGACCATCGGGTCATGCCGACCAGAAACGGGCCCAGCCAAACCTCGAGACTATCCAGTAACGCCGCGTCATCGGTGTCCGGCCAGCCGGAATCCGGGAAGGTTCTGGCGAGCAACCTCATTCGGGCACGCCACTGGCGACTGCCATCACTCCAGGGCAGGCTTTCCAGGCCCTTCTTCCGAATCGCGCTGAGCAGCCCCTGCCGGACCAGTTCCGGATCCACCCGGCCGAGCGGCTTTTCCTGAAGCACGAGTTCACCCAGTTTTCGCGCACGCCGCGCCAGAATTTTACCCTGGCTGTCGTCCCACAGTGCCTCTTCGATCTCCTGTATGTGGTCAGCCAGGTCGAGCTCCAGGTCCGGAATGTCCACCGGCGCGGCCAGGTAAATCGTGGCTTCGCGGGCCTGGCCATCCAGCTCGGCCGCCACCAGCCACTCGTGCCGTGCCAGGGGATCATCCTCTCTCAGTACCGCACCTTTGCCATTACTGAGCTGATACCTCGCCGCCTTATCCGATCGCCGCCTGGCAATACGGTCCGGATAGGCCAGGGCAAGCAATCGGCCGATTTCGGTCTCCGAGGGCGGTGTTGCCTCAGTCGTCCCGGGCCCGGAAAGACGCCGGGCCGACTGGCGTACAGCCTTCAGGCGAGCGACATCCAGCGTGCGATCCCGCCGTTCCCCGAAGAACACCCGAACCCGCTCGTGCATGTCCGCACCAGTTCCGGGGCCCAGGAGATCACGCTCTTCCAGCAAGGCGGCCACGGCCGCAGCCGCGCCTCCGAGCCCTATAGAACGGCCTTTCAGCACCATATGCGCCAGTCGCGGGTGTATACCCAGCTCCCGGGCCGCTTTGCCGTGGTCCGTAATAGCTCCGTCTGAATCGAGCAGATCGAGCCACCGCAGGAGGGCCACAGCCTGCCTCCAATGGGCGGCAGGGGGCTTATCAATCCAGGCGACGGCATCGGCTTCCCGCGCGCCCCACTGGGCTAATTCCAGCACCAAGGGTGCCAGATCGGCCTCCAGAATTTCGGGCGGCGTGTAATCGGCCAATCCGAACTGTTCCGATTCGCTCCACAATCGATAACAGACCCCGGGCTCCATCCGGCCGGCCCGGCCTTTACGCTGTTCCGCAGAAGCCCTGGATACCCGGCCAGTGACCAGGCGGGTCATGCCACTGTTGGGATCAAAAACGGCCCGACGCTGCTGACCGCAATCGATAACAACCCGAACCCCTTCAATGGTCAGACTGGTTTCGGCAATAGCCGTAGCCAACACCACCTTGCGCTGGCCTTCGGGAGCCGGCGAGATTGCCTGGTCCTGCTGCTCCGATTTCAGATTGCCGTATAGTGGAGCAAGCATCACCCGGTCCGGCAGGTTTGCACGGAGCTGTTGCTCAACCCGACGTATCTCACCCACACCGGGCAGAAACACCAGCAGTGAGCCGCTTTGATCAGCCAATGCCTCCCGAACCACAGCGGTAACCTGATCCACCATGCGGCCACTGCGCGGCAACGGCCGGTAATGAACATCGACCGGAAACGCCCGTCCTTCACTGGTTATTACGGGAACGTCTCCAAGCACTTGCGCAATCGGCCCGGTATCCAGGGTTGCGGACATCACCAGCAACCGCAGATCCTCCCGCAACGCCTGCTGCGATTCCAGCACCAGGGCCAGGCCCAGATCCGCCTGCAAAGAGCGCTCATGGAACTCATCAAAGATGACCGCCGCGTACTCCTCCAGCATCGGATCCGCCTGGATCAGCCGGGTCAGGATGCCTTCGGTCACGACTTCGATCCGGGTGGCCGCAGACACACGGGTATCCAGCCTTGTGCGATAGCCTACCGTCTGTCCGGGCTGTTCATTGAGTTGCCGGGCCATGAACCGGGCGGCAGAGCGAGCTGCAAGCCGACGGGGCTCCAGCATCAGGATCTTGCCGTCACCGCGCCAGGGCGCATCCAGAAGGGCGGCAGGCACACGGGTGGTTTTACCGGCACCGGGCGGAGCCTGCAGAAGTACGGTAGTCGTGCGTTCCAGGGCCGCTTTCAGGTCTGGAAGAATGGCATCAATAGGGAGCATCGGATTCCGGGTTTCTGAAGCGTCAGGAGCTCACCCGTTCACGATTGGCCTTTGCCCACTGGTAAATCCGCTCAAAGGCCTCGGCCAGGTTGTGCGGATTATGGGGCGGCTGGATCACAGCAGCAAGTTCGCCGTCGGGGTTCAGCAGCGCAAAATGGCCGCTGTGATCCACCAGCAGCTCGCCATCCACCTCACGATGGACAAACACCGCGTTCAGGCTTTTGGCCAGTTCCCGCAAGGTGTCCAGATCTCCGGTCAGACCATGGAAATGTTCACCGAAGAAGTCCGTGTAGGCTTTGAGTTTCTCCGGCGTATCGTGCTCCGGGTCAGCGCTGACCAGCAGATAGTCAGGCTGGGGCAATTCCTTGGACAGCAGCTTGTCGGTCTGGCGCAAATTGGCCATGGCTGCCGGGCAGATATCCGGGCAATTGGTGTAGCCCACGAATGCAATGGTCCAGCGACCCCTCAGACTCTCCCGCGTGACCGTTTCACCGTTCTCATCCGTCAGCGTGAACTCTGCCAATTGACGAGGCTGATCATAGACATACGTATTGAACTCCGTCAGCTCCGGCGCCGGAATCGGTTCCTGGTTACCCACCAGAAATACCTGCCGTCCAACAACCAGTCCAAAGATCAGAACAACGATTAGCAGAAGGCAGAACAGGGTAAGGCGAATAGAGCTGGAGCTTTTCATGGGTGGTCCACTTCGTTGATCAGATAAGCAGACGGGGATGGCTTTCCGAAACCGTGCGGAGCCATGGATGGCGTAGCCGGGCGTACACGGACGTATTTACAGCGTGTTTCGGAAAGCCATCCCCGCCTGCGTCAGCACAATGTCTGACTCAAAAGAATACAAAATGATCCACAAGCAATACCACAAACAGGGCCATGAGGTAAGTGATGGAATACTTGAAGGTATTCAGGGCCACCCGCCGATCGTCACCCTTCAACAGCCTTACCGCATACTGCAGAAAGCGCAGGCCAAGGGCCAGGGCGCCCACCAGGTAGATACCGCCGGACATGCCTGTGACAAAAGGTAGCAGACTGACCGCCAGCAACATCAGGGTGTAGAGCAGGATGTGCAGCTCGGTGAACTTGTTGCCATGAGTGACCGGCAGCATGGGAATGCCCGCCTTGGCGTACTCTTCCTTGCGATGGATAGCCAGAGCCCAGAAATGCGGCGGGGTCCAGGCAAAAATGATCAGCACCAGCAGCAGAGCGTGGCCCTCAACCTGGCCGGTCACAGCGGTCCAGCCCAACAACGGTGGCATGGCCCCGGCAAGACCTCCGATGGTGATATTCTGGGGCGTAGCCCGCTTGAGGAACAAGGTATAAACACCGGCGTAACCCACCAGGGAGGCGAGGGTCAGCCAGGCAGTGAGGTGGTTCACCTGCCACATCAGCACGGCCATACCAACACACGCGAGTATCGTTGCGAACAGGATCGCATCCAGAGGCGAGATCTTGCCTGTGGCCACCGGGCGCTTGCGGGTGCGAGCCATGACGGTGTCAATTTTCTGGTCTACCACATGGTTGACCACCGCAGCCGAGCCGGCAAGCAGGGCAATACCCAGATTGCCCCAGACCAACACGCCCCAACCGGGCACGCCTGGCGCCGCCAGCAGCATGCCGATCACCGAGGTAAGGATCATCAGCGCGACAACCCTGGGCTTGGTCAGCTCCAGAAAGTCACGCCAGGAAATGGTTGTTCTGGAGTCGCTCGCAATTGCCTGGGCCGGCAGTGCTTCCACTTGCTCGCTCATGCCGTAACCTCCTGGTTCATTGTTGTTGTGTGTGTTGCCGGGACGCTATGTGGTTCGAGTAATAGCTGATGCCGCCAGATCAGGTGAATAACTGAAAGAAGGAGTCCTGCGCCCATGGCGTTATGGGCCACGGCGATGGACAGGGGAATATGGAAAATCACGTTGGCCAGACCCAACAGGATCTGGACACCCAGCAGGACCGCCACCAGTTTAACGGGGTTGTCGAGTCCGGATTCGCCCCGTCGCCGCCACATCAACGCCAGCAATGCCGTGAAATAGAATAGTACCACCACAGCACCAAGTCTGTGTGTAACATGGATCGCCACCCGCCCGTCAGCGGTAAGCTGACCTCCCAGATAGTTGGGGCCCACGTGCTGGGTAACGTCAAAGCCGTGCCGGAAATCCATGCCCTCAGGCCACCACTGGCCCTGGCACGTAGGCAGATCGGTACAGGCAACGGCCGCGTAATTGGCCGCTGTCCAGGCCCCCAGGGCGATCTGCATCACCACTAACAGCAGCCCGCCATAGAGCCAGGGCCGGAAACCCGACAGGGCGGTTGATAGCGGTGGTTCCCGATCCTGCGTCTGCCTGGCCTGACGTCGCAACCTGAATGCCAGCAACGCCAGCAGACTCAGGGTGGTAAAGCCGCCAAGCAGGTGCAGCGCCACCACCTGGGGCCACAGTTTCAGGGTCACCGTCCACATGCCGAAAGCGCCCTGAAGAATGATGAAAACGGCGATAAACAAAGGCAGCTTTACCGGAACACCCTGGCGCCGGTTACGAACCGCGTAGGCCGCCAGGCCGAACACCACCAGCCCCAGGGTGCCGGCGGCGTAACGGTGGATCATTTCGGGCCAGCCTTTTTGCACATCCACCGGCGTATCGGGAAAACGGGCATTCGCTATGGCAATGTTCGATTCGCTCTGGGGCACCGTGAGAAAACCATAGCACCCGGGCCAGTCAGGACACCCCAGCCCTGCGTGCACCAGGCGGGTCCAGGCACCCAGCATGATCACGACAACCGCCAGCAAAACGGCAAAGGTTGCCCACTTTGCCATCTTGTGGGCTGCCGTGGTTGGGGAAACAGATGACTGATTCAAGGCTGACTCTCCGCTCTGGCCATTAACCGATCTGCGACAGTTTGAGCAGATGCTTGAGATCCTCCAGCATATCCTTTCCAGTATGTTCGGAACCGTAATGCATCATCACATTACCGAACGGATCAACCAGCAGGATGCGCGGCTCCGCTTCCGGATTGATACCGGCTGGCCAGTCCGGCCGGGCACCCGCCGCAGGCACAAGGCGCTCCATGGAGCTGTATTCGGAGGACCAACGCGCCTGCAGATCGGAGGGCACACTACCCAGTGCGGCAGCCCGGGAGACTCGGTTAGCGTTCTTGCCAAGGGCGATATTCACCTGCCTGGCCAGATAGAGCAGCTCTTCACACTGGCTACCACATTGGCCGGAAGCCACAATCATAAGCCAGTCCGGATCGATTTTTTCCGGGCCAAAGCGTTCTGCCAGCGGAGTACCGGAAGCCGTTTCGAGATTGAGCGTTGAAACCGGGGCCACTGGCTGGAGCAAAACGCCGTTATTGGTGTGGCCGGCCGGGTTCAGCCAGCCGGTATAAAACATGATGGTTGCAACAATCATCGGGCCAAAACCCAGCGCAAACAGGAGGAATGCCGTGCGACGGCCGCGACGCACCTGTTCCGGGGTTGGCCCTTCGTTGTGTTCCTGGTCGGATATCCGGTTAGCCATTGTCATTGTCATTATTGGCTCCTGTCTTTCGGTAACTCGCCACTATAGTCAATATAGTCAGCGCCACGGCCAGCGCAAACCATTGCGTGGCATATCCGTAATGGGTTTGTGGCCCCATCAGGTCCGGTTCCCAATCCGCCCGGTAAGCGCCCGGCTGGCGATTGCCGGAAAGCCTTACTATTTTGTCGGGAAGATCCGGAATCTCCTTTCGTGCGGCCTCTCCGGACAGACTCTGTACCCGCCGGGGCCACGGACCGCCTGCCTCTGGCTGATCCACCAGCACCGGCGGCACCGGATAGTCACTGAGTCGACCTTCCAGGGTAAAAATCCCTTCCGGCGTTTCCAGCTGCGGGAGCTGATCCCGGGTTCGCGGCGCCTGGACCCAACCGCGATTAACCACAACCGGCGGCCCTTCCAGAGGACGAAACTCTGTCAGGACTTCATAACCCGGGATGCCATCACGGGTCCGGTTATCCAGCAGCCAGTTTCGGCTTCCGTACATCCCGGTCAGTGTCAGAGGCCGACCACGGGTCAGATCACCGGACACTATGTCCTGCCAGGCCCGGTTTTCCGCTTCCTGCTGCCACTGGTTCAGCAGAAGCTGTTTTTCTTCCGCCCGATTCAGCTGCCAGACACCGAGGCCAATAAGTATCGGCAGTAAGACCCCACTGAACACCAGCAGCCGCCAGTCAAACTGCCATCGGCGGTGTTTGCCCTGCGAATCAGACATGCTCTGCTATAGTGACCTCAGCGAGTCCGGAACCGTTTGCGAACCGTACATCCATCAAACCAATAAAAACAGGAAGTCCCATGCTCAAAGCAGTTATTGTTTTCCTGATGCTTTCTGTGGTTGTAAGCCTTTTCAGTGGCCTGTTTTTTCTCATTAAAGACGGCGGCAAGACCAATCGGGTTGTTAACTCTCTGGCCGTCCGGGTGACGCTTAGCATACTGCTCCTGGCTGTGGTACTGATTGCTCTGTGGAACGGGAGCCTGACTCTTAATCCGACTCCCTGACTACGCAGATCAAATGATGTAAACGAACACGAACAATCCCAGCCAGACCACGTCGACAAAATGCCAATACCATGCGGTTGCCTCGAAACCAAAATGGTTTTCCGCAGTGAAGTGGCCCTTGTTGATTCGCACCAGCATAATGGCCAGCATCAATGTGCCAAGCATCACATGGGCACCGTGGAAGCCAGTCAGCATAAAGAACGTACTGCCGTAGATGCCGGATTGCAGGGTCAGGTCGAGGTCACGGTAGGCATGGAGGTATTCATAGCCCTGAACAAACATGAAGACCACGGCCAGAGCGATGGTTGCAGCCAGCCAAAGTTTGGTCTTCGCCCGATTACCTGCCTTCAATGCATGGTGCGCCACGGTTACCGTAAATGAAGACGTCACCAGCAAGATCGTGTTCATCAAAGGCAGGCCCCAGGCGCTGATAACCTCCTTGGGGCCGGGATAAGCTTCCGGGCTGGGATTGTTGATAAGAGGCCAGGTCGACTGAAAGCCCTCCCACAACATGTTCGAGGAACCTCGGTCACCCTCGCCACCAAGCCAGGGCACCGCAAACACCCTGATGTAGAACAACGCACCGAAAAACGCGGCGAAAAACATCACCTCTGAGAAAATGAACCAACTCATCCCCCAGCGGAACGAGCGGTCCATCTGATCACTGTAGAGTCCCGCCCGACTCTCTTTGATGACGGCTCCAAACCACCCGAACAGCATGTAGGCCATAATCAGGGCGCCGATCCAGAACATTATCCAGGCACCGGTTGTGCTGTCCCCCTGTTTGCCATTCACCATGATTGAGGCCACCCCGTAAAGAGTTACCCCAAGGCCAATCGTGGCGACGATCGGCCACTTGCTCTGTTCCGGAACGTAATAGGTCTGGTTATCCGCCATGACAGTCTCCGATGGCTTATCCGTTGTCGTTTGTTGTTGTTTCTTTCCGGGAGTTTTGTGCTGCCGACACCTGTTTACCCTGATCGTAGAGCGTGTAAGACAGAGTTAGTTTGGTGATATGCGCCGGCAAGTCCTTGTCGACGATAAAGATCAGAGGCATTTCGGTACTTTCACCCGCTTCAAGAGGCTGTTGGTTAAAGCAGAAGCACTCGGTCTTATGAAAATACAGCGTCCCCTCTGAAGGCGCGAGGCTAGGGACCGCCTGGCCTACCATTGGCTCACTTGTCGGGTTTTCGGCATAGAAATTCACAGTAGTCGGCTCACCGGGGTGAACATCCACCGACCGCACAACCGGGCGGAATTTCCAGGTCATCCCCGGTCCGTTGGAGGCGAGAAACTGAACCTTGACCGTTCGGGTCACGTCTGCTTCTGCCACCTCGGTGGATTCGTACCGCCCCCCGGTCTTTCCGTTAATCCCGGTAATTTCGCAGAACACGTCGTACAGAGGCACCATGGCAAATCCAAAGGCAAACATGCCGACCACGCTGACCATGCACCAGCCCACCACTCGAGCATTGCCCTTGGGGGCTCCGGCGCTATTTGCCTGTTGTTCTGCCATAGCCAGTGCCCCCTACTTCACTACCGGCGGCGTTGCGAAGGTGTGGTATGGCGCCGGTGAGGGCACAGTCCATTCGAGACCTTCAGCACCATCCCAGGGCTTGGCCGGAGCCTCTTTGCCACCCCTGATGCACTTGACCACGATAAACAGGAACAACAGCTGTGTGGCACCGAACATGAATGCACCGACACTGGAAACCATGTTGAAATCGGCGAACTGCAGCGCGTAATCCGGAATCCGTCGTGGCATGCCTGCCAGTCCCAGGAAGTGCATCGGGAAGAACGCCAGGTTCATGCCAACAAAAGACAGCCAGAAATGGGTCTTGGCCAGGGTTTCGTCATACATGTGCCCGGTCCACTTGGGCAGCCAGAAGTAGGCGGAGGCAAAGATACCGAAGATCGCACCCGGTACCAGCACGTAGTGGAAGTGGGCGACTACGAAGTAGGTGTCGTGGTACTGAAAATCTGCCGGCGCAATAGCCAGCATAAGGCCGGAGAAACCGCCGATGGTAAACAGGATGACGAAGGCAACTGAGAACAGCATCGGCGCCTCAAAGGTCAATGAGCCCCTGAACATCGTGGCCACCCAGTTGAAAACCTTCACCCCGGTGGGCACTGCGATGAGCATGGTGGCGTACATGAAGAACAGCTGGCCGACGATGGGAATACCCACCGTAAACATGTGGTGCGCCCAGACCACAAACGAGAGCAGAGCAATGGCACCGACTGCGTAGACCATGGAGGCATAGCCAAACAGGGGTTTGCGGGAAAATGCCGGAATGATATGGGAGACCGCCCCGAAGGCCGGGAGGATCATGATGTATACCTCGGGGTGCCCGAAGAACCAGAACACGTGCTGGAACAGTACCGGATCACCGCCGCCGGAAGCATCGAAGAAGCTGGTGCCAAAGTTGATGTCCATCAACATCATGGTGACGACGCCGGCCAGTACCGGCATGACTGCAATCAGCAGGAACGCGGTAATCAACCAGGTCCAGACAAACAGGGGCATTTTCATCAGGGTCATGCCCGGTGCCCGCATATTCAGGATCGTGGCGATCACGTTAATCGCACCCATGATCGACGAGACACCCATTATGTGAACCGCAAAGATAAAGAAGGTGGTGCTCGGCGGCCCGTAGGTCGTCGACAGGGGGGCGTAGAAGGTCCAGCCGAAGTTGGGCGCACCCCCTTCCATGAACAGGGTGGAAACCAGGATCAGGAAGGCGCACGGAAGCAGCCAGAAACTCCAGTTATTCATCCGTGGCAATGCCATATCCGGCGCCCCGATCATCAGCGGCAGCATCCAGTTGGCGAGCCCGACAAACGCCGGCATGACCGCACCAAACACCATAATCAGGCCGTGCATGGTGGTCATCTGGTTAAAGAATTCCGGCTGCACAATCTGCAGCCCCGGCTGGAAAAGCTCCGCCCGGATGACCATTGCCATGGCCCCGCCGAGCAGGAACATGGTGAAACTGAATATCAGGTACATGGACCCGATATCCTTGTGGTTTGTGGTCAACAGCCAACGGCTTATGCCTTTGGCCGGGCCGTGATGATGATCCTGGGCGTGGGTATCTGCAACCGCACTCATGAAAACCCCCGTTACCGCCATTTTTTGTGGCTGGTGATATCTGTTATCTGGCGATGATTACTGTTGGTTCTTGTAATCAAATATTTCTTTCGGAGTGACCATTTCGCCGGTGTTGTTACCCCAGGCATTACGCTCGTAGGTAATCACGGCTGCAAGGTCCACTTCACTCAGCTGATTGCCGAAGGCCTGCATGGCGCTTCCCGAGACACCATTCACAACGATGTCGATATGGGCTGCCATGTCTTCAGTAACGACCTGGGTTCCGACCAGAGACGGGAAGGCTGGTGGCGCGCCCTGACCGTTCGGCTGGTGACAGGCGGCGCAGGCGGTCTGATAGGCTTTCTCGCCGCGCTCCATCAACTCTGCCATGGTCCAGTCTTTCTGGGTCAGCTGGCGTTCTCGCTCGGCGGCCTCTTTCTTTTCAGCGACCCAGGCGTTGTATTCCTCCTCGGGCACCGCCTCGACAACCACCGGCATGAAGCCGTGATCCTTCCCGCAAAGCTCGGTACACTGGCCGCGATAGATGCCGGGCTTGTCGACCCGGGTCCAGGTCTCGTTGATAAAGCCCGGGATGGCGTCTTTCTTGACGCCAAAATCCGGAACCCACCAGGAATGGATGACATCGTTGGCCGTTAACAAAAAGCGAACCTTTTTCCCGACAGGAATTACCAGCGGGTTATCCACTTCGAGGAGGTAGTTCTCTCCCTTGGCCTGGCGATTCTCGATCTGATCCCGGGGCGTGGACAAATTCGAGAAGTAACCGAAATCTTCATTAATGTATTCGTATTGCCACTTCCACTGATAGCCGGTGACCTTGATGTCCACTTCCGATTCCGAAGTGTCATACATGTCCACCAGAGTTGCAGTGGCAGGAATCGCCATAACAACCAGTATCGCAAAAGGTATGATGGTCCAGAGAATCTCGACCAGAGTGTTTTCGTGGAAGTTCGCCGGTTTGGCGCCCTGGGATTTACGGTGGGCAAAAATAGACCAGAACATGACACCGAAAACCACGACGCCAATGACGACGCAGATCCAGAGTATGGTCATGTGAAGGCTGAAAATGTCATTACTGGTGCCGGTCACCCCGGGGGTCATGTTCAGTGTCCAGTCCGCCATGGACCAGGCGGGGAACATCAGACCGCCTAAAAGGGCACCTGCCCGCTGAGCGTGCACGCGCATACTGTGTCTCCACAGAGTGTTATTCTTGTCGGATTTTGCGTTATCCCGCTGGCATTTTCGGCGTCGCATACACCGCAAAACCAGAGTGGAAGCCTGCTTTCGGATACTCAGCTTGGAGTATAGACACAGATCAAAAAAAGACTAAAAAATCGGCTAAACCCAAAAAAGCTAAACAGAATTTTTTAAGAATTAAAACGCATATGCCTTTTAACTTGCCGGCAACCGACCGACGTCTCTGGGCCCTGGCCTGGCCATTGATGCTCACCAACCTCACCGTCCCTCTCCTGGGACTGGTGGATACGGCCGTGCTCGGCCACCTGGAAAGCCCGGAGTATCTTGGCGCCGTCGCCGTTGGTGCCAATCTGTTCAGCATCCTGTACTGGACCTTTGGCTTCATGCGCATGGGCACGACCGGCCTGGCCGCTCAGGCATGGGGCAAGCGGGACAACTTCAGTCAGGTGGCATTGCTGCTGCGCTCGATCCTGTTGGCAACCGGGATCGGCCTTCTTCTCATTCTGTTTCACCAGCCTCTGATACAGACCGGCCTGAGCCTGATGAATCCCAGTGACAACGTGACCGAACTGGCGGCCGAGTACGCCGGAATCCGGATCTGGAGCGCGCCGGCCGTTCTCTGCCAGTACACGCTGGTTGGCTGGCTCATCGGCACCCAGTTTCCACGGGGCCCGATGATCATGCTGATTGCAGCAAACGGCCTGAACATCGTGTTGGATATTCTTTTTGTTACCGTGCTTGGCTGGAACAGCCGTGGCGTGGCCATTGCCACTGTGATCGCCGAATACGGTGCCGCCGCCATCGGTTTCCTGATCGTATTACGGCGAATGCCTGAGGGGCAGGGGCTGACGAAGGCTCTGTTCGGCAAACTCGAGGATTACCTGAGGATTCTCCAGGTTAACCGCTACATCATGGTCCGAACCATCGCGCTGTTATTGGTGCTGGCATTTTTTACCGCCCAGGGCGCCCGTCAGGGAGACACCATCCTCGCTGCCAATGCCGTTCTGATCACCTTTCTTCTGTTGATCTCCAACGCCCTGGACGGTTTTGCCAATGCTGCCGAGGCGCTGATTGGCGAGGCTATCGGCAAAGGCAGCCGGCGGCGCTTCCGGGTGGTCTTTCGAAGTGCCCTGCGATGGTCACTCTGGGGCGCCCTCTTGCTCACCATTGTTTTTGTGGCCGGCGGGCATTGGCTCATTGCACTGCTAACCGGTATCGAGGAAGTGAGAGCCACCGCCTGGCGCTACCTGCCCTGGCTCTGGCTGCTACCTTTTGCCGCAGTCTGGGGCTTTCTTCTTGATGGGATTTTTATCGGCGCAACCCGAACCCGGGACATGCAGAACACCATGCTGTTTTCGGCCCTGGCCGTGTTTGCACCGGTCTGGTGGCTGACCACGGGCTGGGGCAATCACGGGCTCTGGTTCGCGCTGATCTCTCTGATGGTAGCGCGGGCCCTGAGCATGGGATGGCTGTGCTGGTCCCATACCAGGAACGACCGTTGGTTCCAGAGCCAGTGACGCAGATTCAATCCGTAACATTACAGCCGGGTATTTTCATCACAGCGGAAAAGCAGTCGCAAAAATCTCGGCTACACTTGTCTGAAAAGGCAGGCACGATGTGGTAGCCAGCCCTCCTCTCCTGCCCGGGAACTCGTTGCTATCAGTTGCTAACAACGGGAGGCGCCTTGCGACCTCAATTCGTTCAGACATCGGCTTCTCCTGAAATGACACCACAGGTAGTCCTTGAGATTATTGACCAGGCGCGGCGCAAGGAAGCCCGCTCCGGGACCTTCCTCCGACAGCTTCACGAAAAGGTTGCCGCGCTCCCGTCTGCGGTCACTATTGAGGGGTATCAGCCCGCCACCTGCCTGTTCCAGTTCGTGGTTGAGTACATCGAAATGGCACCAAGGCTCATCGAATGCGTTGAAGCCTGTGCCCGGGAAGCCGGAAAAGCCGATCTGTTTGAGCCCTTTGTGAATGCCGCCATCCGGTATTTTACTCAGCCATCAGCGCTCCTGGTTCGCTACGACGGTCTCGATGGCCTACTGATCCGCGCCTACCTTTGTCATCGGTTGATGGAAGAAATGTACGAAAACAACCGGTGTACCCGGGCCAGCGAAATCGTGGATATGGAAGCAACTCGTGCTAATCTTCTGGCTCATCAGCTTATCGGCGAGCCCTTTGCCAACGAGCTGGACGACTCCATCACCGTAACCGTGTTGCAGATAGCAGGCACGCCGGACTACTACGAACTCAACCTCGACCCGTTTGTCGAGCAGGTGAACAACGCCGCCTGGGACTGGATGCGGCATTACTGGGAAAATCTGCTGGTAAGGAACCACATTCGATTTTCTCTCGGGTCCGGCCTGGCCTGACAGGTTCAGAGGTTTAATGAAAGTATCAGCGATTGCAGTGCTGGCGGGACTGTTGATTTCTGCCATGGTATCGACAGCCAACGCGTACGAGCTGTCCGTAACCGTCACCCTGGAAGGCAACACCGAACCCGTGGCCAATGCCGTGGTTTCCGTAGACAGTGCCCGTCCGGCAACACCGGTTTCTGCCGAAATCTATCAGAAGGATCGCGCCTTCCATCCCCATGTACTGGTGGTGCCAGTCGGCTCCAGCGTGGATTTCCCGAATCGCGACAATACCCAGCATCACGTGTATTCCTTCTCGCCGGCAAAAACCTTCAACATCGAGCTTTACGCCGACCGCCCGGCGGCTCCCATTGTTTTCGACAAGCCAGGCATCGTTGAACTGGGCTGCAACATTCACGACCACATGCA
Organism: Marinobacter sp. L-80; assembly: GCF_056859395.1. Classification (NCBI taxonomy): domain Bacteria; kingdom Pseudomonadati; phylum Pseudomonadota; class Gammaproteobacteria; order Pseudomonadales; family Marinobacteraceae; genus Marinobacter; species Marinobacter sp. L-80. The sequence goes on from NZ_JBSXOI010000074.1 coordinate 88,610, forward strand.
GGGCTTTGTGGTGGTCACCGACACCGCTGACACCGGCCGGACAGATACCTCCGGCAAGGTCACCCTGTCGCTCGATACACTGCCCAGCGAGGGCAGCCAGGGCACGGTGACACTTGAGATCTGGCACCCACGGCTGCCGGATAATACCCGCCCGGTCACCCGTGAAATCGAACGTGATAGCGAGTCCGCAATCGTCACCCTCAATCTTGAGCCCGAGCCTGCCGCAGAAGGCTCGCTGGACCGTCTCCAGCAGCGCTTTCGGGAGCTTTGATGGGTCTGGTATCTCGTCTCGGATTCCGGGGCCGGCTTATTGCCGCCATGATCTCTCTGGTGGCGCTGGTCAGCCTGGTGATCGTCGCCCTGCTGATGGTGTACCTGTTCGAGGATGAGAAAAGCCGTGCACTGGAACAGCTGGCCATCGGAGAGCGGCTGACCAACGAGGTCATTGATCGCCGGACCGATCTGGAACTGTCCCGGCTCAGTGTTGTGGTGCAGGATTTCGGCTTTCGCTCGGCCATTGCCAGCCGCGACCCGGCAACCATCGACAGTGCCCTGGAAAACCACAGCGGCAGGGTGGGTGCCGACTTCGCGCTCTTGCTGGACAGTCAGGGAGAGCCCCTGGCCTCGACCCTGCAAAACCCTTTTCCTGCCGTCAGCCAGGAACAGCTGACAAGCACCCGTCGTAATGGGTTTACCCGGTCACTGCGGGCCATTGATGGCAGGGGCTACGAGATTCTCATCATCCCGATAGAGGCCCCGGGGCTTCGGGCCTGGCTTGTCAGCGGCTTTGCCTTGGACCAGTCCCTGGCGGAGGTCATTGCCCGGCTCAGTGGCACCTCGGTGATTTTCAGGGCGCGATCGAACCAGAACGACAGCCTGAACAGTTTTGCCGCCACCACCAGCATCGATGCCAAGCTGGAGCAGGAGCTTGCAGGCGCATCCGCCAACGCCAATTTTATTGAAAGTGCCGGTTATTTCACCCGGATAATCAACCTGGGCGAATCAGACCCCGCCGCGGTCCAGGCCGTGCTGCTTATTAGCCGTGATGCCACGCTCCAGAATTACTACCAGCGAGCGGTTGAAATCGCGCTGCTGGTAACCGCTATCCTGATTTTCGCCATTCTGCTGGCGCTGGTCATTGCCCGGAACCTCGGGCGCCCGGTGTTGCAGCTGGCAAGCTACGCGCGGGCTATCGGTGAGGGCACCACACCGGAGGCACCGGCCATCCGGGCCGGCGGCGAACTGACCCAGCTCCGCAACGCCCTCCGGGACATGCTGTCGGGCCTGCGGGAACGGGAAGCCCAGATCCGCTATGCAGCGACCCACGATGACGTCACCGGCTTGAAAAACCGGAACGCTCTGATGCAGAAGGCCGCCGAGCTGTTTGATAACCGAGGCCGGGCCACACTGGTGGGAATCCGACTGAACGACCTCTCCGACATCAACGATACTCTGGGTCTGGAATTCGGCGACAAGGTCCTGATTGGCATTGCCAAGCGGCTGCAGCAGGAACTGCAGGATGCCCGAATCCTTGCCCGCACCGGCGGAGGGGAGTTCCTGGCCCTGATTCCTTCATTGCCGCCAGAAGCCGGCGACCAGAGGGTCCGGGCACTGCACGATGTCATCGAATCCCCGTTGCAGGTAGACCAAACGCCCTTCTCCTTGCGAGTTACCATCGTCACCATGGAACTGCCAGAGGACGCCGCCGATACCGATGCCCTGCGTCGCAGGCTGAATCTCACCTTCGAACAGGCCGAGGCCCACCCCGAACCCTTCACCCGTTACCAGCCGGGGCAGGATGAGAGTCACCTCAGAGAACTGAAACTGATCACCGACCTGCACGCCGCCATCATGGGCGACGGGCTGCACATGAACTACCAGCCGAAACTTAATAGCCAGAGCGGCGAACTGGTGCAGGTAGAGGCCCTGGTGCGATGGATTCACCCGGAACTGGGCTTTATTTCCCCCGAGGAGTTCATCTTTCTCGCCGAACAGTCAGGGCAGATCCACGACCTGACGGCCCATATACTTCAACGGGTGGCCAGCGATGCCCGGCGGTGGCACGAGCAGGGTGTTGACGCGGGCGTTGCCATCAATCTGTCCGCCATGGACCTCACCTGGCCCGCCCTGACCCGGCACATCGCGGAAACCTTTCACGATTGGCACCACGATCTGGAACGGGTGACCCTGGAAGTCACGGAAAGTGCCCTGATGGAAGATCCGGAAGAGGCCATGGCCACCCTGAACCAGCTCAGGGCGCTGGGAGTGACCCTGTCGGTGGACGACTTTGGCACCGGCTACTCCTCGTTGTCCCAGCTGCGCAAGCTGCCGGTACAGGAGCTGAAAATCGACAAGTCATTCGTGCTGAAGCTGGATTCCGAGCCCCAGGACCAGCTGATTGTCCGGTCCACCATTGATATGGCCCACGGCCTCGGGCTGAAGGTCGTGGCAGAAGGGATCGAGAACCTGGAAGCCTGGCAGCTGCTGCAACACTGGGGCTGCAACCTCGGCCAGGGTTTTTACCTGAGCCGCCCGATTGCCCCCGAGGATCTGCCGGAGACTGCGCTGTCCCTGGCTGCCCGCAAAGGAGAGCTGAGCCGACCCAACCCGGAGTATTCAGAATGATAAAGAGACGTCTGATGACACTGACCGTGGCGCTTCTGATGGCACCGGCCGCCATGGCCGACATCGGCAGCCGGATCTGGGCGACCGGAGGCGTCACCACCATTGAGGGCAGTGCCGGCGGCGGCCTGGTTCCCTGGGCTCTACTGGGCAGCTACGCCAGCGACGAGGAGTGGGGCGGCACCGTGGCACTCAGCCGGGCCGAAGTGGACGATTACTCTCTCTCGGTGACCGGTGCCGGGCTGAACTGGAATAACCGCCTGGAGATCACCGTGGCCCGCCAGACCCTGGATCTGGACAGCCTGGTGTTTACCCTCAAGGACGGCTTTGGCCTGGAGCAGGATGAACTGAATCAGGATATTTTCGGCGCCAAGGTCCGGCTCGCCGGCGATGTGTTGTACAGTCCCTGGGGCCAGTGGTCTGCGGGCGTTCAGTACAAGCGCCAGAGGGATTTCACCGTACCCTCGGCGATCGGCGCCCGGGATGACAGTGGCACCGATGTCTATGTCAGTGGCAGCAAGCTGTTCTTCGCCGCGGTGAAGGAGCGAAACCTGCTGGTAAACCTGACCGCCAGGGCTACCCGGGCCAACCAGGGTGGACTCCTGGGCTTTGGCGGCGACCGTAACAACAGCCACGAACTGATGATGGAGGGCAGCGTCGGGCTTTTCCTCAACCGCCAGTGGCTGGTGGGCGCGGAATACCGTCAAAAGCCGGACAACCTGGGCTTTGCCAGCGAGAATGACTGGTGGGACCTGTTCGTGGCCTGGGTGCCGGACCGTCGCCTGGCTGTCACAGGGGCCCTGGTCAACCTGGGTGACGTTGCCACCCTGGAAGACCAGCAAGGTCTGTATCTGTCGCTGCAGGGGAGTTTCTGATCATGACCAACCTGAACCTGAAACCCCTGTTCGTCGCCCTGTTGTCAGCGATCGCACTGGTTCTAGGTGGCTGCCAGAGTCTGAACAACAAACCCGATGATTCCCTATATCAACAGCTCGGTGAACGTGAAGGCATTGAAAACGTGGTGGAGGACCTGCTCTACCTGATCGTCGAGGACGAACGCATCAACCAACAGTTCAAAGGCATGGATGTCGCCCGGTTTCACCAGAACCTCACGGATCAGTTGTGCGAGCTCAGCGGTGGGCCCTGCAGCTATACCGGGCGAGAGATGCGTGAACTGCACTCTGACATGGACATCACGGACACCCAGTTCAATGCCCTGGCCGAGAACCTGATTCTGGCCATGGAACAGAACGATATCCCAACCGGCGCCCAGAACCGACTGATCAAACAACTGCTGCCGCTTTACCCTGACATTCGCAATCTGTAGAACGGAGACCTGTACCTTGCTCGAAAACGCTGATCTGGGAAAACTGATTATCCGCCTGACCCTGGGCGGCCTGATGCTGTTCCATGGCATTGCCAAGCTGCTCAACGGCATCGGCTTCATTGAAGGGGAGCTGGCCAGCCACGGCCTGCCAACCTTCCTCGCCTACGGGGTGTACGTGGGTGAGATCATCGCGCCGCTGATGGTCATCCTTGGGTATCAGACCCGGATCGGTGCGCTGCTGATTATTTTCAACATGCTGTTTGCCATCATCCTGGTTCACGGCAACGAACTCCTGAGCCTTGGGCGCAGCGGCGGCTGGGCGCTGGAGCTGCAGGGCTTCTTCCTCTTTACAGCAGTTGCAGTGATATTCCTCGGACCAGGGCGGTACAAACTGAAGAACTGAAGATCCGGGAGACCTCAGGCACCAGGTGCGCTCGCCGCCCTGAAATCCCGCGCCACCATAACCCGGTTACGGCCAGACTCCTTGGCCGCGTATAGCGCCTCATCGGCCTGACGGATGAGCTCCTGGGGCTCCATATCTGGCCCTGGCACCAGGCACGCCACGCCCACACTGATGGTAAGACTGACCGGAGCCACCCGTTCCCCGGAATGCACCGGGGAACGGGCCACCGCCTGACGCACTCGCTCGGCCACCCGAACCGCTCCCTCCTCAGGCGTGGCTGGTAGCAGGATGCTGAATTCCTCGCCGCCATAGCGGGCCAACAGATCCCCGGAACGCTGCACTTCTGCGACGCACAAGGCGGCCACCGCGGTCAGGCAATCGTCGCCAACCAGGTGTCCCAGCTCGTCGTTTACCCGCTTGAAGTGATCAATATCCAGCATCAACAGGCTCAACGGGTGACCGTGTCTCTGGGCCCGTCGCCACTCATCGTTGAGTTTTTCATCGAACCGACGCCGGTTGGCCACATGGGTCAGACCGTCGGTGAGGCTGATCGCCTTGAGCTGCTCATTGGCCCGTTCCAGTTCGTCGGTGCGCGCCTGAACCCGCATCTCCAGGGTCAGGTTGGCCTGCTGCTGGATCGCCAGCGCCTGCTCCTGGGCCTCATGGCGCTTGCGACGTTCCAGGTTGATCCGGTAGGCAAGCGCAAAGGAAAGCAGAACCACCTCCAGGGCCACGCCGATCTGAGGCATGAACTCGGTCAGGAAACTGCGGGGCATGATGCCAAGCTTGCTGACCGCGAGAATCAGATGGCCGATCAGCAATGGCGTCCAGGCCAGAACGTAGAAACCGCCCAATACCTGACCTTTCCGCCAGACCAGGAAACCGATGAACCAGACCGCGGGAGTGACCACTGCCGCAATCGCGCTGACCAGGACAATCCCCGTCTGGTAACTGCCAAAAAGAGTAAAGACGAAGCTGGCAGAAATGGCGGCCAGAATCCACTGCAGGAAGCGGTAACTTCTGAGGCTGTAGGACCGGATATTGAGAAAACGGATGGCGAAGATAATGGCGGAGAACAGAGCGAAACAGATAACCGGAATGGTGAAATACCGGTTGATACCCGGGGCATTCGGCCACAGCCACTGGAAGAGCACACCATTGAAGTTGAGCTGAACCAGCCCGGTAAACACAACCGTCAGCACGTACCAGAAGTAGGTGGAATGGCGCACGATGACAAACAGAAACAGATTGTAGAGCGCCATCGCAGCGATGATACCCAGAAACATCGTCTGCCAGCCGTAAGACAGCTGCTCATTGGCCAGGAATTCGGCCGAAGGCGTGACTGCCACGGGAATCTGTACCGACCCGAGCGTTTGCACGCGCACAAAGGCGGTCGCCGTATCGGTATTCGACGGTACCAGGAAGACGAAATTGCGGTGATAAATCGGGCGACTGCTGAACGGGAGGGTATCGCCCGTATGGTGGGTCTGGATCAGCTCGCCATCAACCACCCAGTGCACGGACACCTCGTCCAGCAACGGATAGCCGATTTCCAGAACCCGGTTCACCGGCTCTGGCGGAATCTCGACTCTCAGCCAGAAACTGCCATCGCTGAACCCGCGATTAAAAACCTCATTTGAGCCAAACCTCTGCCAGGCGCCCGGGGGCAGGGCGCGAACGTCTTCGAGTGCCAGCTCATCGGCGGGCGCTTCCAGCCAGTCAAAGGCTACGGGAGCGGCCTGAACAGGCGCGCTGGCCAGGCATGCCAGCGACAGAAAAATCAGAAGGATGCAGGATAACTGCCGCATCATAGCGGTTTCCGGTTTCCGGGCCCTTCCTGGTGTTCTACACTTTCAGGCCCTGACTGAGTCTTTTTGCATCCTTGCAGTTGCTTCCATTTTAGACGGTTGCGCGTGCTGCGTCCTCTATAACTGCAAGGCCAGCATAGCCTGAAACCATCGAGGCCGAGAATGACCGAACGCAAGAACGACATACGCCCTGGCCGTTACCGGCACTATAAGGGCAAGGATTACGAAGTACTCGGGATCGCCCGGCACAGTGAAACTGAAGAACAGATGGTGGTTTATCGCTGCCTGTACGGTGATTACAGCCTCTGGGTACGCCCGCTGACCATGTTCCGGGAAACCGTGGAAATGGCCGGCGAACAGGTCCCCCGCTTTGCCCGCCTTGATGAAGCCTGACCGTTACACAACCGCTTTGACTACCGCGACCATTTCCTGCACATTACCGCGCTTTTCATGATGCCGGTCCCCACAAGGGGCCGGACAAACCATTAATTCCTACCCGGAGTTTTGCCATGAATGCCGTTGTTGCTGCGGTTGCCATCATGCTCGTCCTGAGTTTGTGCCGCATTCACGTTGTTGTTGCCCTCATCATCGGTGCCGTATCCGGCGGCCTGATTGCAGGAATGTCCCTGGAAGCCACCATCGAAGCCTTCAATAGCGGCCTGGGCGGCGGTGCCACCGTGGCACTGTCCTATGCCACCCTCGGTGCTTTCGCCGTTGCCATCGGCAAGTCCGGCCTGGCCCACGCCCTGGCCGACAAGGCCCTGGCCCTGGTCGGTCGCCAGGAAGAAGGCGCCGCCGTTAACGGCATCCGCTTCCTGATCATTGGCCTGCTGCTGGCCATTGCCATCTCGTCCCAGAATATCCTGCCGATCCACATTGCCTTCATACCGTTGGTAGTACCGCCGCTGCTGTACGTGATGGCAAAACTGAACATGGACCGCCGCATGGTTGCCTGTGTGCTGACCTTCGGCCTGATTACACCCTACATGTTTTTGCCCGTCGGCTTTGGCGGCATTTACCTGAACGAGATCCTGATCGCCAAGATCAACGCCAACGGCGTCGATGCCTCCGGCCTGAGCGTCATGAAAGCCATGGCCCTGCCGGCACTGGGCATGCTGTGCGGCTTGCTGATCGCGGTCTTTTTCAGCTACCGCAGTGGCCGCACCTACAACCTGGAAACCATCACCAAAGCCGAACGGGTAGACACCAGCTATAGCCCCCGCACCCTGGTTATGGCTCTGTTGGCCATCGTCACCGCCTTTGTAGTGCAGCTCTGGCTTGGCTCGATGATCCTGGGCGCCCTGGCCGGGTTCGTGCTCTTCAACCTGTCTGGTGTGGTGCGCTGGAAGGAGGCCGACGACCTGTTCACCGAGGGCATGAAGATGCTGGCGATGATCGGTTTCATCATGATCGCCGCGTCTGGTTTTGCCGAAGTGATGCGGGAAACCGGTGAAATTGCCGCCCTGGTGGACAGCTCCGTGGCGACCATCGGCGAGAACAAGGCCATGGCGGCGCTGCTGATGCTGGTGGTGGGTCTGCTGATCACCATGGGTATCGGTTCGTCCTTCTCGACCATCCCCATTATCGCGGCCCTGTACGTGCCCCTGGCCCTGCAGTTGGGTTTCAGCCCCCTGGCCATCGTGGCCCTGGTCGGCACCGCCGGCGCCCTGGGGGATGCCGGTTCCCCGGCCTCCGACTCCACCCTCGGCCCCACCGCCGGCCTGAACGCCGACGGCCAGCACAACCACATCTGGGATACCGTGGTGCCGACGTTCCTGCACTACAATTTGCCGCTGCTTGGCTTTGGGTGGTTGGCGGCTATGGTTCTTTGAGCTGGGAGGTTTTTCTGTAGCCTGCTTGTTGAGGGGAGTTGCGAGGGGGCCGGGATATTTTTCCCTTGGAAATGGCAACTCGCTGCGCTCAGACATCAATTTCCGGCGGGAAAAATATCCCGGCCCCCTCACATAGAAACCATCAGATATCGCTGAAAAGAATTTGCCTTAAAGAGATATCTTTTGAGTCAGATCGAGAGGGTGTGGGTGTGCTTTTCTGGCGGGGAAAAGATGTCTGAGCGAAGCGAGTTGCTTTTCCCCAGAAGAAAAGCATTCCCATGGCCTCTCCGCCCGCAAACCTGCAGGCTAGGAAGAACAGCTTACTCGTCGTCGGCAGAAGACTTGAAGAACACGACCTGCTTGACCGTGTGATCGTCCTCGTTCTTGCGCTTGTTCACCCGCGTCTCAAGCTCGGGGTTGGACGGCTGTTCGGCGTCAGACACTGCATCGGTGAAGCCACAGGCCACGCACTCGCGAACCTGGTCATCGTCGTCGGTGGTGAACATCATGATCTTGTCCATCTCCGCGCAGCGAGGACAGACGGCGCCGGCGATAAAACGTTTTGGACTCGCCATATAAATACTCCCGTTTGGAACAACCGGCAGCCTTTACGACTGCCGGCTCAAATTGGGTCAGGCCGCTTCGTCCGTGATGCCGGTTTGTTTCAGTAGCGCATCCACCTGCGGTTCGCGACCCCGGAAGGCCTTGAACAATTCCATCGGCTCCTGTGAGCCGCCTTTCTCCAGAATATTATGGAGGAAGGCCTTGCCGGTTTCCGGGTCGAAGATACCTTTTTCCTCGAACAGTGAGAAGGCATCGGCCGCCAGCACTTCCGCCCACTTGTAGCTGTAGTAGCCAGCCGCATAGCCACCGGCAAAGATGTGCGAGAAGGAGTTGGGGAAGCGGTTGAATTCCGGGGCTTCCACCACGGCAATCTCGCTTCGCACCTTGCGATGCATATCCAGCGGGTTGGTGGGCGCTTCGTCGGTGAATTCCGCGTGCAGGCGGAAGTCGAACAGTGAAAATTCGAGCTGGCGCACCATGCCCATGCCGGACTGGAAGTTCTTGGCCGCCAGCAGTTTCTGCAGCAGATCTTCCGGCAGCGGCTCACCGGTTTCGTGGTGCGAGGCGATCAGGCCCAGGGATTCCGGATTCCAGCACCAGTTTTCCAGGAACTGGCTGGGCAGCTCGACGGCGTCCCAGGCGACACCGTTGATGCCGGACACATCCAGCACGTCCACCTGGGTCAGCATGTGATGCAGGCCGTGGCCGAATTCGTGGAACAGGGTGGTGACCTCATCGTGGGTCAGCAGTGACGGCTTGCCGCTGACCGGCGGTGTGAAGTTGCAGGTCAGGAAGGCTACCGGCAACTGGAGCTGGCCACGCAGGTTGCGCCAGCGCACCCTGCAATCGGCCATCCAGGCACCGCCACGTTTGCCTTGGCGGGCATAGAGGTCGAGATAGAACCAGGCCAGGGGCTCACCGTTGCGACTGATACAGTAGGCAGTCGCATCCTCGTGCCAGGTTTCCACTTCCGGCTTCGCTTCAATCTGGATATCGAACAGCTTTTCAGCGACACGGAACAGTCCGGGCACCACCTTGTTCACCGGGAACCAGGGACGCAGGGTTTCCGGAGAGATGTCGTAGCGCTTCTGGCGAAGCTTTTCGCTGTAATAGCCGATATCCCAGGCCTGCAGTTCCTCGGCGCCGTACTCGTCTTTCGCGAACGCCCTGAGTTCGGCAAATTCTTTTTCGGCCTGGGGCTTGGACTTGGCCGCCAGCTGGTTCAGGAAGTCCAGCACTTCGTCGCTGCTGCGGGCCATCTTGGTGGCCAGAGAGCGCTCGGCGTAATTGTCAAAGCCCAGCAGCTTGGCCTGGGCGTGGCGGCGCTTGAGGATCTCCGCCATCACCGGGGTGTTGTCCCACTGGCCGGCATCCGGGCCCTGGTCGGAGGCGCGGGTCACAAAGGCTTCATAGACTTCCCGGCGCAGATCCCGGTTGTCACAGTAGGTCATGACCGGAAAGAAGCTGGGGAAATCCAGGGTGATCACATAGCCTTCCAGCTCTTTCTGGCGGGCGGCCTGCTTGGCGCTCTCAATGGCGGTTTCGGGAACACCGGCCAGCTCATCAACATCGGTAATGTGCTTGAACCAGTGCTGGGTAGCATCCAGCACGTTATCGCTGAACTTGTTGGACAGCTCGGACAGCTCCCGGGACAACTCGGCATACTGCTTTTTCTTGTCTTCCGGCAGGTCGACACCACCCAGATGGAAATCCCGGAGGGTGTTTTCCACAGACTTGCGCTGGGCTTCGCTCAGGTTCTTGAAATCGTCTCGCTCGGCCAGCTTCTTGTAGGCGTCGCAGAGGGCCGCGTTCTGGCTCACCTCGGTGCTGTACTCGGTGAGCTTCTCCAGGCAGTTCTTGTACACCTTGCGCAGTTCGTCGTTGTTCATCACGCCGTTGAGGTGTGAAATCACCGACCAGGCATTGCTCAGCTTGTCGTCCAGCGCCTGCATCGGCTGCGCCAGGGTCTCCCAGGTGGGATCGTCCTGCTCCGCGAGCTGGCTGATTTTCATCCGGTTTTCACTGAGAATCTGGTCAATTGCCGTTTCCATGTGCTCGGTGCGAACATGGTCAAACTTCGGCAACAGGTCGTCAGTCAGTAACGGGTTATTCATAGGTCCCCTTCTCAGTTCGTCGAATCTTGGGTAGTTTGGTTTCTTAATTCTATGGGGCTGGCACCTGTGGGAGAGGTCCTTCCAAAACACGCTCCTGGCGGCACCCCTCCGGGGTCCGGCCTGCAATCATAGATTGCAGTCGTTCGGCTGAAGCATGAAGCTTTGCTTCATAAACGCTCAGCCTCACCCATGTGACGCTTGACTGTCGCCATCCATGGCGACAGACAGTTTTGGAAGGACCTCTCCCACAGGCGCCCCGGGCCTCCGGGTATACGCGTTCAATTTCACTTTAACAGGTACTATGTAATGTTTTGTGCTACAGAACATGTAACCCTTAATTGAACTCAATCAGAAACCAGATATACTGATTAAAAATACAGTATTAGAGGGTTAATGGTGGAGTTCCTTTTATCTACTTCAGAGTTTGGGGTCAGGGGCCATTCTTATCAAGGGTTCCCCATTCTTCTTAAAGGCAACCATGATGTGTTTGTCGAAGGAATGGAGTTTCTCGTTCATCACTGCTTAAAACGTGGAAGCGTCCAAAGTCGGGGCAGTTGGGAAACATTCGGAAGAGACTTGTGTGACTACTTTGAATTCATCGAAGCCAATGGGTTTGATTGGCGAGAGCTTGATCACCGAAACCACGAAACGCTGCTAGCCCTGTATCGGGATGTTTCCTTTGATCGATTTAACCTCAGTGCCTCCACGGTAAACCGTCGACTGCATCTGGTCATCAAGTTCTATCAATTTGCTCTGAAGCAAGGTTGGGTAGGCACTCTGCCTTATGACCTTGAGACGGTAAGAGTCCGGCAGCCCAAGGGTTTCTTGGCACACACGGACACATCGGGAGGGTATGCCGTTAAACCTGATGTGCTGCTGAAAACCTCACCAACCAAGATCAAAGTTCTCAACAAAGAGCAGGTCGATGAACTGCTGAAAACCATCAAGAACAAGACGCTTCGATTGATCGTTCGACTGGCTTTGCTAACCGGTTTGCGCAAAGAAGAGTTGCTAACGTTTCCAGTCACTTGTGTGTCAGCGCCCCAATCGATTTCTGCTCGAAGTCATGTAGTGGTTGAGCTTGATCCCCAACAGATGAGCACCAAGGGCGGCAAGCCACGGACGATTCATATCCCGATTTCCTTGATGGCCGACCTCTGGGATTACGTGATTCACGAACGTCATGAAACGATCCGAAGATACGGGACAGAGCCGAAAACCCTCTTCGTAACGGCCAAGGGCAAACCCTGGAGCATTCCAACTTCGCTCAATAATTCACTGAACCGATTGGACCTGTCGTTCGCCTGCCATCCTCACATCCTGCGTCACACCTATGCGACGCACACCTTGAAATCGCTGATGTCTCGCAAGAGCACGACGTTCAATCCTTTGATCTATGTGCGGGATCGGCTGGGCCACAGCAGCATCACGACCACGGAAAAATACCTGCATTTCCTCGACGACATCGAAGACGATCTGCGCACCAGGTATCAGGAAGAAATTGAAGAAACAGCGAGGGAGGCAGCCTGCGCATGAAAAAGGATTTCACGATAGAGGAGCGTGAGATTGAGGTTCAGGACGCTGGCGAGTCGGCGACCGAGGCGACAACAACCACGGTTGATCAGGCGCCTGTTTCAAAACCGGCGAACACCGTCGTTGCCTTTCCCGAAAACACATCAAACAGGCGATCCGCAGACGTCAGTCCGTTTTACGGTCAGGGCTTTGACGACATCACCGCGGCCTGCCAGCGCACCCTCGAAAAGCTGGTTGCCGAGAGCGTCAAAACGAAGGGGAAGTCCCTCAGCCCGACCACGATTGTGGGTTACTGGAGCTCTGGCTTTCGTTACTTTGCGCCCTTCCTGTCGCTGCTTCACGCAGCCAGCGGTGAACGCCTGACCATGGCGGATCTGAACGCCGACACCATCAAACAATTTCTCCAGTACCTGAGAAACGAACCCACCGACTACGGGGCTCAGAAGAACTACTTCACTACTACCAAATCTCTGCTCAGGGCCTGTCATCGGTTCGGCTTCTGGCCGGAGGCGAACATGGCAACCGTCTGGCCTCGCAATCCATTCCCGAACCTCAATAAGCGAACTAAGAGTCAGAAAGCCCTGACCAAGAACGAGAAGCGGTTTCTGATCAAAGCGTTAAGGATCGAGATGGAACGCATCGTGGCTCATTCGGAGCCGCTGACCAACTACGATTTGACCGTGTGCGTCCTTTCCATCGCGCTGTCCACCGGCATGAACGCGACGCCCATCTTGGAGTTGACCGCGGATTGTGTGCAGCCCCACCCGCTCAAAGCCAACCTGCGCCTGCTCGTGAGCTTTAAACGCCGTGGCAGATCCACGCACGTGGTAGCCCTCCGGAAGTCGGAGGAAGTGGCCGAGATGGCCAGTATCCATCTCTATGCCGCCGATGCCATTGATTTGATCGATACGAGGAACGCCGCGATACGCGCCCAGTTCGATGACCCACATCGGCTGCTGGTCTACGAGAGCAGTGGTGGAACTACGGCGGGAAAACCTTGCCGACTTACGCCGTCAATTTTGCAGAGGAATATCAAGCGACTTGTCGACCAACACCGGCTTCAAACAGACGATGGCAAGCCGCTCGCCTTAAACGTCAGTCGATTGCGTCAGACGCTCCTGAATCGCGTGTGGGAGCTGTCAGGGCAGGACCCGTTGATTACCGCCAGAACGGGGCGACACACGGTTCAAACCGGCGACGCCCACTACTGGGAAGCGCCGCCCGAAGCCGAAACGAATATGCGGTTCCTGGGCGAAGCCCGCGTGGAAGCCATGCTCAGCACATCGACGATCATTACCAGTGATCGAACGCCTGTGTCGTCGTGTAAGGATGTCCGTCGAGGGCACCGTGCCCCGAAAAATGGCGAGCCGTGTCAGGACTACCTGGGCTGCTTCCGATGCAAGAGCTTTGTGGTGACTGGTGACGACCTGTATCGGCTGTTCAGCTTCTACTGGGCCGCCATGCGTAACTACGACACCTTTGGTGGCAGGCGCTGGGCGAAATACCTTAAGCAAGTCATTCGTCTGATCGATGAGGAGATTGCTCCTCTCTTTGATGCGACTCTGGTGTCCGAGCAACGGGAAAAGGCCAAACACAACCCCCACCCCTTCTGGCGAGACCTCAGCATGGCGAGGATGGTGGTATGAGCATAATCACAGGCGCAGAGTTGCTGGGCGACCGCGAACGGCTGTTGAAGGCCTTGCCCGGTGGAGAGGTGCTGCATGGCATCGTGACCACGGACCGGGCCGAGGGCACACTCTACGCGCTCTCACGTTACGAAGACCCGCAGTGGTGGCTGCCCAAATCCAAGGACACCGGCAACCATCGCGACAGCCACCGTAAGCTGGACTTCACGCGGATCAGCGGCGAGCAACTGCGTGCCGAAGCCAAAGTCGTGATTGCACGCTCTATTTGGGCGGAGAGTTCGTTGGCCAACGGGACGATCAGAACTCGCTTCGAAAACCTGGTGCATTGGCTGAACTGGCTACACGGTCAGGGCATCCGCTCGCACGCGCAGGTGACCCCGTTGGTAGCGTTACGCTACGTGCAATACGTCAGCCGTTTGACCTTGCCCAACAAGCCGGGAAAACCGCTGAGTGAGACGACAAAGTTTTACAAATTTTTTGCGATCGAACTCTGCTGGCAGGGCCTCCGGGACACTGCGAGCGGCTTTGATCACCCCTGGCCCGACAGCTCGGCCACGGCGTTGGCTGGAATGAAACAGGATCGCAAATCCAAAACTGAGATCATCCCCGATGACGTTCTGAAGCAGCTGTTCCAGCACGCGGAATCACTGCTCCGCCAAGCCGACGATCTGTTGGCGCACCGGGATGCTGTGGCGGCTTATCAACCGCGCTCGAAACTCCCGGTTACCCAATCTACAGAGAAAACCCGCTTCCTGAAAACCCGAGGCTGGGATCGGGGAGTGGCAGCCCTCAAACAAACGCTGACCAACCTGCGAGACGGGTGCTTTGTGATCATTCTGGCCACCACCGGCATCCGCGCCCATGAACTGGGCCAGATCCAACGGGGCGACTGGTACAGCCAGGTTCGGGACGGCGAGCGATTTTATTTCCTTGTCTCCCGCTCGGACAAAACCCATGCGGGCAAGACCTCCTGGTTATGCCCCGAGATTGCCATCCAAGCCGTGAATGTCCTGGAGCGGCTCTCAGCACCCTTCCAGCATGACTTGGAAGCAGCGTTGGAAGCGGCCCAGGAGGCGGAAGACCTACAGGAAATAACCCGTCTACGGGCGATCTCCGGCGCGGTGGGACTGACCAAATCCCCGCCGAACCATAATAACCGCCTTACCCGGCTAAGTGGTGCATCTCTGGATACGGCCTTAAAAAACTTCACGAAGGCTCTTGGGCTGGACTGGAAGCTGTCGTCGCACCAGTTCCGGCGCACCTTCGCCAACTACGTGGTCCACCACAAGCTTGGCGATCTAAGGTATCTGCGGGATCACTTCAAGCACTGGAGCCTCGATATGACCATCCTGTACGTGATGAATGAGGCTCAGGATCTGGAGCTGTACGACGAAATTTATGCCGCGTTTGATCACAAACGTCAGGCGATTGTGGGTCACTGGCTGGAGCCCGATACGCCGCTGTCCGGTGGCATGGCCGGTCACATCCGTCAGATGCGCAGCCGCACCGAGGAGGTGCGCACTTACAAAGATCGGCGGGTGATGGTCGAGGCCATCAGCGAGCTGGTGTACCTACGCTCCACAGGCATCGCCTGGTGTACCAATGACACGGGTGTGGACTGCGCCGGTGGCCAATGCGAAGGCTGTGAGCACGGCTGTATCGACGATACCCACAAACCGTTCTGGGAAGGGCTCTACCTACAACAGATTGAACTGCGTCAGATCGACGACCTGACCGACTCCGGCTTGAAAACCGTCGAGCGCACCATGGAACGCTGTGAGAAGGTGTTAGCCAATCTCGGCGTGGACATCAACTGCCTCAAGGAGCAACTGGCTGATGCCCAAGCCATCTGAATCAGACACCCACAAGCGTATCCGTCTGGCCATTGTTCGACTGGAAAACGGCCAGCCCAAGGTCGTGGAGAAGGAGCGAAAAATCTCCGTAGCGGCGGTGGCTGAGGAGGCCGGAGTCAGTCGTGCCCTGATCCACAAAGACTACCCTGACTTGATGGAACGCATCAGGGGTAATGCAAATAAAGCAATTCAGAACCAGCGTGATGCGAAACACGAGAAACTCAAAGAAGAGCGCGCCAAGAACCGTCAGTTACGGGAAAAAATCGTGGAGTTGACTGAGCAACGCAATGAACTCGCTTCCAAAAACGCGACCTTGGAGCTCGAAAATCGTCGTCTCTCTGCAATTTTGGAAAGTAAAAACGTGACAGTTTTTAGGGGTAAACTAAGTGAGTAGTCTTATATACATATTTTTGCCGCCCCAGCCGCGTTATTGTGACATGAGTCGCCAGTTCGGCCGGTACTTTTCCCTTGCACCCAATTAAACAAAAGCGAACGTTCAGAAATGACTGAATTGACCACAGAGCAGGCCTTTTTACCAGGCCGCGTTACGCCATTACCTCCCCCGATTCATTGGAATACCTGACGCCGTTAGGGTATTTGGCAAAAAAACCAACGGGTGGAAAACTCTAATCAGCAGTGCAACTAAAATCGGATTTTTAAAGTAGCGCCGACCAACAAGGAAACCGCGATTTTTCGGGCAGCCGCAGCCTTTGAGTTCGCCTGCCCCTGGGCCAACAGACGACCACAATTTCCGATTCCGTATTAAGACAGGCCTGCCTTCCCGAAGAAACCGGATGCCAAACGTCGCACATAAAGAGTGCTTTGCCCGGCTTTCTGTCTCAGAGCAGCGCATTTTTCACGACCTCTAAGAATACGAAAACTCACAACCTATTGAAATAAAGTGTCATTTGAAGCCTGGCACAACCTATGCAAAAGCTAATATAACTGGTTATAACAAGTTGTGATGAGGCAGATATGGAAAGGCTACTGAGTGATGCAGGCGTGATGCCAATGCCGCTTTTTAAGCAGGTGAAGCAGGGCATCTGGCAAAAGATTCTGCACGGCACTTATGCGCCCCACCAGAAACTGCCCAGTGAACGGCAGACAATTAAGCATTACTCCGTCAGACGTGTCACTATTCGCCAGGCGCTTAGCCAGTTCCAGCCGGATGGCCTGATTTTCAAGATCAACGGTAAAGGCACCTTTGTATCCATGCCTAAAGCCCAGTTCGACGTGTCAACTCTCAGAGGCTTCGGTGAGAGTGCTGCCAGCATTGGCAAGCATGCGTTTTCGAAGCTGATTTCCATTACAACCGAACAAGCCACTGACAAGGTTGCTTACTGTCTTCGGCTGGCGGTCGGGTCTCTGGTGGCAAGGATCCGGCAATTGCGAGTTGGCGGAGTTCCCGAATATGAAGCCCGGTAGCGCCGCCCTTCAGATTGAACGGACGATTCTGGACGGCGCCTAGGCGCATCGTGAAGGACAATGCCAATCCTTGCCCCGGTCACGGTATCAAATGATCTCGTCTGAGGCTGAGTTTCTGGAAATCAAACGTGAATGCATGGAATTCATCTGTGCTGAAAGCGTGCGGACGTTTAAGGCCCGACTATGTCCATGGAACCCTTGATTCTGGTTGTCTGTTTTCTCGGCGCCCTGGTGCAGATCACCACTGGTCTGGGCTTCGGTCTGATCGTTGCGCCATTGCTTCTGGCGTACTATGAGCCGGTGGATGCCATCCAGATGACAGGGGCGCTAACGTTGCTGATTGTCGCGGGTATTGCCCCCTTTGTGCGCCGGCGGATTATGCCCTACGAGCTGACCCGCTTGGCCATTGGCACCCTGGCGGGCCTGGTGGTGGGTAGTGCCTTGCTGTTGGTGGCATCGATCAATGCCATCCGCGTGGCAGCACTGATGGCGCTGGCCTACAGCCTGGTGCGGTACGTTACGGTGCTGATACGGGACGTCAGCCCGGCGGTGATGGAACCCGCGGCGCCGGCAGTGGAACGGGCCAGCCTGTTCTACGGCATGGCATCCGGGGTGATGAGCGCCACTCTGGCCATGCCCGGCCCCCTGGCGCTGGTGTTCCTGCGATCCCGGGGCCTGAACCCGGCCCGGGTCCGCGCCACGGTGTTCGCACTGATGGTGGGCTCCTACAGCGGGATGCTGGTGATTTCAGTGGCCCTCAGCGGGCTGTCCGACGCGGTGCTTGCCGGGATCACCGTTTACCTGCTGCCTACTTTGGCGGGCGTAGTGCTGGGCCAGCTGATCTCCAACCGGCTGCCCGATCTTTTCTTTGATGTGATGACGACGCTGCTGATGCTCTCAACCCTGTTGGTGCTGGGTCTCAAAATTATAAACAGCTATTTCTGACAGACCGAGGAAAACGCGATGATGGTGAATCTCAGCCAACCCCTGCAGACAGCTCTTATCAACCGGATCAACGAGCAGGAATGGATCAACATGACCACGGAAATGGTGGCCATCGGTTAGCCTAACTCAACCAACCCGCTGGATCCGGATATTCCGCCTGGTGAGGAAGAGGTGGTTGACTTGTGCGTGGCCGTAAAGCTGAAAACCATGGGCTTCGAAGTCCGCAAATACGAGTCCCATCTTTTCAACCGGCGCGTTTGCCGCTGAAGGTTCGGCCAATGCCTGTGAAGAGGTCAAAGCCAATATAAGCGCACAGGCCAGTACCCGCAACGGCGTTTCCGCCAGTGGTAGCGGTTCGGCAAACGCAGACGCCAGCAAAGCAGTGGGGGCTGATGTTAGGACAGAACACAAGGGCCCGTAGCACCGCTTCAACTTCAGCGCAGGCTGCTTCTGATATGGCCGCATAGAAACGCCAGCAGGCGCAGGAGCGGATGAATGAAGCAGGCAATACCGAAATTCATGCTGAAACCAATCAGCAGATCGGTATTTGTCTTCTGGTATAGGTCGCTCTACCAGACCTAACGATTCCAGTTGCGACCGCATCTCTTCCATGGCGCTGAACAGGGCGTCGTGCGTATCTACCAAGGGCCCACGTTAGTAGAACATAATCACTGACGGTGCCGGTAACTCATCGTTAAATTCCGCCATAGTAATTCTCTCTTCAATTTTCCGCCAAAGAACTTGCACTACTTGTTATAGCACCGGCAAATCGCTTTGCGCTTTCCTTGCACCGACCAGACCCGCCCGCACCAAACACGAGCGCTGAACCATTGTTCACTCTTTGGCCATTTCTTGCGGATCTGCTTTCACAAAGCCAATAAAAACAAACGCTTTCAAACCGACTTCCTGATTCTGGCACAGCAGGTGCAACACCTACGCTACGGGTCATGACTTGTTAGTACAAGTGAAATCAAAACGGGAAGGAACAGACGATGAGAGATTCTAAAACACTTACGGCGATTACGCTCTGCGGATCACTAGCGCTATTCACCGGCGCCCTCTCCGCAGAAACCATCCGTATCGGTATCGGCCACCAGAGCATGGTGACCAACACCATTCCCGGCGGCATCATCCTTGAGAAACTGGAGCTGCTGGAAAAACACCTGCCTAGCACCGGCAAATACGAAGACGTTGATTACGAGATCATCTACCGGGATTACGATTCCGGGCCACCCATTACCAACCAGATGCTGGCTGGCAAACTGGATTTCGGCGTAATGGGGGATTATCCCCTGATTGTAAATGGCGCCAAGTTCCAGGAGACCGGTAAGCAGGAAACCCGCTTTATCGGGGTGACCGGTTACAACCTGCGCGGCACCGGTAATGGCATCGTGGTGCCCATTGATTCCGACACCCAGACCCTGGCGGACCTGGAAGGCAAGACTCTCTCGGTACCAGTGGGCAGTGCAGCCTGGGGCATGACGCTCAAGGCACTGAGCGAAGCCGGCCTGAGCGACAAGGTCCGGATCGTAAACCAGAGCCCTGCCGTTGGTGCCGCCAATATACAGGCCGGCCGGATTGATGCTCATGCCGATTTCTGCCCCTGGTCTGAAATCATGGAGTTCCGGGAGACTGGCCGGAAAATCTACGACGGCAGTGAAGCTGGCATTCCTACCTTTCACGGCACCGTGGTGCGAAAGGAATTCGCCGATAAGTATCCGGAATTGGTGGAGGGCTACCTGACGGCCACCCTGGAAGCTCAGAAATGGATCCAGGGCGACCCTATGCGAGCCGCAGTGAAGGTTTCCGAGTGGACCGGCGTGGAAAAAGAGGTGCTCTACCTGTACTTCAGTGAGGGGGGCATCACCACCTTTGAAGCCAGCATCAAGCCGGAATGGGTAGACGCACTGGAGTACGACCACGCCCTGCTGCAGCGTGAAGTGAGCGTCCCGGATCTGGATTTCGATGGCTGGCTTGACGACTCGCATCTGCGGGCCGCTTACAAAACCATGGACATGGACTACGACGCCCTGGTGAATTCGGTTATGGAAACCCAGCCCAACAATCCTGAATTTGCGCCTGCCGAAATCTGGTTCGCCGATAAAGGCATCGTTACCTATGACTCCATTGCCGACATGCTGGCAGCCATGGAAACGTCGAGCGAAAAAATCAACGCAACCTACGTTTACGACAACCTGACCGGCCTGAAGCTCTTCGGAAAGGCGTCCTTCATGGTGCGCGGTGACGACGGTGAAGTTGTAGCCTTCCTGAAGAAAGCTGACTCAGAACAATACATTGCCGACAACGGCGGCACCCCGGTTACCCCGGTAAGTGCCGTGGCAATGGCGAACTGATGTTTTGCCGGGCGGCCGCCTAAAGCGACCGCCCGGCAATGATCTGAGGAGCAAGAACGATGGATAGCAAAAGTAACGCGGCAATTCGCACCGCCGAGCCTCTGAGTGCGACCGCCTCTGCTGTAGCAGGCCAGGCCGCAAAAGAAGCGACACCGGCGGCCGTGGGTGCCGGGCAGAAAACAGAAGCACCGCGAGGCGTTTCAGTTACCTGGCTCAAAAGCATGGGGCCCCGCTACCTAGTCAGGATCACCGCTCTGATAGTGGCTGTTCTCCTCTGGGAACTGGCGTCAAAGCAGAGCTTCAACTTCTACATCAATTTCGACAATATCCCGGCCCCTTCGGTTGTGGGTGCTGCACTCATGGCAGAACTGACCGGCCAGGAGTTTTACCTGCACATTCTGCACAGCCTTGAAAGGGTCGCCATTGCCTATGGGCTGGCAGTCATTCTGGGGGTGCTGCTGGGTGTAGCCATGGGCCGCTCTCGCTGGGCCGAAGACATTATCATGCCCTACATCGAGCTGTTACGGCCGATCCCTGCGGTAGCCTGGATTCCCCTGGCGATTCTAATGCTGCCTTCCGAACAGTCCAGCATCATCTTCATCACCTTCCTGGGCGCCCTGTTTCCGGTGATTCTGAACACCGTTCACGGTGTGGAACAAACCAACAGTGTGCTGGTTCGCGCGGCCCGGAGCCTGGGTGCAAGCCGAACAGCCATCCTCTGGCATGTGGTTCTACCAGGTGCCATGCCCTCGATTGTGGCGGGGCTTGCGATTGGCATGGGTGTGGCCTGGTTCTCGCTGCTGGCCGGGGAAATCATCAGTGGTCAGTATGGCATCGGCTACTACACCTGGAACTCCTACACCCTGATCCAGTACCCGCAGATCATCATCGGCATGCTGACCATTGGCGGCCTGGGCACCCTCTGTACCCTTCTGGTCCGCAAGGGCTGTAACCCACTACTGAAGTGGCAAGCCAAAGGAGGCCGGTCATGAACGAGGCCCTTGCAAACGACAACCGCCTGGCGGTGCTGGACCACAGCCGGCTACAGGCAAAATCCGGCAAGCCCGGTGCCGAACGGGGCAGGATTTCCGTCCGGGACGTGGATATCGTCTTCGATACCGCCAGCGGCCCTCATGTCGCCGTTCAGGATGCCAGCCTGACCATTCGCCCCGGCGAATTCATCTGCCTGCTTGGCCCGTCCGGGTGCGGCAAATCAACGCTGATGAATACCATAGCGGGCTTCGTCAAACCGACCAGTGGCGAAGTAAAAGTGGACGGTGAAGCAGTCACCGAACCCGGACCTGATCGCGGCATGGTGTTCCAGCAGCATTCGCTGTTCCCCTGGAAAACCGTCAAAGAAAACGTGGCATTCGGCCCGTTGATGTCCGGTGTCGGCAGTCAGGAGGCCAACAGCGTTGCCCGCACTTTCCTGTCACTGGTTGGCCTGGCGGCTTTCGAGAACGCCTACCCCAACACCCTGTCAGGCGGTATGCAGCAAAGAGTGGGTATTGCCCGCGCCCTGGCAAACTACCCCAGCGTGTTACTGATGGACGAGCCATTCGGCGCACTGGATGCCCAGACCCGCATCATGATGCAGGAAAACCTGCTGGAGATCTGGCGGGAATTCCGCAACACCGTGGTGTTTGTAACCCACGACATCGACGAGGCCGTGTTCCTGTCCGACCGGATTGTGGTGATGAGCGCCAGCCCGGGAAAGATCATCGCCGATATTGATGTTGACCTGCCAAGGCCCAGGGAGCAGTCCCTGCTGACCAGCCCGGAATTCATGGCCCTTAAGCGCCAGTGTCTGGACCTGATCCGCAAAGAAACCCTCAACGCTTTCAAACAGCAGAACGGAAAGGGGTGAAACCATGCGCTATTCAGGCCTGAACTCGCCCCAACTCGCCATGACCTGTCATAACAACCGGGAGATTGCGCGATGAACAACGTGACCCAGATGATGGCCGGGCAATCGCCGCTGCCATTGTACGTCCAGATTCGTGACAGCCTGCGCCGGCAGATTCTGGATGGCAGTTACGAAGTGCACGAGCGACTGCCGTCGGAAAACGAAATGATGAATACATACGGGGTAAGCCGGATAACCATCCGCCAGGCCCTGCGGGACCTTCATAACGAAGGCCTGGTATTCAGCGCCCAAGGTAAGGGCACCTTTGTGAGCAAGCCTAAGGCTGTGCAGAACGTACAGCGCCTGGAGGGTTTCGGTGAAGCCATGGCCGCACAAGGCTACGAGGCTTCGGCAAGGGTACTCAGCATCCAACAGATGAAGGCCCCGAAAGCCGTGGCAGCAGCACTGGACCTAGAACCGACTGACGAATGCGTGGAAGTGAAGCGGGTGAGATACCTCAACCGCTCCCCCGTGTGCATTGACAACAGTTACTTCCCCATGGACATCGGCAAACAGATGTTTGGCCTGGACCTGTCCGGCGACATTTTTCCGATGCTGGAGAACCTGTTCGGCATTCCCCTTGGCGGAGCCGACATAGGACTGGACGCGGTACTGGCTGATGCCGAAACCCAGCAACACCTCAACCTGAAAGCCGGCGAAGCCATTCTGCGCGTGGAACGACTGACCCACAACCAGGATGGCCGCCCCATCGACTTCGAATATCTCTGCTATCGCGGCGATTCATTCAAATACCAGTTCCGGATTGACCGGAAATAGGAGCGCACCATGAAAATCAATGACATCCCTGTGATCGACACCGACGTGCTGGTGATTGGTGGAGGCACTGCAGGCCCCATGGCCGCAGTCACCGCCAAGGAACAGAACCCGGACCTTAAAGTGATGCTGCTGGAAAAGGCCAACGTTAAACGTTCCGGCGCCATTTCCATGGGCATGGACGGCCTCAACAACGCCGTCGTGCCCGGGCATGCCACGCCTGAGCAGTACGTGAAGGAAATCACCATCGCCAACGATGGCGTTGTGCACCAGCCCGCGCTGATGGCCTACGCCACCCGCTCCTTCCCGATGATCGAGAAGCTGGATTCCTGGGGCGTGCACTTTCAGAAAGATGAAACCGGCGATTACGACATGAAGAAGGTCCACCACCTGGGCACTTATGTGCTGCCCATGCCGGAGGGCCATAACGTCAAAAAGATCCTTTACCGCCGCCTGCGCCGCAACCGGGTGCAGATTGAAAACCGCTTCACTGCCACCCGCCTGCTCAAGGATCCGGACGGCAAGATCGCCGGCATGATCGGCGTTAACACCCGCACCGCCGAGCCCATCATCATCCGCGCCAAAGCGGTGATTATGGCGACCGGTGCCGCCGGCCGCCTGGGCCTGCCCACCTCAGGCTACCTGTTCGGCACCTATGAAAACCCCGCCAACAACGGCGACGGCCATGCCATGGCATACCACGCCGGCGCCGACCTGGCGAACCTGGAGTGCTTCCAAGTGAACCCGCTACTCAAAGACTATAACGGTCCGGCCTGCGCCTATGTGACCGGCCCCCTGGGCGGCTTCACCTCCAACGCTTTCGGTGAGCGTTTCATTGAGTGCGACTACTGGTCTGGCCAGATGATGCTGGAGTTCTTCAAGGAGCTGGAATCCGGCACCGGACCGGTGTTCCTGAAGCTGGACCACCTTGCTGAAGAGACCATCGAGGAAATCGAGACGGTACTGCATACCAACGAACGTCCGTCACGGGGCCGGTTCCATGAGGGCCGCGATGTGAACTACCGCGAGCGCATGGTTGAAATGCACATCTCGGAAGTGGGCTTCTGCTCGGGCCATTCAGCCTCCGGTGTATGGACCGATGAAACCGGCGCCACCACCGTGCCCGGCCTTTACTGCGCTGGCGACATGGCCAGTGTGGCCCACAACTACATGCTGGGCGCTTTCGTGTACGGCCAGATCTGTGGCGAAAGTGCAGTCGAGTTCATTAAGGACCGGGGCGAGCCAAAGCTCGACGAAGATTTCATCAAGGCCGAACTGGACCGCATTCAGGCACCCATGAAAGTGGCGGACGGCATTCCGCCAGAACAGATGGAATACAAGGTCCGTCGCCTGGTAAACGATTACCTGCAGCCACCCAAGGTCACCAAGAAAATGGAAATCGGGCTGGAACGGATTCTGGCGGTTCGAGAAGACGTGCCGCAGCTCTGCGCCCGCGACCCGCACGAACTGCTCAGGGCCATGGAAGTGCAATCCATCATCGATTGCGCCGAGATGGCCGCCCGCGCTTCGCTGTACCGCACGGAATCCCGCTGGGGGCTGTACCACTACCGCGTGGACTACCCGGACCAGAACGACGCCGAGTGGTTCTATCACAGCCGCCTGTTCAAAGACGAGAACGGCCAGATGGCCAGTGGCAAGCGGCCCATTGCGGATTACCTGGTATCCCTGGGCGAGGAAAAAGATGCCTATCGCAAGATGCGGGTCCAGAAAGCGGCTAACGGCTGATACTTCATAAAACAGATTTCCCGAGAGAGGACAAACACATGCCTATCGCAAACCATCATTCAAGCGTTCCCGTCATCGTAGACGAGGACAAATGCATCGCCGACAAAGGTTGCACCGTGTGCATCGACGTGTGCCCGCTGGACGTGTTGTGGATAAACGAAGCTACCGGCAAGGCCCACATGAAATACGACGAGTGCTGGTACTGCATGCCCTGTGAGGCCGACTGCCCCACTGACGCCGTCACCGTCAACATTCCCTACCTGCTGCGCTGAGGTAAGCCATGAAAACCTATGACGATCCCGAACTACAGGCTATTGCCGTAAAACTCACTTCCGATGACCCGGGTATTCGCCGCGTGGCTGTGATGGACCTGGTGGATTCCGGCGAACCTGAAGCGGTCGAACTGGTCATCCATGCCCTGAATGATTCAGACACCAACGTGCGCCAGGAGGCCGCCAAGGTAGTCGACGAATTCGAGGCGGCCGACATGGCCGATGCCCTGATTGCTGCGCTCGGCGACGACGACGAGGTAGTGCGTAACAGCGCCGCCCATGCTCTGGCCGACCTGAAAGACCCGGCAGTCGGTGAACCGCTTCTGAAAGCACTGGACAACAGCTCGGACGGCTTTGTGGTGTCCGGCATTTTGCGGGCGCTTAAGCCATTGCGGCTGCCAGCTGCACAAAGCCCGGCCCTCAAGCGTCTCACTGATGGTGACCCCCGCGTGCGCCGCGAGGCGGTTGGCGTGCTTGGCTGGCTGAAACAGTCTGAAAATATCCCCGCTCTTGTGGAAACCGCCCAGAATGATGATGACCCGGAAGTTCGCCGGGCCGCCACTGGTGCCCTGGTTTACGCCACCCCGCAACAGGTTGGGCAGGCATTGATCGGTCTTTTGAAAGATGGCCACTGGCAAGTGCGCTGTGAAGCCGCCAACAGCATCGGCAAGCTGGACCACCAGGCCGCTGTCCAGCCTTTGATGGACGCCACCAAAGATGAGCTCTGGCAGGTTCGGGAAAAGGCAGTGGATGCTCTGGGCAAACTGGGCTCTACAGACTCGATTCCGGTGCTCGGAGAGTGCTCGAAAGATGCCATGAGCAACCTTCGCAAAGCCGCGATCGGCGCACTCGGGGCGATTGCCCACAGCGACTGTCGTCCGTTTGTGGAAATTGCCATGGACGACCCCGACCC
This sequence comes from Marinobacter sp. L-80, assembly GCF_056859395.1. NCBI lineage: Bacteria > Pseudomonadati > Pseudomonadota > Gammaproteobacteria > Pseudomonadales > Marinobacteraceae > Marinobacter > Marinobacter sp. L-80. The sequence goes on from NZ_JBSXOI010000074.1 coordinate 114,647, forward strand.
GGACGTTCGCAAACTGGCCCGCTGGGCCATTTCGAAACTGGACGAGGCGGCCTGAGCCACCGGCCGGCCCGCTCCGCACCGGGTCGGCCTGTGGCCACCGCCAACAGTAAGGAGACCACCATGACCTTTGTTGTGACTGAAAACTGCATCCGCTGCAAATACACCGATTGTGTTGATGTGTGCCCCACTGACTGCTTTCACGAGGGCCCCAATTTTCTGGTGATCAACCCGGAAACCTGTATCGACTGCAGCCTGTGCGTAGCTGAGTGCCCAGCCGACGCTATCTTCGACGAGAAAGATCTGCCCGAGAACCAGAGGCATTTCATTGAGCTGAACGCTGATCTGGCGCAGATCTGGCCAGTAATTGATTCCACCTCGGCCCCGATGCCGGAAGCCGAAGCGTGGGTGGATAAGCCGGACAAACTTCAGTACCTGGAGCGCTGAGTTGTCACTGAACTTGTCATAACGAGTTGCAAGAATACGGAGGCCACAATGTCTGTACAGACCCTGGTAGAACCACCAAAAGAAGTTCGCTTGAAACGCAAACTCAATGAGCTGGAGCTGAGTTGGCCTGATGGTCTGACCGCGCAAATTGGCTGCCTGCTGCTTCGGAGATCCTGCGGTTGCTCACACTGCACCCAGGCAAAGCGCATGGGGCGGCTGAGCCTGATTGATGCCGATATCAGCATTAAAAAAGTCGAGCTGTCCGGCGTCAGTGGCTTGCAGTTTTTCTTCAGCGACGGCCATTACCGGGGCCTGTATCCCTGGGGCTTTCTAAGGGAACTGAGCGAGCAGGTGTCATGAACCAGACTTTGCGCGCCATAGACACTCGCTGGTGGGCCCCTGCGCGGCTGCGCTATCCGGGCACCGCCCTTTGCGTGGTCCTGGCCCTGGCCGGAAGCTTTCTGGCTAACCACTACGGTGCGCCTGCGCTGGTGCTGGTTCTGCTGCTGGGCTTCGGTTTTGCCAGCCAGGCCAGTGATACCCGTCTGCAGCCCGGCGTGGCTTTCTGCAGCCGTCAGGTTCTGCGGATTGGCATTGCTTTCCTCGGGGCGCGCATTGGTGTTGAACAGCTACTCACCGTCGGCAGCCTGCCGCTGTTAATGGTGCTCACCTGCGTACCCATTACCATCGGCTCGGCGCTTCTGCTGGGGCGCTGGCTGGGGCTTCCCACCCTACAAAGCCTGGTGGCCGGAGTCGCCGTGGCAATCTGCGGGGTGTCTGCCGCCATTGCCGTTGCTGCGGTAATTCCCCAGGGCAAGCTTGAAGATCGCCGCTTGCTGGGTGTTGTGGTGGGCGTTACCGCACTGGGCACCCTGAGTATGCTGGCATTGCCCCCGCTGTTTTTATCACTTGGGTACACTGACTCACAAACCGGATTATTGCTTGGCGCCAGCATTCACGATGTCGCCCAGGCAGCCGGTGCCGGCTACCTGGTATCCGACACGGCCGGTGATATTTCTACCCTGACCAAGCTGTTAAGGGTTGCTTTGCTGGCACCCCTGGTCCTGCTGCTGGGCGCAATGCTGAACCGGAATAATGCCGGCAAAGCCGAACACCCATGGTTTCTGCTGGGTTTTGTCGCCCTTTTTGCCATGAACAGCCTGGGCTGGCTGCCGGAACAACTGCGTGACGCCCTGACTACTGCATCCAAGGCATGCCTGTTGGTCACCATGGCCGCGCTGGGCATGCGTACCAGTCTGTCATCACTGATTGCCCAGGGCTGGCGCCCATTTGCGCTGCTTGCAATGCTCAGCACCCTGCTCGTTATCACCGCCATGACTTCCATGGCCACTTTTTCACTGTGAAATTTCATTGATATAGCCAACACGGAGGACTAACCCATGGCTGCAATCGGAACCGAAAACGTCATCAGCGTTCACCACTGGAACGACACCCTGTTCAGCTTCAGGACCACCCGCGACCAGAGCCTGCGCTTTGAAAACGGCCATTTTGTAATGATCGGCCTGCCAGTAGACGGCAAGCCCCTGCTGCGCGCCTACAGTATTGTCAGCGCCAACCACGAGGAATACCTGGAATTTCTCAGCATAAAGGTTCAGGACGGCCCGCTGACATCACGGCTACAACATCTTCAGGAAGGCGATGAGCTTTTCATCGGCCGCAAGCCGGTGGGCACCCTGGTGATGGGCGACCTGAACGAAGGCAAAAACCTTTATCTGTTCGGCACCGGCACCGGCCTGGCACCGTTCATGAGCATCATCCGCGATCCGGAAGCCTACGAGCGCTATGAAAAAGTGATTCTGGTGCACTGCGTGCGGGAAGTCAGCGAACTGGCCTATCACGACTACCTGACCAAACAACTGCCGAACCACGAATTCCTGTCGGAAATCATCGGCGACAAACTGATCTACTACCCCACAGTGACCCGGGAGCCCTTCCGCAACGAGGGCCGGATTACCGACCTCATCGAGTCCGGCAAGCTGACGGATGACATCGGATTAGCGCCCCTGAACCCGGAAACCGACCGGGCCATGCTCTGCGGCAGCCCCGGGTTGCTGAAAGACCTGACGAAGATGCTGGACAGCATGGGCTTCAAAGGCTCTCCCCAGCAGGGTGTGCGTGGCGACTACGTGATTGAGCGTGCTTTTGTCGAGCAATAACAGGAGGAATTAACATGTCCAATCCCGTGCCCGGTGTAAAACATCTGATTGCCGTTGCCTCCGGCAAGGGCGGTGTCGGCAAGTCCACAACCACCACCAATCTGGCGATGGCGCTTGCCAATACCGGTGCCCGGGTGGGGATTCTGGATGCCGACCTTTACGGCCCGAGCCAGCCTCGCATGCTGAACCTGAGCGGCCTGCCCGACACCACCGACGGAAAGATTCTGGAGCCTATGGTCGGCCATGGTATCCAGACCATGTCCATCGGTTTTCTGGTGGATGACGAGTCGCCGATTATTTGGCGTGGCCCGATGATCACTCAGGCCCTGACCCGGCTGGTGTACGAAACCCGCTGGGACAACCTGGACTACCTGATTGTGGACATGCCTCCGGGCACCGGCGACATCCACCTGACCATGGCCCAGAAAATGCCGGTATCCGGCGCAGTGATCGTCACCACGCCACAGGACATCGCGCTACTGGATGCTCGCAAGGGGCTAAAAATGTTTGAGAAGGTGAACGTGCCGGTACTGGGAATCATCGAGAACATGAGCACCCATATCTGTGGCAAGTGCGGAAACGAAGAGCACATCTTCGGGGAGGGCGGTGCGCGGAAAATGGCAGAGGAGGCCGGGACCGAACTGCTGGGGGAATTACCCCTGGACATCCGCATTCGCACCGGCTCCGATTCCGGCCAACCGGTGATGGTGACTGATCCCCAGGGAACGCTGGCCAGTGCTTATCAATCGATCGCCACCCGAGTGGTCAGTGAGCTGGAGCTACGGGAGGAAGCGAAGTTAAAGAATGGTGGTAGCCAGGCTATGCCGAATATCGTGATGGAGTAAAGGTCTGTGGGCGCATCCCTAGGGTAAATGTGGCATGCACAAGAGATACTATTTTCCCGGACAATCCACCCGGTCTCCAACCGGCCCTTCGCCTGGCGCAAGAAATAGGCGAAGGACTGGGACAGCATTGTCTATTGCAGCGAAAGGTGCCAGCGGTCTGCGGATCAGACGAGGTTATCACGCTTGTCTGATTCAAGCGCTCAGTTATTCAGACATTCTCTAAAACATAACAAATGACTGTCGCCGGACGCACCGACGCTACACTTCGGCTCCGCGAAGCCAAGGCGCTATCGCCCAACCCGAATGTTCGCTTTGCGACCCTCACGGCCGATTCAAGCTAGCAATCTCTGGCCAGAACCGGCCACAATATCGTCACATGATTCGAGTAAAAACCGGAAAAAGTGTAACTTTGACTCTTTCTCTTCTTTTCAATCACTTACGAATTGGTAACATGTAACATGAGTGCTAAAGGGGTGACGAATATACGTTCACACAAGGGTATCACGCCACATTTTGGGGAACGGGCATGGGTCGATCCAAGTGCGGTGGTGATTGGCGATGTTGAAACCGGCGATGACGTTTCCATCTGGCCGATGACCGTCGTGCGTGGTGATATGCACAAAATCCGTATCGGGCATCGGTGCAGCATCCAGGATGGGTCGGTTCTGCATATCACTCACGCCAGTGACTATAACCCCGGTGGTTATCCGCTCACACTGGGGGACGACGTGACTGTGGGTCACAAGGCGCTGCTGCACGGCTGCACCATTGGCAGCCGCGTTCTGGTGGGCATGGGCTGCATCATCATGGATGGCGCCGTGGTGGAGGACGAGGTGATTGTTGCCGCGGGCTGCCTGGTTCCGCCCGGCAAGACGCTCGAATCCGGGCATCTCTACGTGGGGTCGCCCTGCAAGAAAGCCCGGGCGCTGACGGAGAAGGAGCGCGGTTTTTTCACATACACCGCCGCCAACTATGTCCGCCTGAAGGATGAGTATCTTAACGATCAGTAAGCCAGTGGTCTGAAGTCACCGCCGTGGCCGTATCTGTCGGGGTAACCTTTGATCCCGGAGACCACTGTGGACACACCAGACCAACCGTTTGATCGAGCACTGCTCTACCTGCGCGCGGCAGGCCACGATACCGGTCCCGAAACCCGGGCGCGGTTGCACAGCCTGCTGCAGGTACACGCCGCTGAAAACCCGGCCTTGAGCAACGGGCAGTTGCTGGCGCGGATGCCTGAGTGGTTTACCCTGCCCGGGCCATGCCAGGGGCGCCCTCTGCCACCCATTACGCGGGCCAGTATCGGTTACCCTCGTGAATAGCGCCGCGTGCTGGCGCCCGGTCGCGTTCCGGCGACGCCTTCTGCTTGTTTTCCTGGTGGCCGCTCAAACCCTGGTCGGCGTCTATTTGTTTGCCCAGACAGTGCCGGAGCAGGCGAATGGAGGAACGACTGCCACGTTGCTGGCCGTCTTCGGGCTCCTATTTGCCTGGATCGGCGTGGGCTTCTGGACCGCCATTTTTGGCTTTGTTGCGCTCCGCTTTGGCGGCGACCCCTGGAGCCTGTCCAGGCGCGTTGGGCGGCCTAACCCCGAAGACGCAACGGTCGCACCTACCGCCGTCGTGATGCCCGTTTGCAATGAACCGGTGCAGCGCACCCTCGGCGGTCTGAAAGCAATCATCCGCGATCTCGAACGAACGGGACAGCAGGAATCCGTTGATTTCTATGTGCTCTCGGACAGCCGGGACCCGGAAATCTGGCTCGAGGAACAGGCGACCTGCGAACAAATACGCCGGGAGCTCGGCCCTGGCCAGCAATTGTTCTACCGGCGGCGCAACATCAACCTGAACTACAAGAGCGGCAATATCGCGGATTTCCTGCGTCGATGGGGTCGCCGCTACCGCTATATGGTGGTTCTGGATGCCGACAGCCTGCTCAGTGCCAACTGCATTACCCGGCTGATACAGCTCATGGAAGCCCGGCCCGAGGCGGGGATTATCCAGACCACACCCCGCCTGGCCCGGGCAGAAACCCGCTTTGGCCGGCTGCAGCAGTTCGCCAACCGCTGTTATGGCAGGCTCTACAGTGCCGGACTGGCGGCCATCCAGCTGGGTGAGGCCACCTACTGGGGCCACAACGCGATTATCCGGGTGGCGCCGTTCATGGCCCACTGTGGTCTGCGCAAGCTTCGGGGACCCGGTCTATTCCGGGGGCCGGTACTCAGCCATGATTTTATCGAAGCGGCACTGATGGGACGGGCCGGCTACGAGGTCTGGCTGGAACCTGCCATCGCCGGCAGTTTTGAGGAATCACCGCCGACCCTCGAGGATGACCTGATCCGGGACCGGCGCTGGTGCCGTGGCAACCTCCAGCATCTTTGGTTACTGGCAACCCTGGGGAAGATCCGGCTCGCCCATCGGATGGCCCTGGTAACCGGAATTTTCTCGTACCTGGCCTCTCCGCTCTGGCTGGTTTTCCTGGGCTTGTCAGGCTATGTGGCGCTGGCCGATTCGACGCCGGCTTTGCCGGGCGTGATGGCTACCACGGACACAGGCTCTGGTCCGGGCTTTCTGCTGGTCCTGGTGACTTCGGTGCTGCTGTTCGGCCCCCGGCTGCTTGCAATAGCGGACCACTCGTTGGCAAAGCGCACTACCCGGTTTGGCGGGCTGCTCAGGCTCTCGGGGAATACGCTGATGGAGACGCTCGCAGCACTGGCGCTGGCCCCCATCCGGATGTTGATTCACACCTTCCATGTTGGGGGCGCGCTGTCGAATCTCAGAGTTGGCTGGCAGGGACAGAACCGGTCCGGCGCTGCCAAGCCGGGGCTCAGCCTTCGGCACTTTGCCCTCCTGCTGGCTTCCGCCGTTGCGGCGCTCAGCCTGATCCAATGGCACGCGCCGTCGCTGACACCCTGGGCCCTGCCCGTATTGGCACCGGTATTGTTTTCACCGGCTCTGGCCTGGTGGCTGAGCCGAAAACCGGGCGAAGGGCAATGGTTGGCGGTGCCCGAAGATTACCGGACAACGAGGGTGATTGATCTTGCCGGTCCCGCACCTATGGGTCATCGGACACCGGGCGGCCTGGACTGGTTCGAACAGATGGTTCTGTCTCCCGTTTCCGCCCGGGACCACAGGCGAAGTGCCTCGCCATTAAGGGGCAAGAAAGCGCGGGCCCTGGCGTCTCTGGTGGATCGCTGCGCCACGGAAGGAAAGCAGGGCCTGACTCACCGGGAGCTCAGCCTGATCTGCAACCACCCAGAGGCGTTAGCCGCCCTGCATTGGCGCGTCTGGCATGCCTCCCATGAATCACCCTGGCGGGAAACACTGACTCGTATGGCACAATCGGTTGAGGGAGACTCGCCGATACCGGTGCCCCTGCCCCGTCGGCAGGAACAGATCGCCTGGGTTGAGGTCGCTTCGTGATACTGGTCTGGCTTTTTCTGCTGAACGGGCTGTTCCTGTTTCCATCTCTGGCATTGCCGGGTAACACCCCCTGGCTTTCTCTGGAGGCCCTGATCCTATGGGCCATCATTTGCGGGCTCAGGGATCCCGAGCGGAGATACCGCGTCGCTCGTTCGCTGGCCGTCGCCTACGCGTTTCTGTTCCTGCTTGTTCTGGCAGATGCCCTGGTTCGGGAGAGTCTCGGCCGCGGCCTGAACCTGTATCTTGAAGTTGGCCTGTTGGATGCGGCCTGGAATCTGCTCAACACAAACCTGGGGGCGGCTCTGGCGATTGCAGCCCTCACCGCTCTGCTGGGTTTGCTCGCAGGCGTGGGCTGGCTGTTTCGCCATGGCCTGGAACGGCTGGCGCACCACTCGCCGGCACACTTGGGCAAACCGCTCTGGTTTGTGGCCGGCCTGTTTCTGGCCGGGGCCATCACGCCCTGGATTGGCAGCCCGGCGCTGGCCTTCGTTGCCAATCAGGCCTCCCTGATCACCCACACTCACCAGACAACCCGCAACTTTGCCAACGAATTGAGTGCGCTGCCAGGGCGGGAAGGCCGGGCAACGCCCCTGCCAAGGCTGGCACATACCGATGTCATTCTGGGTTTTATCGAATCCTACGGGGTGTCGACGGTCACGGACGAGCGCTACCGGTCACTCGTCAATCCGGGCCTTGAGGCGCTGGGCCGGTCCCTTGATGCGGCCGGGCTGTCGGTGGTGACTGGCCGGCTGCAATCACCCATCCAGGGTGGCCAGTCCTGGCTTGGTCATCTATCCGTGTTGAGTGGCCAGTGGATCCACAACCAGCTTGCCTACGAAACCCTCCTCAGCTCCGGCTACGCCACTCTAATCGATGACTTCCGCAGTACAGGGCACAGCACTGTCGCCGTGATGCCGGCAATCACCCAGGCTTGGCCCGAGGGCCGGCTGTTCCGCTACGACCGGATTTACGATCACGATGATCTGGGTTACCAGGGGCCGCCATTCAACTGGGTCACCATGCCCGACCAGTACACCTGGCACCGGTTTCAGGACATTCGCGATGCGAATGAGGGGCCGCTCTTTGCCGAGCTGGCGCTGATCAGCAGCCACGCCCCCTGGGTGCCGATCCTGCCGGTGCTCGATGACTGGCAAAGCATCGGCAACGGTGAAGTGTTCCGGCGCTGGGAGGGTGCTGGCGAGGCGCCGGTTTCGCTGTGGCGCGATCCGGACCGGGTCCGGGAACATTACGGTCAGGCGATTGCCTATGCTCTGGAAGTTGCCGGAGGCTTCGCCGCCCACTACCTGCGCCAGGACGCCCTGATGATCATTCTGGGTGACCATCAGCCGGCGCCATTGATCACCGGCGAGGATGCCAGCCGGGATGTTCTCGTTCATGTCATCAGTGCCAACCCATCGCTGGTGGAACCTTTGCTGTCCGGCGAGCTCCCGGGATTCCAACCCGGTATCCGGCCCGATCCGGAGACGGCAGGCGCCACCATGAGCCGATTCCGTCCGTTTTTACACCGGCATTTCGGGGAACTCTGAAGCCAATTTGACCCTGATCTAAATTCGACCAACCCCACCCTTGAAAACATTTTTGCTGCACCTACATTCGGAATTAGCAGAGGTTCACGGATAGCCATCCGGCAGGCGCTACCGGCATGGAGCAGTTCCGCGATCGAAGCTGATGCTCAACTATTCAGATTCGTTTCGTTTGAAAAGGAGGGATGCTTTATGAGCAATCTTACCCGCTGGAATCCGGTCAATGAGTTCGAAGACCTGATGAACCGCTACAACCGCATGTTTGGCCTGGCCCGCTCAGGCGGCGAGCGCGAAGGTAAAGACGTATTCAGCCGCAGCGACTGGGCGCCGGCCGTAGACATCAAAGAAACTCCTGAGGCCTTCACCATCGAGGCAGAGTTGCCGGGTATGTCCAAGGAAGATGTAAAGGTAACGGTACACGAGGGCGTTCTGAGTATTCAGGGTGAACGCAAGAGTGAAAACGAGACCGACGACAAGAAGCACCACCGGATAGAGCGTTTTTATGGCAGCTTCCTGCGCCGCTTCACGCTGCCGGACAATGTCGATGAGAACAGCGTGAAGGCCAACTTCAAGGACGGCATGCTGACCCTGACGCTCCAGAAAGCCGAGCCGAAGGAGCCCAAGGCCATTGAAGTCGACGTGCAGTAAACGCCGACAACCTCAGGCAATAACGCACGGCCGCAGCGGGATCAGTTCCCGGCTGCGGCCGTTTTTTTGGCACCGGCCTTTTCCAGCGCGCGGGCATAATCCACACTGCGGCGATGCCGGGAAATCAGGTCCAGAATGGTTTCCCCGTCCGGGCCGGTGGCATTCAGATCCCGTCCTTCGGCAACGAGAAATCCGATAAAGCGTTCGAAATCTTCCGCTCGCATGGCCTGGTAGGCTTTCAACAGAGCGTTATAGTCGGCATTCTCCGCAGCATCCCAGGGGCGGATATCCAGAAAACTCCTGACCCGCTCATCGCTCCATTCCTCGCCAATCACTTTCGGCTTATCCGGTCCACTCATGGTTGCTCTCTCGCTTCGCTGTGCCAGTGAATTATCGGGCGCACAGTATAAAGCCCTGAAAGCTGGACAGTTATATGGATTGCGAATGAGAAGCTACGCCTCAGATATAAGGCTCAGGGCCTGATTTCGACGGGCAGATCGCCGGTGGGCACCTCGTCGTTGCATTCGGGATTGCGAATGGCGATTTCCACCCGGCGATTCAGGGCCCGGTTCTCCGGTGTGTCGTTCGGCGCAAGCGGGTTGGTCTCGGCACGCCCGGCCGCCACCACCCGTTCGGCCGGCACCTGCCGATTCATCACCAACTCGTGCACCACGGACACGGCACGGGCCGCGGAAAGATCCCAGTTAGAGCGGTAGCGGTCACTGGAAATGGGCCGGTTATCGGTGTAGCCGGACACCAACACATCACCGGTACACGCCGACAGCACGTTCACCACCCGTTCGATAATCGGGATCATCTCGGGCTTGATGGCGGCCTCGCCGGATCGAAAGGTAGCCTCCTCGGAGAAGCGGATCACCACCTGGTTCTGGTCGTAATTGACACTCAGGGCTTCCGAAGCCACCTCCGATTCCAGTTCCCGGATCATCCGGCTGGCCAGATCGATCACACCACCCGGAATCTGGGTGGGCGCGGCACCCTCCGCGCGCTCATCAATGAACTCGGGCTCCCGTGCCTGGGATTCTGTGGGCTCGGGAAGGGAGACCGTGTCCGATTCAATCATGGTCAACGGGGAGCCACCAATATCCTCCGCCAGGACGTTGCTGGAGCCAAAGGCCACGGCCATGGAGTTGGCCATGGCCCGGTACTTCTCAACGTCCATTTCGGCAAACGACAGCAGCAGTATGAAAAAGGTCAGCAGCAGGGTGGCCAGATCGGCAAAAGTGACGATCCAGGCCGGCGTCTGGTTCTGCAGACGCTTCCTGTTTTTCTTCTGGACCAGTTCCAAACCCTCAGGCCTCCCGCTCCGGCGCCAGGCCGGTGCGCTGCTCAGGGGTAACAAAGGAGGACAGCAGTTCCGTCATTACGCGGGGATTCTCGCCGCGCATGATGTTCTTGATGGACGTGATGATCAGCATCTGGTTCCGGGCCTCGTCCTCGGCTTTCAGCTGCAGCTTGTCGGCCAGGGGCAGGGCAATCAGCTGGGCAATAAACGCACCGTACAAGGTGGTGAGCAGGGCGATCGCCATGGCCGGGCCAATGGAGGACGGGTCATCCAGGGTATTGAGCATCTGTACCAGACCCACCAGGGTGCCCAGCATGCCAATGGCCGGGGCCGATTCGCCAATACCCCGGAACACCCGCTCGGCCACTTCGTATCGCTCGGCGGTCTGCTGGGTTTCCTGGGCCAGCGCCTCTTCCACCAGTTCCGGCGGGTGGCCGTCGACACACAGATTGATCGCCTTCTGCAGGAACTCATTATCCGTCTGGTGGTTTTCCAGGCCGAGAATGCCCTCTTTGCGCACCACCATGGCCAGCGCGCCCACTTCCCGGATCAGCTCCGCCGGCCGCGCCATACGGTCGGTAAACGCGGCAGACATGGCCAGGCGGAACGCGCTCATCACCGACGCCATGCGGAATTTGATCAGGGTTACACCAAAGGTTCCGCCCAGCACAATGGCGAGGCCCGGAAGGTTCAGGAACGTCAGGAAGGAGGCGTTGGCCAGCATCGCCAGCAAGACGATCAGGACACCAGCCACAAGCCCCACAAGGGTAAGAATATCCATCGAAAATCCCTACGGAATGTTGACCCTGAGCATAGCCCAATCCGGGGGCCGCGACTCAGTCGTTACGCAATTCCTCAATGACAGGACGTGTGGCGGGGCTGATGCCGCGCCAGATCCGGAACGATTCAGCCGCCTGCTCCACCAGCATACCAAGCCCGTCATGGACGATCTGTGCGCCCTGTTCAAGTGCCCACTGATTGAAGGTGGTGGTCTGCAGAGAATACATCATGTCGTAGACCACCGTTTGCTCTCCGAGTACCTCCGGTGACAGCGGTGGCAGATCGCCCTGGAGGCTGGCACTGGTACCGTTGATGATCACGTCAAAAGGCTCCCGGGGCTGTTCGAATCCGCAGGCAGAAAGCGCGGTCTCGCCCGCCACGGGTTTAAACAGCTTAACCAGCGCGTCAGCCTTGGCAACCGTCCGGTTGGCAATGGTAATGGCGGCAGGATGCTCCGCCAGGATCGGCCCCAGAACACCACGAACCGCGCCACCGGCCCCCAGCACCAGGATGCGTGCCTGCCCAAGGACAACACCGTGGTTCACAACCAGGTCTCGCACAATACCGCACCCGTCAGTGTTGTCAGCGGTGAGCCGGCCCTCGTCATCGAGATACAGGGTATTGGCGGCCCCGGCATTCTCGGCCCGCTCGGTACGACGGTCCGCCAGCTTCCAGGCGTCCTCCTTGAAGGGCACGGTTACGTTCAGGCCCTTGCCACCCCGTTCAAAGAATTGCCTCACCGTGCCGGCAAAATCATCCAGTGGCGCCTGGATGGCCGTGTACTCAACCGGCTCACCGGTCTCGCTGGCAAACAGGCTGTGGATCCTCGGCGATTTGCTGTGGCTGATGGGGTTGCCAACTACCGCGTAGAGATCGTTAGTCATGTTGGGTCTCCAGCCAGTTCCGCCCGGTCAGGAAATAGTCTGTCAGCCGGGCTTCTTCCGAATCGGGCTCCGCGGTCCGGTTGTAGTCCCAGCGCACCAGCGGCGGCAGCGACATCAGTATGGATTCGGTGCGACCGCCGGATTGCAGGCCAAACAGGGTGCCGCGGTCATAGACCAGGTTGAATTCCACGTAGCGCCCCCGGCGGTAGAGCTGGAAATCCCGCTCACGGTCACCAAACGGATGATCCATTCGGCGCCGGACGATCGGCTCGTAGGCGTCTATGTAGCTATCGCCCACCGCTTTCATCAGGCCGAAATCCTGCTCGAAGTCGCCGGTGTTGTGGTCATCAAAAAACAGACCACCAACACCCCGGGGTTCATCCCGGTGTTTCAGATAAAAGTAATCATCGCACCAGTCCTTGAAGCGCTTGTAGGTGCCCTCTCCAAATGGCTCACAGGCGTCGCGGGCTGTCCGGTGCCAGTGCACACAGTCTTCCTCAAAACCGTAGTAAGGCGTCAGATCGTAGCCGCCGCCAAACCAGTAAACCGGCTCGCTGTTCTTCGGCGTGGCAATAAAAAACCGCACGTTGGCGTGGGAGGTCGGCACATAGGGGTTGTTGGGATGGATCACCAGGGACACACCCATGGCCTGCCAGGGTGCACCAGCCAGATGGGGACGATGGGCGGTGGCCGAAGCTGGCATGGTATCGCCCATAACGTGAGAGAAATTAACACCACCTTTCTCGAACACCCGGCCTTCGGTGATCACCCGGCTGACGCCACCACCACCTTCGGGCCGGTCCCAGGCATCCTTGATGAACGATGCGCCATCATCGAGGGCCTCCAGACGGTTGCAGATGGACTCCTGCAGGCCCAGCAGATACTGCTTGACCGCCTGGCTATCGGGTTGCTGTGCCATAAACGCTCCTAACGAAGTTGCTGACCGCTGACAATATCAATAATACGGCTGGGTTTGCGATTACCGCCCAGTGCTCCCGGAACGATCCAGTCCAACTGATCGCCAAAATACCCGCGCACCTGCCAGATATGGCGGGCAGGCGGTCGCCCGGCCGGATTACAGGACGTGGAGACCAGGGGCATGCCCGTCGCTTCACAGAGCGCCCGCACCACCGGGTGCTCGCTGACCCGAACCGCGATGGAACTGTGCTTTCCGCGCACCCATTCCGGCACCTGTCGCTCCGGGTCTGGCAGCAGACAGGTCACGGGGCCGGGCCAGTGCCGCTCGGCCTCGGCCCGGAGCAGAGGGGGAAGGGGATCCAGCAGGAAGCGGACCTGGTCAAGGGAAGAAGCCACCAGAATCACGCCTTTCTCGACCGGGCGCCGCTTCAGCTCCAGAACCTTCTCCACCGCTTCCTGGTCCCAGGGATCACAACCCAGCCCCCAGACAGCCTCGGTGGGATAGGCAATAACGCCGCCTCCGAGAACCATGCGGCGAGCGCAGTGCAATTGCCAGTCAGATAGAGGGTGGGAATGGGCCATACTGCTTGTGTCAGACGTTGATCCGGTTAGATGATCACACGGGGTTCAGGCGATTTTCTGAAAGCCTCCCGGTGCCGAGCTGACAAGCCCCTGCAACTCCAGAAGCAACAGGGACTGCATAAGCTGATCGGCAGGAAGGCCGGTTGCTGAACTCAGTGCGTCGGTTGACTGTGGATCATACCCTAAAGCCTCAAACACCGCGATTTCACGGCCGTCGAGGCCAGCCAGGGGGCCCTTGCCTCCGGGCTTCGGTTCCGGGGTGCCAGCCGCCTCGGTTACCAGCGGCGGGGACCACCAGGCACCAAGCTCCTCCAGGATATCCTCCACCGTTTCCACCAGGCGGGCCCCCTGTTTGATCAGGTGATGACACCCCCGGGCAACAGGGCTGTGCACCGAGCCGGGAATGGCGAATACTTCCCGCCCCTGCTCCAGCGCCATCCTCGCGGTAATCAGGGAGCCGCTGCGCAGTCCCGCCTCGACCACCAGCACCCCACGGCTCAGGCCACTGATAATCCGGTTACGTTGGGGAAAGTGCGCGGCTCTTGCCGGCGTGCCAGGAGGATACTCGGAAATCATCAGTCCGTCGGCAACGACTCGCTCACCCAGGCGGCGATGCTGGTGAGGGTAGACGCGGTCGAGGCCACAGCCAATCACCGCGACGGTGGGATACCCCGCATCCAGTGCCCCCGCATGGGCAGCGCCATCGACCCCGAGCGCCAGACCGCTGGTCACCATCAGATCGCGGGCGCTCAGTTCGGCGGCAAAACGCCGGGCATGATCCAGGCCGGCGGGCGTAGCCTTGCGACTACCGATGATACCGATCTGGTCCCGTGCCAGGAGCTCCGTATCACCTCGGGTGAAGAGCACCAGGGGCGCGTCGTGAATGTGCCGGAGCTGCTCGGGGTAGTGGGTATCTCCCCAGGTCAGAATACCGACGGCATGCTTCTGGCAATCGTGCATTATGGTCCGCACCTCACGAACCGCCGGATGCGCATCATCCTGCTTTTGCCAGGCCTGGATTGCGGCCATGGCGTCTGCAGTCATGCCCACGGCCCGCAGGGTTGCAGCATTCATGGAAAGCATTTGGGGCAAATCAGGAAATTCAGTCAGCAGTTCACGCCGACGGGTACGGCCGAGGCCGGGCAGGCAAGTCAGGAACAGCCATTGGGCTGTGGCAGAGGAAAACACGGCATCATCCTTGAAAACAGCGAGGCCGGACCTTCCTGGTCCGGCCGTTGCGTCTATCGGTAGTCAGTCAATCAGGGGTTGGTCACCTTGTCGCCCACCGTCAACACGCGGTTGGCCTGCAGCACCAGACCGTAGCTCATTTTTTCATAAGCCTGGAACACCATCAGCAACCCGGCACGCTCGGAGGGCAGCTCGATGGTTTCTCCGGTCACCGGATCGCGAACCAGGTTGCCGCTTTTCAGCACGGCCATCACGTTGCCAGCTTCCAGACCTTCCCGAGTGCCGCGGTTTATGGCAACCACATCAAACTGACCGATCTGGCTTACACCGCCATCAACCGAGATCATCTGCCCTTCAATATCCTGGTCGGGAGCACTGGGCACAAAGCTGGTGGTCAGACGGCGGTCTTCACTCACCATCAGTCGGTCACCAATGCGAACTTCTTCGCTGGAGCTGGTCAGGTTTACGGTCAACACATCGCCGTTTTCCCGGGCGACATCACCACGGGCAATACTGCGCGCCTCAAGACCGAGGAACTCGCCAGTATCCGGATCCCGGAATTCCTTGCTGCGACGGAATACACCCACCTTGTCTGCAGGCTTTTCTCCGCGAGCATAGAGCTTGTCGCCGGCACCGGTGATAATCCGGCCGTCTTCACCTTCGAGAACATACGGAGCACCGT
Organism: Marinobacter sp. L-80; assembly: GCF_056859395.1. Classification (NCBI taxonomy): domain Bacteria; kingdom Pseudomonadati; phylum Pseudomonadota; class Gammaproteobacteria; order Pseudomonadales; family Marinobacteraceae; genus Marinobacter; species Marinobacter sp. L-80. The sequence goes on from NZ_JBSXOI010000074.1 coordinate 130,062, forward strand.
TGATCTCTTCCGGGCTGACAATACGGGTGTCCGTCAGGAAACTGCCAATGGCATCAAGCGGGATCGCCGGGATGGGCGTATCGATGGGCTCGGAACGTACCTTGGGCGACAGCTTTACGACATCGTTGCTGGCAACCTTCGTAATACGGGGCTTGCCATCAATATAAACCAGGGCAAGGCGATCACCGGGATAAATCAGGTGAGGGTTGGCGACCTGCGGGTTTACATGCCATATTTCCGGCCAGTACCAGGGGTTGTTCAGAAAACGGGCCGAAATGTCCCAGAGGGTGTCACCCTTAACTACGGTGTAACGCTCGGGATGATCGGACCGCAGCTCCGGTGCAGCATGAGCCCAGGAGGTTATAAGCAGCGTAGTTGCTGCCAGAGCGTACAGCAGTTTCCTCATTGTGTAAGTCCTTGATCGCGTGCCTTGATTCTTTGCATTCTGTTGGGATGCAGTCAGTTACCTGCAGCTTATTACGTTGTTATTCCAGTTACTATAGAAGAAGTCTCGCAAATTGTGATGTTATCTTTTGTTCTTCCAGTAAATTCTATCCCGTCGTTGAAAGATTTTAACTATTAACTGATCAGTTTGTACTCAATCGACGAATTGTTGGATAATAGTCTTATAAAGCTTGAGAACCCCTCCAGCCGTTGAAAGCTGGGGCCTTGCCCCGATAATAGTAGAGGCAAGGTGAAAATTTGCGCAGTACGCTGTCGCATTTCGGAGATCAGTTTCACACTGTTACAAAGAGCAGCAAAGTCAAAAGGCATGCCGGCACAATACCGCGGGCATCCCGACATACAGGCTAAAAGACCGACCTATGATACTAGAGATTCTCGAATACCCGGATCCCCGTCTACGCACCATTGCCAAACCGGTAGAAGAGGTGACAGACGCCGACCGCAAGCTGATCGACGACATGTTCGAGACCATGTACGATGCGCCCGGCATTGGCCTTGCGGCCACCCAGGTGAATGTGCACAAACAGATCATCGTTATGGATCTGTCCGAGGACAAGAGCGAGCCGCGGGTGTTCATCAATCCCGAGGTGGAAGTGCTGGACGGCGAACGAGAAGCCATGCAGGAAGGTTGCCTGTCTGTGCCCGGTTTCTACGAAGACGTTGAGCGGATCGAACACTGCATGATCCGTGCAATGGACCGGGACGGCAAACCGTTTGAACTGGAAGCGAAAGGCCTGTTGGCTGTCTGTATCCAGCATGAGATGGATCACCTGAACGGCAGATTGTTCGTTGACTACCTGAGCTCTCTCAAGCGCAACCGCATTCGCAAAAAGCTGGAGAAGCAGCACAAGAAAAGTGCCTGATCAGGCTTTGGCCTAGCCCAAAACCAGACACTATTCCGGACCGGGTCATGACCCGGTCTTTTCGTATACAACGGAACAGAGATCACTACACCGTGCGACTTGTTTTTGCTGGTACACCGGATTTTGCGGCAACCGCGCTCCGCGCCCTGATTGCAGCCGGCCACACCATTGTTGGCGTTTACTCCCAGCCGGATCGTCCCGCCGGCCGTGGCCGGAAGCTGCAGCCCAGCCCGGTCAAGCAGGTGGCGCTGGACCACGGGATCCCGGTCTTCCAGCCCGAAACACTGAAAACGCCCGACGCCCAGAAACAATTGGCCGATCTGAATCCGGACGTGATGATTGTCGCGGCCTACGGTCTGATCCTGCCGAAGGCGGTCCTGGACATTCCAACCCACGGCTGCCTGAACATCCACGCCTCGCTGCTGCCGCGCTGGCGCGGCGCCGCACCTATTCAGCGGGCCATAGCGGCAGGCGATGCGGAAACCGGCATCACCATCATGCAGATGGACGAGGGCCTGGATACCGGCGCCATGCTGTTGAAATCCCTGACCACCATCGAGGACAACGACACCGGCGGCAGTCTCCATGACCGCCTGGCTGAACTCGGAGGCCAGGCCATCATCAAGGCCCTGGAGCTTCTTCAGAAGGGCGAACTCACCGGGGAATTCCAGAACGACCAGCTGGCCTGCTACGCCAGCAAACTGAGCAAGACTGAAGGCCATATTGACTGGGCCGCAGATGCCATAGCGATTGAACGGCTGGTTCGCGCCTTTAACCCCTGGCCCGGAACCTACACCGATCTGGGTGACCAACGCATCCGGATTCACGAAGCCCAGGCCCTGGTTACCGCCAGCGACGCTTTCCCCGGCACCGTAGTACAACGGGACCGGGACGGGATCGACATTGCCTGCGGCAACGGCACCCTGCGCATCACCCGTCTCCAGCTGCCGGGCTCCCGCGCCCAAAGCGTGAACGACCTGATCAATGGCGGCAAGGAGCTGCTCATGCCCGGCCAGGAGCTGCGCTGAGATGGGCGACCGACAACACCCCATGCGCGCCATCGCCGCGGGTGTGATGCTTTCCGTGGAGAATGGCCAGTCCCTGTCCCAGTGCCTGCCGCCCGCACTGAACCGCCTGCCCGCCAATGAACGTCCGGTTCTCCAGGCGCTCTGTTACGGCACCTGCCGCTGGTTTTACCGCCTGGACGGCGAGCTCAACAGCCGGCTGAAAAAACCTCTGCGCAAGCCCGACCGCATCATCCATCACCTGATGCTGGTTGCCCTGTTCCAGTTGCGCTTCAGCCAACAGGCCAATTACGCCGTTCTCAATGAAACCGTTGAAGCCTGTCGCGCCCTGGACAAACCCCATCTGACCGGGCTGGTGAATGGTGTCCTCAGGGCCGCGGAGCGGGAAGGCGCACAAGAACCGGCAGACGATGCCGGCAGGTTCAGCCACCCGGTGTGGATGGTGGAAAAGCTCCGCCACAACTGGCCGGAAGACTGGCAGCACATTCTCGACGCCAACAATGCCCAGGCCCCCATGACCCTGCGGGTAAATGCCCTCCGTTTTGCCCGGGATGAGTATCTTGGCCTGCTGGCTGAGGCCGGCATCGAAGCAAAGGCAACGCGCTTCGCACCCCACGGCATTCAACTGGCCACTCCGGTTCCTGTCGATCGGCTGCCCTGGTTCGCCGATGGCGCTGTCAGCGTGCAGGATGAGGCCGCACAATTGTGTACCACCCTGATGGACCTGGCGCCTGGCCAGAGGGTTCTGGATGCCTGTGCCGCTCCCGGCGGCAAAACCTGTGCGATTCTGGAGAGCTGTGGCGAGCTGGCGGAAGTGGTCGCCATCGACGAATCCGCTGATCGCCTGCCCAGGGTTCAGGAGAATCTGGATCGACTTGACCTCAACGCCACCCTGAAACAGGCGGATGCGGCTGCGACCGAACAATGGTGGGACGGCGAGGCATTCGATCGCATTCTTCTGGACGTGCCCTGCAGCGCCAGCGGCGTGATTCGCCGCCACCCTGATATCAAGTTATTGCGCCGTGAATCGGACATTACCCCCCTGGCGGCCATACAGCTCGGGTTGCTGGACGCAATGTGGGCTATCCTGAAACCCGGAGGCCGGCTGGTGTATGCCACCTGCTCGGTGTTCCCGCAGGAAAACCACCGTATAATTCAGCGGTTTTGCAAGCAGCAGACCGATGCCATTCTCGTTGAGCCGGAAGCTCAATGGGGACGCGATATGGGTGCGGGGCGGCAACTGCTCCCGGATCCGGACAGCCATGACGGCTTCTTCTACGCCGTGCTGGAGAAACCCGAACCATGAAAATCCTGATTCTCGGTGCCGGCCAGGTCGGCGGTACCCTTGCCGAAAACCTAGCCAACGAAGCCAACGACATCACCATTATCGACAGCGATGGTGCCCGATTGCGCGAATTGCAGGACCGGCTCGACATCCGCACCGTTCAGGGCGCGGCGTCCTATCCCACGGCACTGCGACAGGCCGGGGCCGAAGACGCCGACATGCTGATTGCCGTCACCAACAGTGACGAGACAAATATGGTCGCCTGCCAGGTGGCCAAACTGCTGTACAAGACCCCGACCACCATATGCCGGGTACGAGCCAACGCCTATCTGGCGAAATCCGAACTTTTCTACCAGCGCGACCAGACCAAGGACCTCGACAGCCTGCGGGGTTTTCCCATTGATGTTCTGATCAGCCCCGAACACCTGGTGACCAAACACATCACCCGGTTGATCGAGAACCCCGGCGCCCTCCAGGTACTGGAGTTTTCCAAGGGCCTGACCCGCCTTGTGGCCATCCGTGCCACCAAGGGTGGCCCGCTGGTGGGCCATGAGCTGTCTTACCTGCGCACCCACATGCCCAAGATCGATACCCGGGTGGCGGCCATCTTCCGCAAAGACCGGGCGATCATGCCCGAGGGCAACACGGTGATTGAAGACGGGGACGAGGTGTTCTTCATTGCCGCCGGTGACCACATCAAGTCGGTGATGAGCGAACTCCAACCCCTGGTCAAACCCTACAAGCGCATCTTCATCTGCGGGGGCGGCAATATCGGTCAGCGGCTTGCCCATACCCTCGAGAACCGGTACCAGGTCAAACTGCTGGAGCGGGACCACGAGCGCTGTGTCATGCTCTCGGAGAACCTGCGCAAGACCGTGGTGCTGGAGGGCAACGCCGCCAACAAGGATATCCTGCTGGAAGAGAACATCGAGAGTACCGATGTGTTCTGCGCAGTGACCAACGACGATGAAGCCAACATCATGGCTTCGCTTCTGGCCAAGCGCCTGGGCGCTCGCAAGGTCCTGACCCTGATCAACAATCCGGACTACGTGGACCTGATTCAGGGCGGCGACATCGATGTGGCCATCTCGCCCCAACAGACCACCATTGGCAGCCTTCTGACCCACGTTCGCCGGGGCGATGTTGTGAACGTTCACTCACTGCGCAGGGGCGCGGCAGAGGCAATCGAAGCCATTGCCCATGGGGATCACCGGTCTTCAAAAGTGGTCGGTAAACGGCTTGATGAAATCAACCTGCCAGAAGGCACCACCATCGGCGCCATCGTGCGCCGCAATGAAGTTCTGATCGCCCACGATCATCTCCGGATCCAACCGGACGACCACGTAATCCTGTTCCTGGTGGACAAAACCCGCATCCGGGATGTGGAAAAACTGTTCCAGGTGGGTCTTACCTTCTTCTGACTTAGAAATACACAGCCAGCACGCGTATAATGCGCCTTTCTTTTTTCGGAGCGCCCCGAAGGACAACCGGGGCGCCACACACAGACTGATCAGCAGGCAACCGTCGTGACAGACAAGGCAACGAAACAGACAACTCCGGATATCGGGACCTTCCAGGGCCTTATCCTGGCTCTGCAGAATTTCTGGGCGCAGCATGGCTGCGTGGTCCTCCAGCCACTGGACATGGAAGTGGGTGCCGGCACGTTCCACCCGGCCACCTTCCTGCGTGCCATCGGGCCGGAAACCTGGAACGCCGCCTACGTTCAGCCCAGCCGCCGTCCTACCGACGGCCGTTACGGTGAGAACCCGAACCGCCTGCAGCATTACTACCAGTTCCAGGTGGTTCTGAAGCCATCACCGGACAACATCCAGGAACTGTACCTGGATTCCCTGCGGGCGCTGGGTCTGGACCCGCTCGTTCACGACATCCGGTTTGTAGAAGACAACTGGGAGTCCCCGACGCTGGGCGCCTGGGGTCTGGGCTGGGAAATCTGGCTGAACGGCATGGAAGTGACTCAGTTCACCTACTTCCAGCAGGTTGGCGGCCTGGAATGCTTCCCGGTGACCGGCGAACTGACCTACGGGCTTGAGCGGATCGCCATGTACCTGCAGGGCGTCGACAGCGTGTACGACCTGGTCTGGACCGAGGGCCCGGACGGTGTGGTCACCTACGGTGACGTGTTCCACCAGCAGGAAGTGGAGATGTCCACCTACAACTTCGAGCACGCTGACACCGAGTTCCTGTTTCATAGCTTTGATGTTCACGAGCGGGAGAGCGCACGGCTGATCGAAGCCGGCCTGGCCCTGCCAGCCTATGAACAGGTTCTCAAGGCCTCCCATACTTTTAACCTGCTGGACGCCCGCCACGCCATCTCGGTTACCGAGCGTCAGCGCTTCATCCTGAGGGTTCGCACCCTGGCTCGTGCCGTCGCCCAGGCGTACTTCGACAGCCGTCGCTCGCTTGGCTTCCCGCTCGCCCCCGAGGCGTTGCGCAAGGAAGTCCTTGCCGCCGCTGAGGCCGCCGACGACAAGGCGAAAAGCAAGAAAGGCAAGAAAGCGAAGAAGGCACAGCAGGAACAGGGGAACGCATAACCATGGCAACACAGGATTTTCTGGTCGAACTGGGCACCGAAGAACTGCCCCCCAAGGCCCTCAAGCCGCTGTCTGACGCCTTCACCCAGGGCATTGCCCGGGGCCTGGAAGAAGCGGGCATCGAATTTGGCAAGGTTGAAGCCTTTGCCGCTCCGCGCCGCCTGGCCGTGCGGATCCGGGATCTGGCTGACTCCCAGCCGGACAAGTCGGTTGAAAAACGTGGCCCTGCCGTCAAGGCGGCATTCGACGACGCTGGCAATCCGACCCGCGCGCTGACCGGCTTTGCCACCTCTCTGGGCGTAACCCCGGACCAGCTCGACACCCTGGAAACCGACAAGGGTGCCTGGGTGGTCTACCGCACGGTCGAGCAGGGCAAGCCCACCGTAGAGCTGATGCCGGAACTGGTGGAGCAATCCCTGGCCGGCCTGCCGATTCCCAAGCGCATGCGCTGGGGTGGCCACCGTACCGAGTTCGTGCGTCCGGTCCACTGGGTAGTAATGTTGTTCGGCAACAAGGTGATCGAGGCGCCCATCATGGGCCTGACTCCGGGCAACAAGACCCGCGGTCACCGCTTCCATTGCCCGAAATCCCTGATCGTACCTACGCCGGGTGATTACGAAGTCGTCCTCAAGCAGGAAGGCTATGTGATTGCCGATTTCGCCGAGCGCCGGGAACAGATTCGCGCCGGCGTCACCGAGCTGGCCGAGAAGGAAGCCGGTGGCAAGGCCGTCATCGATGAGGACCTGCTGGACGAAGTCACCGCGCTCAACGAGTGGCCAGTGCCGTTGATGGGCCGATTCGAGGAACGGTTCCTCGAGGTTCCAGCGGAGGCCCTGATTTCCTCTATGAAGGAACACCAGAAGTACTTCCACGTGGTGGCCGCCGACGGGGAAATGCTGCCGCTGTTCATCACCGTGGCAAACATCGAAAGCAAGGACCCGTCACAGGTTGTTTCCGGTAACGAGAAAGTGATCCGGCCCCGGCTCTCCGATGCCGCGTTCTTCTACGAGACCGACCGGAAGACCAAACTCGAGGATCGCATCGACGCCCTCAAGCCCATCGTGTTCCAGGAAAAACTGGGCAGTATCTACGACAAGTCTGTGCGCGTTGCCGCACTGGCCAAGAAAATCGCCGACGCCATCGGCAGTGATCCGGCCCTCGCCGAGCGCGCCGCCATGCTGGCGAAGACCGACCTGGTCACCGAAATGGTCCTGGAGTTCACCGACCTGCAGGGCATCATGGGCCAATACTACGCCGCCAATGACGGCGAACCGGAAGACGTGGCCAAGGCACTGAACGAACAGTACATGCCCCGTTTCGCTGGCGACGATTTGCCAACAACCCTGACCGGCTGTGCCATCGCCATCGCGGACCGTCTGGACTCCCTGGTGGGCCTGTTCGGCATCAACCAGCCGCCATCCGGCACACGGGACCCGTTCGCCCTGCGCCGGGCCTCCCTCGGGGTGCTGCGCATTATCATCGAGCGCGAACTGCCGCTGGACCTGCAAACCTGCTGCGAGTGGGCCGAAGAGAACTTCACCTTGCTGACCGAGCAGAACACCGCCAGCACCGTGGTGGACTATATGCTGGAGCGCTTCCGTGCCCACTACGACGAGCAGGGCATTGGCGCCGAGGTCTACCTGGCCGTTCACGCCCGCCGTCCGACCCGCCCGCTGGATTTCGACCGCCGGGTAAAAGCGGTGGAAGCCTTCCGGCAGCTGCCCGAAGCGCAGGCCCTGGCCGGCGCCAATAAGCGGGTTTCTAACATCCTGACCAAACAGGGTGGCGACAGCATCGGCGAAACGGTCGACGCCAGCCTGCTGCAGGACAGCGCCGAAAAGGCCCTCGCCGAGCAGGTCGACCAACAGGCCGCGAAAGTTCTGCCGCTGTTCGAGAACGGCGACTACGCCAGTGCCCTGAGCTCACTGGCCAGCCTGCGTGCACCGGTGGACAACTTCTTTGATGAAGTGATGGTCATGGCCGACGACGAGGCGGTAAGGAACAACCGGCTGGCGTTGCTGAACCGCCTGCGCAACCTGTTCCTGCGCGTTGCGGATATCTCCCTGCTGCCCACAGCAGGCTGAGACCGGACCAAGGGGCACGCGCACAGCGATGTTGATCATTCTCGACCGGGACGGGGTCATCAACGAGTACGATGGCAACTACATCTGCTCGGCGGATGAATGGCACCCCATTCCCGGCAGCGTTGAGGCGGTGGCCCGGCTCTGTATTGCCGGCCATCGCATTGCCATCGCCACTAACCAGTCAGGCATCGGCCGCGGCTACTACGACACCGATGAGCTGGATGCCATGCACGAGAAGCTCGAGCAGCTGGTGGAAGCCCAGGGTGGCTGCATCGACTTCATTGCCTACTGCCCCCACCACCCCGACGACCAGTGCTGCTGCCGCAAGCCACTCACCGGCCTGCTGGAGCAGATCCGCGAGCATTTTCATCTCGCCAGTCTTGAAGGGGTCATCATGGTGGGAGACAGCCGCAAGGACCTGGAAGCCGGCCACGCCGAAGGGTGCCGTCCGGTACTCGTGCGAACTGGCAACGGCCTGGACACCGAACGCCATCTGGAGGCCCGGCCTATACCCGGCGCCGATGTCAGTATCTACGATAATCTGAGCAAATTTACGGATGCCCTTTTATCCGCCGAGGGCTGGTAAAACCAAAGCGAATCCGTATAATACCGGCCGTTGATCGGCGTGTGGCGCAGCTTGGTAGCGCACTTCGTTCGGGACGAAGGGGTCGCAGGTTCGAATCCTGCCACGCCGACCATTTTCCCGTTTATTCCCTTCCCGTTTTTCCCCCCTAGCGGTACGCATCAAAAAATCGACTTATCGTCGAGGCCGTCAATCACAGCGCTGATTACGTAACTAAAGCAACGGCTCCACAGGCAACAAAGAGAACAGATACACCAATGCCCGTTTGAAAGGGCCGGTATTCGGGTCATGGTGGTGCTCGATCGTTTCTGCACCCGTGAACTCCAGCCATCGGAGATTGCCGTCTTCATCCAGCATAACCTCATAAGCCGCAAGTCTGACTTTCTCGGGAAAGGCGGATTCAAGTGCGGTCGCCAGCTCCGGGCTCTTGATCAGAAAACCCAGCTCGGTGTTCAGATTCGCTGAACGGGGGTCGAAATTGAAGGAACCAACGAAAAGCGACTGACCATCTACGGCGAAGGTTTTGGCGTGAAGGCTGGCGGCCGAGCTGCCGGCAATGCCGCGAGGGCTCGACTTGCTGTCTTCATCCTCAGACCTGAATTTGCGCAGCTCGAACAACTCAACGCCCGCCTCTAATAGGGCCTCCCGGTATTTCGCATAGCCTGAATGCACCAGGGCGACGTCGTTGGCTTCCAGGGAGTTGGTGAGAATCCGCACCTGCACACCGGCGCTTTCAAGCTCGCGAAACAGCTCGACGCCACGATTACCGGGAACGAAGTAGGGCGAAACCAGGGTCACTGTCTTTTCAGGTTCACCCAACGCCAGGGCCAACTGTTGGCTCAATCGACTCTGCTCTCCTTCGAGCCCCTGGGCCTTGGCAGGATCATCGCTCACCATCTCTACCGGCGCCCAGACAAAAGAGACCTCCCGGTCCAGCAATTCCCTGAGAAAATCCGAATTCTGCAAAGCAGCCACGAAGCGCCGGGCTTCAGCATCCTGTTCGACGGAAGCAAGACTTGCTGCCATGGCATCCAGATCCTCATCATCGGCGCCTGCGAGCAACCGATCCACCGGATACGCGGACTGACTCGCCCAGTAGCGATCAAAATCCCTGGAGACACGCTCCACGACGGGCCCGATCGCCAGAACATCCAGATCCGCGAACAGCGTACCGTCACCCACACCGAAATACTCATCAGCAATGTTGCGGCCGCCAATAATGGAGGCCTGGTTGTCAGCCGTGAATGACTTGTTGTGCATCCGGCGGTTCAGGCGACCAAAGTCCGTCAGAAAGCCCAAAGTCCGGGAACTACGAATCACAAACGGATTGAACAGCCGAACCTCGACGTTGTCGTGATGATTTAACGCCGCCAGGAGATCGTCCAGGCCGGCGATGCCGTTGTCATCCAGGAGCAACCGAACCCGAACGCCACGTTCGGCCGCGCGATATAGCGAGTACAGAAGCAGCTTGCCGGTAATATCGTCCCGCCAGATGTAGTACTGGACATCCAGGGATCTCTCGCTGGCCTCTGCGAGCAAAGCGCGGGCAACGAAAGCGTCCAGCGGATCCTCCAGTGTTGTAATACCACTGAGATCGGGGTGGGTTTCAATCTCTCTGCCAACTGCGCTGCCAAGGCGCGTATCTGCCGTCTGCGCCTGAACGAATGCAACAGACTGTGAGCGGTCTTTCAGGGATGGCAACGCACAACCTGCCAGCAGACCTGTGAGCAGTAGGAGTGCGAGAGGGGCGAAAGTTCGGCTTTCGATCATTTTCAAGGGGGCCTGCGACTATGGGCACAATCTGAAGCATGCCACAGAGTAAACGCTTTATCAGGACAGAGAAGTAACCCTCACGGTAGAGCGATCTACTGAGAAAGGCCCGCCCTCAATTTGTTAAACCTATTTGTTCTATAGATATAACTTTCTTGGCTAAGGGCCTCCCGGCGGGTTATTGTTACTCCGACATCAAGAGGCAACCCGCCTCCACCAGCAAAACCCGACAGGAGATTCATCATGAGTTTATTGCTTGGCTCTACCGCCCCGAACTTCACCATCGACAGCACCGCCGGCCAGATCAACTTCCACGACTGGGCAGGTGATTCCTGGGTATTCTTCTTCAGCCACCCGGCCGACTTCACGCCGGTGTGCACCACTGAAATGGGCCGCACCGCGCAGCTGGCGAAAGAATTCGAAGCCCGCAACGTGAAGCCCCTGGGTCTTTCCACCGATACCGTGGAAGAGCACGTAAAGTGGATTGAAGACGTCAACGACACCCAGAACTGCGACCTCCAGTTCCCGATCGTTGCCGACGCTGACCACAAAGTGGCCGAGCTGTACGAAATGATCCACGCCGGTGAGAGCGAAACCGCAGCCGTGCGCAGCGTGTTCATCATCGACCCGAACAAGAAGATCCGTCTGACCATGACCTACCCGATGGCGGTCGGCCGTAACTTCGACGAGATCCTCCGGGTCATCGATGCCCTGCAAACCGGTGATGCCAACAAGGTTGCCCTGCCGGCCGACTGGCGCAAAGGAGACGACGTGATCATTCCGCCCTCCATTTCCAACGAGGAAGCCAAGGGTCTGTTCCCGCAGGGCTGGAATGAAATCCGTCCGTATCTCCGCACCACCAAGCTTTAATCCGACTCGCGGATAGATAAGGGGCCCGTCGTTCGGCGGGCCTCCCCAATGCAGGAGGAAACCATCATGAAGCATATACTGACAGCCCTGCTCGCCACTATCGCCATTGCCTTCAGCGCCCAGGCGGAAGAGGCACTTTCCCTCACCCCACAGCAAACCTATGACATGGTTCAGGAGCAGGGAGACCAACTCCTGTTTGTGGATGTCCGGGATCCGGTTGAAATCATGTTTATCGGATTCACCGATGTGGTCGACAAGAATATCCCGTTCAAACTCGCCGATCGCTCGACTTTCCTTGATGACAAGGGTCGGTTTGCCATGAACACCAATCCGGAGTTCGCTTCACAGGTAGAAAAGGCCCTGAAGGAAAAAGGCCTTACCAGGGATGATCTGGTCATTACCATGTGCCGCTCCGGGTCCAGCCGTGGCAAGCCAAGCGCGGAATACCTGCTGGAGCGCGGCTTCACCAATGTGAAGTACATTGACCACGGCTTTCAGGGAAGTGGCGCCAAAGAAGGCAAGAAGAAAGGCATGAGAATTGTAAATGGCTGGCAGAATGACGGCCTGCCATGGTCCATGACGCTGAACGCCGACAAGATCTATCGTCCTTGAGTCAGATATAAACGCCCGGGTCACTGGACACCGGGCTTGCAAACTCAGAAAGTGAACGTACGCATCTTCGGGTTGAGCATCTGGCCGGCCATTTCCGGCGGCATGGCAACGCCCACGCCGTCAATCAGATCGTCCTTGCCGTAGTCGCTGTTCGGAAGATACAGCGCACAGACCTTCGCCTCACCACCGTTTTTCAACAGACCGCGCAGCATCTGCCCCGGAGTCACATCTTTGGGTTTGAGGGCGGGCGCTTCGTAGGACTTAAGTGCCAGGTCACCGGCTTTGTCGCACAGCAGCACGTTTACCTTGGCGCCCTGCTGGGCCATGGTGTTCGAAAGCACCATCGCCATGCCCTGTGTCTGCAGCGAATCGCTGGACAGGATCACCAGCACTTCTTCAACACCCCCTTTATGACTGTCGGCATAAGCGCTGAAAGGTACGGCTGCAATAACCGCAGCCGCGGCGATGGCTTTGATTGACTTGATCATGGGAAAAGCTCCTTTTTGGGTTGATCGAAAAACTTTGAAACCAATGTACCTGGGCAAAATCGAGCCTTCAGTGACAAAGTCACTTTCGACGCTATGCCTGTGCCGAAGCTGGCCAACCTTGTATATTTCCATTTATGCTAACGATAGAACATTAAGTTTGGTAGGCTTTAATATATCTCAAGCTCACTCGCGCACAGCAAACAAAGACAAGAGGTTCGAGGCATGACCAGCAACACAACCACCACGGGCAGCGTCAAAACCCATACCGTCGTAATCGTGGGCGGCGGAGCAGCCGGTATATCGGTGGCATCCAGCATCCACAAACGGGATGGCAATATCGACATCGCCATTATCGAGCCGGCTAACCGGCACCACTACCAGCCCGGCTGGACCATGGTGGGTGGTGGGGTTTTCCGGCCAGAAGTCACCTCCAAGCCCATGTCAGAAGTGATGCCAAAATTCGTATCCTGGTACCAGCAACCGGTAACCGCCATCGACCAGGACAACAACCAGGTTTCTCTGGGTGACGGTTCCTCCGTGCAATACAAAGCCCTGGTGCTCGCTCCCGGGCTAGAGCTGAACTGGGCCGGCATCGACGGTCTTGACGAAGCGCTGGGCTCCAACGGGGTCACATCCAATTACCGGGAAGGCATGGCCAGCTACACCTGGGACATGGTGCAGAAGCTCAAGAAAGGCCGGGCTCTTTTCAGCCAGCCGCCAATGCCGATCAAATGCGCCGGCGCCCCTCAGAAAGCCATGTATCTGTCTGCCGATTACTGGCTCAAGCACGGCGTGCTCAACAATGTGGATATCCAGTTTCACAACGCCGGAGCCGTCTTGTTTGGTGTCGCCGATTACGTCCCGGCCCTGGAAGCCTATGTCGAAAAATACGGCATCGATCTGAATTTCCAGAGCACACTGGTTGCCGTGAACGGGCCTTCGAAAACAGCCGTTTTCCGCTCAACCGATGGCGAGGGCAACAGCCAGGACCGCGAAGTAAGCTTTGATATGCTGCACGCCGTGCCGCCCCAGCGGGCACCGAAGCTGATCCGGGAATCCGCACTGGCCAATGAAGGCGGCTGGCTGAATCTTGAGGACGATACCCTGCGCCATAAAACCTACACCAACATTTTTGGCCTTGGCGACGTGAGCGGAACCGGAAACGCAAAAACCGCTGCCGCGGTGCGCAAGCAGGCACCCGTGGTGGCTGAAAACCTCGTGGCGACGCTCCGAAACCAGCCGCTTGAAGCCGCCTACCTGGGCTATGGCTCCTGCCCTCTGACGGTCGAAAACGGCAAGATCGTGCTCGCAGAATTTGGCTATGGCGGCGTACTTCAGCCCAGCTTCCCGAAATGGATCAACGATGGCACCAAGGCCACCCGGGCCGCCTGGTGGTTGAAGGCCAAGCAGCTGCCAACGCTGTATTGGCACGGGATGTTGAAGGGGCATGAGTGGCTGGCCCGGCCCGCAAAGCGTTAACCCCTGGGAGAGGCTTACCAATGGAGGCTGCCCCACGAACAAACGGCCCGCCAGCGCCATGTGTCGCGTTGGCGGGTAGCGCCTCGGGCGTTGTCATTAGGGAAATTCCTGAGGCCCTTCACCGTTCCCACCGATAGAGTTATTGCAATATTTGTCCTACCCTGACTTAGTAATAAGTCTTTTACGCTAATGTCAGGGTTGATAATGCGCAGAAACCTACCGGTTACGGACAACGAAAAAACCTTCTCACCCAATCAGAAACTTATTTCCTCCACAGATCTCAAAGGTAAGATTAGGCACTGTAATTCGGCCTTTGTGGAGATAAGTGGTTTCAGCCGGGACGAGCTGATTGGCCAGCCTCACAACATTGTCCGGCATCCCGATATGCCACCCGCCGCCTATGAGAACATGTGGGCACACCTTAAGGCCGGACAGCCCTGGATGGGCCTGGTAAAGAACCGTTGCAAGAACGGCGATTTCTACTGGGTCAGTGCCTACGTTACCCCGGTCACCGAAAACGGCAAGGTAGTCGGCTACGAGTCCGTGAGATCCTGTCCCGACAGGAAGGACGTCGAGCGCGCAGAAAAGCTATACGCAGCCCTGAGGGCGGGCAGAACAGGAACCCCTTTCTGGCGCCGCGTCCAACCCCCCACCATCTTTTTGGCGCTTGTTTTCATTGTCACAGGGGCACTGTTTCTTGCCGATCAGAAAATGTTGTCCGAGCTTGTGCTGGCTGGGGGCGTGATTGCCTATGCCGGCTGGATGCATCTGGCCCGAAAACAGCTGATGGGCTCGGTCACCAGGCTACTGGCACACAGCTTCACAGATGATCTGGCCGCAAGAAGCTACACTGATGACGATTTGCCACTTGGGCGTATCAAGGTTGCAGTAAAGGCCCAACAAGCTCACCTTGATGCGGTACTCACCCGGCTTGAAGACTCCGCCGATGAGATGCGACTGTATTCTGTGAAAGGTCGCGAAGTCAGCTTCGAAGCTCAGGAGGCACTCAAACAGCAGCAGGCCGAAACCGAACAGGTTGCGGCAGCCGTACACGAGATGTCCCATACCATTGCGGAGGTCTCCTCGAACGTCCAGTCCACGGCAGAGCGGGCGGATGGCGCAAAAGAGTTTGCCAATGAGGGGCGTTCCGTTGTGCGCGGGACCCGGGAAGCCATTGAATCTCTCAAAGGTTCCGTTCATGGCATTAGCGCTTCCGTTGGCGAGTTGGCTCAGCAGACTCAGCAGATAGCCTCAGCCGCAAAAATTATCGAAGAGATTGCAGAGCAGACCAACCTGCTGGCCCTGAATGCCGCCATTGAAGCGGCGAGGGCCGGCGAGCATGGACGCGGATTCGCCGTTGTGGCCGAAGAGGTAAGGGGCCTGGCATCCCGGACCCGCAATTCAACGAGTGAAATCCATGGCATTGTCAGCGAACTGATTGCCCGCTCCGAGGAGGCCAACCAGAAAGCCGACGAGGGCAAGCTTTCGGCAGACGAGGGCATGGAAAAAATGCTTTCGGCCGAGAGCACCCTTAATGACATTGCTGAATCCGTCTCCAACATTGCCGAAATGGCAATGCAGATGGCAGCTGCCGTGGAGGAGCAGGCCCAGGTGTCGGATCAGATCAACGAGCAAGTGGAGAAAATCTCGGATCTGGCATCCAACAACCTGTCCAAAGGTGAAGAGTCCACCGAGTGCGTTAAAAACATTGAGCAGATTGCGAACGATTTGCACGAGCTGGTCGTACGTTTCAAGTGACAGGAGGATGGACGCCGCCGAACTTTGTTCAAAAAATAACCACCTGGCCTAGCAAAGTGAGTCACGACCATGGATAGCAGTACCCTGGAAAAACGACGGCTCACCGCCCTTGAGCGTTTGGGCATTCTCGATACGCCCCCGGAAGACCGTTTTGAAAGGCTTACCCGGATTGCCCGCCAGTACTATGGTGTAAAAACGGCGCTTTTTTCGGTGCTTGATGCCAACCGTCAATGGTTCAAGTCGCGTCAGGGCCTTGATGTCAGCGAGACCCCCCGCCCTGTTGCTTTCTGTGATTATGCCATTCAGCAGGACAAGGCGTTTATCGTCTGCGACGCTACAAAGGACCCTCGCTTTTCACAGAACCCACTGGTTACCGGACATCCCAACATCCGCTTCTATGCCGGCATGCCAGTACGTGAGCCGACCGGTTTCAAAATTGGCACCATTTGCATCATCGACGATCAGCCCCGTGATTTCGGGGAACTGGATCTGGACATCCTCCGAAACCTTGCCACGATGATCGAGGACGAGCTCGAGCGAACGTACCTGTCGATCGAGAACCATGAATTCGTGGAAGTGTCTCACCTGAACCGATCGATCCAGCGAGCTTTGAATGTCTTTCTGACCAGTGACAACCAGAATGCGGCCTTCGAGCAGATGCTCAACGATCTCCTGTCGCTCACCGGCAGCCAGTTCGGGTTTATTGGCGAAACCCTATCAAAAGAGAATGGCGCCCCTTATCTGAAAATCGGAGCGATCACCAATATTGCCTGGAACCCCAAAACCCAGGCGTTGTATCAACAGGTCGAACGACGGGGGCTTGTGTTCGATCGCCTGGACACCCTGATTGCACTTCCCATGACCTCGGGGGAGGTGGTCATTTCCAGCGATGTCGCGACCGACCCTCGCCGCGGCGGGCTCCCTCAGGGGCACCCAGATATTGATGCCTATATCGGTATTCCGGTGTTTTCCGGAGATCAACAAGTTGGACTGGTGGGGCTGGCGAACCGTCTCGGCGGATACAAAGTAAAACTGGCCGAAGAGCTCGAGCCTTTGCTGCAAACCCTCGGCAACCTGATCGAGCGCAAAAGGTTGCACCATGAGAAGCAGCAACACCAGAAACGCCTTGAAAAAGCGGCGAACTACGATGCCCTCACCGATTTGCCCAACCGCCGGAAACTCACTGAGATTTTCACCCAGGAGCTGCACGAGGCGAACCTGCGAGAAGGCACAGTTGCCCTCTGTTTTATCGATCTGGATGGCTTCAAAGGCATCAACGACCAACATGGCCCCGCAGTTGGTGATGCAGTCCTGAAAATCATCTCCGAACGCCTGAAAGCAACTGTGAGGCAACATGACGCCATCGGTCGTCTCGGGGGAGACGAATTTGTCGCCATACTCCGGGATGTGGAGGATTCGACGGTCTACAACCGCATTCTGGAAGTTGTACGCCGCCCGATCAGTTACCAGAATTCTGTCATGAAACTGTCGGCCAGCATGGGTGTGACCGTTTATCCTGACGACGCCGAGGATCCGGATACACTGCTCCGGCATGCCGACCAAGCGATGTATGCGGCAAAAGATGCGGGCAAAGACAGCTACAGCCTGTTTGACCTCGCCTCCCACTATACCCGGAAAGAGCGTGTCCGCGTTCTCGAGCAGGTTGACGAGGCACTGGCGAAAAAGCAGTTCGAGCTCTACTACCAACCCAAGATCAACTACCGCACCGGATCGGTAGAGGGTTTTGAGGCACTGATCCGTTGGAACCACCCGGAGGAGGGGCTTCTGTCGCCGGCCCGATTCCTGGAGCACCTTGAATTCACCGAATACGCCAGACAGGTTGGCCTGTTCGTGATGGAAAGCGCAGTCGGCGTGATCTGCGAATTCATGAACCTGGGGTTGCCGTATACCGTCAGCATCGACCTGAGCCCCTCCCACTTCCTGAGCGAACACTTCCCGGATGACATCACCGGCACCATGAACGAATGCCCTCACGAGGTGCGGGACCGGCTGATCATAGAAATCCTTGAAACCACTGCCCTGGACGACACCACCACGGTCATGAAAAACCTCAGTGTTTGCCGCAATGCCGGACTGGGCATTTCCCTGGACGATTTCGGCACCGGTTACTCATCATTGAACTATTTCCGGACCTTGCCGGCCCAGGAAGTGAAAATAGATCGAACCTTCGTGGGAGATCTGATCGGGAACCAGGATAACTCGATGATCGTAGAAGCGATTTTGCGCCTGTCCCAGAGTTTTCAGAGGCGTACTGTGGCAGAAGGGGTAGAAACGGCCGAACAGGAGGAGCGTCTACTGTCTCTTGGCTGCGATGTTGGCCAGGGTTATCGTTACAGCCCACCGCTTCCACTTGCAGAAGCGCTCGAATGGGCCAACACTTTCACTTGGGCCCGTTATCGTTCGGGCCAGAACTAGCCGCGAAATCGCGGCCTTCGTGTGAGGGATCACATGCATCTGTCTGCAGAAACAAGGCTCAATGCCATTCTCGATGGTACTGGCGCGGGTACCTGGGAATACAATCTGGACACCGGCGAAATTATCTTCAACGAACGCTGGGCCAGTATGCTCGGCTATACCCTGGAAGAGCTTGAACCTCTATCCTTCGAGACGTGGGAGCGCCTCAGTCATCCCAGCGATGTCGAATCAGCGCACGAGGCTCTCAATGCTTACCTTAACCGGGAGGCCACCAAGTTCGAGTGCGTGGTTCGCATGCTTCACAAGGACGGTGACTGGCGTTACATCCACACCCGCGGAACCCTGTTCAACAATGACCAGACGGCAGAAAGCCGTTGGCTGATGGGTACGCATCTTGATGTCACGGAAGAGAAAGTTTCCCAGCACCAGCTGCAGCAGCTTGCCGAATCTCTCCCCGGGGTCATATATACCTTTACTCTCAATAAAGATGGCAGTTTTCACTTCCCCTATATGAGCCGCAAGGCCAAGGATTTCTATGGCGTAACGGCCGCGGAAACCCAGACCAACCCGGAACGGATGTTCGAAACCATTCACCCAGAGGATGTCGCAAAAGTTCACGAGACTATCGAACTCTCCCGCAAGACGCTAAGCGAATGGGTTTGTGAATACCGCATCATCAAAGATGGCCAGACCCAATGGTTGCGAGGGGTTTCCCAGCCAGAGCGAAATCCCGACGGTAGTACTACCTGGCATGGCGTTATTACGGATATCGACGACCAGAAGCGCCTGGAATTCCAGCTGGAGGCCCTCACGATTACCGATGAACTGACAGGGCTCTATAACCGGAGATACCTGCTCAGAAAACTCGAGGAACTGGCTGACCAATCCGCCCGCTATAACCATCCGTTCTCATTGCTTTCCCTGGACATCGATTTCTTCAAAAGCGTCAACGATTCCTGGGGCCATCTCACCGGCGATAAGGTATTGCGCACGGTGGCCAATCTGATCGAAACGCGGACTCGCAAAACCGACATTGTTGCGCGCACGGGAGGCGAAGAGTTTATCGTTCTGATGCCTCACACCACCTTAGGTGATGCTCGCCAAGTTGCCGAGTCCCTGCGTATCGGTATGGAGACAGAGAGTTTTCTCAGTGAAGATGACACTCCCTTCAACGTTACCTTGAGTGCCGGGGTCGTATGCTGGGACCAAAGCATAAACGGTGTGCGGGATCTGCTGTCCACATGCGACCAGTTGCTTTACCAGGCAAAACGGGCAGGCAGAAATCAGGTCGTCGTCAGCGAAATCGGCGCTGAAAAGAGCTGACAGCCAAAAAACAGCGTATTCTGGCGTTCGACAACAACCCGAATGGAGAAAAAGCATGATCGGATACGTCACCCTTGGCGTCAGTGATATGGAAAGAGCAAAGGCATTCTATGCCGAATTGTTGAGCGACCAGGGGGCCAAGCTGCTTCTGGACATGGGCCGTATCGCCTTTATCGGCAAGCGCATGAGCGAGCCCATGATCGCCGTTTGCGTTCCCTTCAACGAAGAGCCCAACCATCCCGGCAACGGCAATATGGTCGCCCTTCCTGCGGGTTCCAAAGAGGGTGTGGATGCCATGTACAAGAAAGCGATCGAACTTGGTGCCACCTGCGACGGCGAGCCCGGGCAGCGAATTCCGGACCAGTTCTACGGCGCCTATGTGAAAGACCCGGACGGTAACAAGCTGGCGTTCTTTGTATTCGGTTGATTAATTGCGGCCCTCAGACGAGGGCCGCAATTTTTACATTTTCAGCTTACCGCTGTCGCCACTTCCGCCTTGCCGGTTTTCAGCAACGCGTAACCGAAACCGATCACCAGTGATCCCACGGTAATCGCAATCAGATAGGGCAATACGGTACTAACCGCATTCGGAATGGCAAGCACAAACAGCCCGCCGTGGGGTGCCATCAGCTTGACGGTGAACAGCATCGACAGGGCACCGGTAATTGCGCCACCGATCATACACACCGGGATAACCCGCAACGGATCCTTTGCCATAAACGGTATTGCACCTTCCGAGATGAAGCACAATCCCAAGACAAATGATGCCCGTCCGGCCTGGCGTTCCGCCTCTGCAAACTTACGCCGGGCGATGAACGACGCCACACCCATGCCGATGGCCGGTACCATTCCTGCCGCCATGATGGCCGCCATGGGTGCCGAGCCGCCGCTGCCCTCAGACAGCAGACCCACGCCGAAGGTATAGGCCGCCTTGTTGACAGGTCCTCCCAGGTCAAAGCACATCATGGCGCCCAGAATGCCACCAAGCAGGATCGCATTGGTCGTTCCCATACTCTCGAGGAAACCGGTCAGGGCGCCCATGATGGCGGCCATGGGCTCTCCGATCACATAGATCATCCCCAGGCCCGTCACCAGACTGGCCAGCAAGGGAATTATGAGGATTGGCTTCAGCGATTCGATGCTCTCCGGCATCGGCAGTTTCTGGCTGATAAAGCGCGCGACATAGCCGGCCAGGAAACCCGCCACAATACCGCCGAGGAACCCAGCTCCTAACTCACCCGCCAGAAACCCACCGATCATGCCCGGGGCCAGACCGGGACGGTCGGCAATCGACCAGGCGATGTAACCAGCCAGTAATGGAATCATCAGCTTGAACGCCGTGCCGCCACCAATCTGCATCAGGGCAGCGGCCAGCGTGCCTTCCTCCTGAAACGCTTCAATCCCGAACACGAAGGACAGTGCGATCAGCAAACCGCCAGCAACCACCATGGGCAACATGAAGGACACGCCGGTGAGCAGGTGCTTGTAGGGCCCTCGCTTTTCGCCGCCTCCGGCACCACTGGTAGCTTTCTGCTGGCCGCCTTCAAAAACCACGGCCTCGGCCAGTGCATCACGGACGGTATCGGCTGATTTTTTCAGGGCCGCACCGGTCGAGGTCCGCCATACCCGCTTGCCGGCAAAGCGTCCTGGGTCCACCTCGATGTCACAGGCCAGGATCACCACGTCGGCAGCAGCAATTTCTTCGGCAGTTAGAGGATCCTGCGCGCCAACTGAGCCCTGGGTTTCCACCCGGATCTTGTGGCCCGCGGATTCCGCGGCAGCGGTCAGTGCCTCCGCCGCCATAAAGGTATGGGCGACGCCAGTGGGACAGGCAGTAACGGCAACGATCCGCTTACCGGCAGAGCCACTGCCGACACCGGGACTGGTTGCGATAGATTCCTGACTGGCCATTGCCGGGTCCCAGGGTGTGGCCTCCGCCTGCGCCCGGGTGAGGATGGCGTCCGGGTCTGGCAGGGCCGCGGTGACCGGAATCTGCAGCAGCCGCTTGCCTGCATAGGCGTCCAGATCTACCGGGACACCGACCGCGGCAATAACAAGATCGGCCTGTCGGATAGCCTCTTCGCTGGGCTTGTTGTCGGCTTTACCATCCGGGCCTCGAGTATCAGTGGTAACAGACCAGCCGCGCCGGTTCGCCGCACGCTCAAGGGCCCGGGCAGCCAGAAAACGAGTCGCCACGCCCTGGGGGCAGGCAGTCACAATGATCAGATTCATAACCGTATCTCTCCGGTGTTGTTTTCCGCGGGCCACGGCTGCACCCGGGTTTGTTGGAGAAGGGAGGGAAAGTCCGGGGCCTCGGGGTCTCCGACGCCAATGTGTTGCACGCATTCGGCAGACAAAGCGGTGGCAAACTTCAATATTGCCTCGTCGGGCTGGCCCAGAAGCACACCGTGAAGCATGCCCGCCAGCAGCGTATCGCCGGCGCACACGGTGCTGACCACCGAGACCGGAGGTACCTGCGATCTCAAGGTGCCGGCCGTTGACGACCAGAACACGCCATCCGCGCCCATGGATACCACCACGTGGGACACGCCGCCGGCACGGATGCCGTCAACCGTAGCTGCCACTGAGGCCAAATCCTTCAGGGGTGTGCCGGCCCAGTCAGACAGCTCATCCGTGTTGGGTTTGATGGCAAAGGGGCCAGCTTTGATGCCGGCCTTGAGACCCTCGCCACTGGTATCCAGCCATACCGGTTTGTCTGCTTGGGAAGCTTGCTCGACAAGGTTTGCCAATCCAGAAGGCGGAAAGCCATCTGGCAAACTGCCTCCGATGACCACCGCGTCGCATTCCGGCAGCAGGGATTTAAGGCGGAGTTGAAGGCGCTGAACTGCGTCATCCGGGACCCGGAAACCGGGGCCATTCAGATCGGTTACCCGGCCGCCAGCCTCAGCAATCTTGATGTTGATTCGGTTCTGGCCGGGAACGCGTACAAAACTGTCCTGCAGGCCCTCTGCCTCAAACAGACGTTCAAAGGGCGCGGCATTGGCGTCGCCCAACAGGCCTGCAACGGTGACCGAATGGCCCAGACGCGCGAGCACCCGAGCCACATTGATGCCTTTTCCGGCCGGCTCCATCAGGGTATGACCTGTTCGATTTACCTCTCCGAGAGTGAGGGGCGCCGTCTCAACACTCAGATCTAGAGCAGGATTCAGGGTGATTGTCAGGATACGGGCCATCACCAGGCCTCCAGGGCATCACGTACCTCGGACGCCGTTGCCAGAGACAGCGCCTTTTCAGCCTGTTGTCGGGCGTTTTCAAGGTTCAGACCGCGAATACAGGCCTTAACCAGGGGCACCCGACGACTGGTCACAGACAGTTCGTCGACATCCAGCCCGACCAGAACCGGAATCGCCTGGGGATCTGAGGCCAGCTCCCCACACACCCCGACCCAACGGTCGTGGGCATGGGCCGCCTCAACTGTCATTCGGATCAGCCGCAATACTGACGGGTGCAGACCATCTGATTCAGCCGAAAGCTGCCCGTGGCCACGGTCGATGGCCAGGGTGTACTGGGTCAGGTCATTGGTGCCAACCGAGAAGAAGTCCACCTGGGGCGCCAGGGTCGAAGCCAGCAACGCGCAGGAGGGCACTTCAATCATCACACCGACCTGAACATCACTGGCCGCCACCTCCGCCTGCACCTGGGAGACAATTGCCCTGGCAGCCCGGAACTCTTCCACATCCTTGACCATGGGGAACATGATGCGCAGGGGCCGGTCGCCGGCGGCGGTCAGCAGCGCCCGCACCTGGGTTTCCAGAATGTCCGGGCGGGTTAGGGATAACCGGATACCACGCATGCCCAGAAACGGGTTGTCTTCCTGGGGCAACGGCCAGTAATCCAGGGGCTTGTCGCCGCCCACGTCCAGAGTACGGGCCACCAGGGGCAGGCCGTTCAGGGCATCAAACGCATGTTGGTATTCAGTGACCTGGGTAGCCAGATCCGGCGCCTCCGGATGGGCCATGAAAATGAACTCGGTACGGAGCAGGCCAACACCGTCGGCACCCCGTTCTACGGCATCCGGGGTGTGGGCGGTGTTGCCGAGATTGGCGCAGACTTCGATGGTATGGCCATCTTCGGTGGTAGCAGGCTGATTGCGGTTTTCATGGGCTTCGGCCTGCAACGCTTCTAGTTGTTGCAAACTGCGACGGATCTTTTCGCATCGCTCGGCCCCGGGGTTGGGCACCAGGCAGCCCCGTTCGCCATCCACCACCAGATCAGAGCCATTCAGGATAGTCAGTATTCGCTCACCGGCACCCACAACCGCTGGCAGACCCAAGGCTCGCGCCAGAATCGCACTGTGGGACGTCGCTCCCCCGCGGGCTGTGACCAGGCCGCGCACCCGGGTGGTATCCAGCCGAGCCACATCCGATGGCCCGAGATCGTCAGCCACCAGGATATAAGGAGTGTCCGGCGGCGTCGGCATGGCCACGCCACAGAGGTTGGACAGGACCCGGCGCCCGACATCCCGCAGATCCGCGGCACGTTCGGCCAGCAAACGGTCCGCCAGCGCTTCCTGGGCCCTGGCCGCGGTATCTATGGCTTTCCACCAACCTGCCTCGGCGGACGCCCCTTCGTTGATCGCTTCCAACGTAGCCTGGTAGAGATCTTCGTCCTGAAGCATTTCCACGTGAACCGAGAGAATAGGCGCGGCTTCGCCGCCTTCCGCCTGACGGATCAGGGTTCGAAGCTGACCGTCAGCACTATCGACGGCCTGTTTGAGGCGCTGGATCTGTTGTTCGCTATCTTCTGCGAATTGCGGATATTCAAGGGTCGGCTGTCGCATGACGAAAGCCGGTGCCAGCGCCAGTCCGGGAGATGCGGCAACCGCTTTAACCGGCTGATCATCCGTCAGTGCGGGAGCCTGTTCGGCTTCAGGCACCTTGGTTTGCGGATCCGCAGACCGCAATGGAGAAACTTTTTCACCCAGGCCGCCTTCAATGGCGCTGGTCAGAGACTGAATGGCCTGGCTTGCGTCATCCCCAGTCGCCGAAAGCAGCAACGTCTGACCCCTGCGGGCGCCCAGGCCGATCACCCGAGTCAGGCTGGTAGCGGATACTGCGGCACCTTCGCCTTCCAACAGGCGCAACCGAATACTGGCATTGTGGCGACGCGCCTCCTGGACGAGTTGCTTGGCGGGTCGCGCGTGTAGGCCATGGGTATTCAACAGGGTGACTTTAGCCGTCACTGCGTCGGCCGCCTCGCCGGAAAGCCTTGCCAACAAAGCCTCAGCACTCAGGCCCAGAATAGGTTCATCACCAGCCAGGAAAGTATCGATGCGCTCCAGCAGGTCATGGCACTCATCACCGGGTCCGGCCAGACAGAACACCCCACGCAGCTCCGCAGTTGCACGCTTTGGTGTTGCCAATGAAAGGGTCGGGCGCCTGGCGCCAACAGTGTGGTGGGTCAGCCAGAAGCCCTGACCAAGGTCCACCGGCGGTTGGCCGACAATGCTGGCCAGAAAATCCGTGTCGACGCACCGCAAACTCTGCAGACGTGCAGCTGCAATCAAGGCCAGTTCGTTCGGTGTGGAGGCATCTATTCCCAGACAGAGCGTCTCGCTGTCGCATTTGGCAACGGCCGGAGCTTTGGAAAGCAAGGCAACCAGTTCCGCGGCATCCGTAGCATGGCCAAGCTTCTCAGCCAGTCCTGGCTTATCCAGTACCCGGGTCAAATGTCGGAGAATATCCAGGTGCTCGTCGGACTGTGCAGCGATGGCCACCAGTACATTTACCCGCGCACCATCGTGCCAGGTGACCCCCTCGGGGAATTGAAGAATGCGAACACCGGTTTCAAGGACGGCATCCCGGCTTTCCGGTGTACCGTGGGGAATGGCGATGCCGTTGCCCAATACCGTGGAAGACTGTTGTTCACGGGCGTTCATTCCAGCCAGGTATTCCGGGCAAGTCCGGCCAGCGCGCTCAAGGTCTCGAGCAGCCTGTTGCAGTGCGTCCTGCCAGTCAGAGGCAGTGGCACCCAATCGAACGTCATTGGCAGTTAGCGTCAGCATGAGGTTGCCTCGCTTTTTGTTTTGATACTGCGTATCAGTTTTTGTTTGCTGAATCGTGTCAGCATGCTTAAAATCGATGGTGAAACAGATATGATCAGAAATCAAGCAATCTTTTAATCGGAGCTGTCGTCCATGACCCTTGCAGAACTTGCCCTGCTTGCCGGCGTTTCAAGAACCACGGCCAGCTATGTCATTAATGGTCAGGGGGCTGCACGGCGCATCAAACAGGACACCATCGAAAAAGTGCTTACGGTGGCTCATAAGCACAACTTTCAGGTAGATACCCAGGCGGCAGCGCTACGGGGTGGGGCCAGCCGGACCCTCGGATTTATTCTGCCAGATCTCGAGAACACCAGTTATGCCCGCCTGGCCAAATTGCTTGAACAGGGCGCGAGGGCGAGAGGCTATCAGCTCCTGATTGCCGGCTCTGATGACGACCCCGAGACCGAAAAATCCCTGGCCCGAGCACTGAAAGCAAGGCGCTGCGACGCCCTGATTGTTGCCAGTGCTCTGTCCCTGGACGACCCCTTTTATCCCCAACTGCAAAAAGAAGGTCTACCGGTGATTGCTGTTGATCGCGCCCAGTCTCCGGATCAGATTCGATGTGTAGTCAGCGACAACCGCTCAGCAGCCGAGATCCTGACCCGTTCTGTGCTGGAAGGAGAAACCGGCAGTATCGCCTGGCTGGATGCCGTGCCGGAGATCGCCATGACCCGGGAGCGCCGGGAAGGTTTTATGGCGGCCGCAAATGAGGCCGGCATTGCCCCGCTGGTAGAAAGTGGCCTCCACTACGATCGCGCCTCCGGTGCCGCAATGATGCGTCGGATCCTGACTGACCATGGCTTGCCGGATGCCTTGGTTACAGCCTCTTTCACACTGCTTCAAGGGGTTCTGGATGTTCTGCTCGATCAGCCGGACCCGCTTCCGAAGGCTCTGAAAATAGCGACCTTCGGCGATGACCGGCTGCTGGACTTTCTTCCACTGGCGGTCAACTCTCTGCCCCAGGATCATGAGGCCATCGCCAATGCGACACTTGAGCAGGCACTGTCGGCTATTGCACAGGAAGGCCCTGTAGACACCATAGTGATTAACCGGTCTCTGAAGACTCGGGCCGCGGATCGGCAGAGTCGCCCTGTGCAAACCACCAGCGCGGAAAAAACCTGCTGATGGCCGGCTGCAGAAACCGGTCATCAATGAGCCAGATCACCCCCCGGTCTTCCGGGGTGCGAATCACCCGCCCCGCCGCCTGGGCCACTTTCTGCAGCCCCGGAATCAGATAGGTGTAGTCATAGCCGGCGCCGAAGCGTTTTTCGAGGCGACCCTTCAGGATTTCATGCCAGGCATCGAACGGCGGCAAGCCCAGGGTGGCCACAAAGGCACCGATCAACTGATCGCCGGGCAGATCAATGCCTTCACTGAACACCCCGCCCAACACCGCAAACGCCACACTGCCCTCCGGGTTCCGGAAACCGGCCAGAAAGTCTGCTCGATGCTGAGGCGACATGCCCGGTTGCTGAGCTCGCTGGGGTATATCCGGCGCATGCTCCGCCAACGCGTCGCTGGCCTGCTTCGCGTATTTGAAGCTGCTGAAAAACGCCAGGTAATGCCCGGGCCGCTCACGGAACTGGCGGGCGATCAGGTCGGCAATCGGTTTGAGTGATGCCTCCCTGTGAGCCTGGCGGGTGCTGATACCAGGCGTGAACTGCACCTGCAGCTGGTCGGCGCTGAACGGGCTGGGCAAGGAGGTAAAACGGGAATCCTCGGGCAACCCCAGCAAATCCCGGAAGTAAACACCGGGGCTCAGGGTGGCGGAAAACAGCAGAACCGAATGCGCCGCCTCGAACCTTTCCCTCAGGAAATCCGCCGGAATGAGGTTCTGGATGGTCAGGCTGGCCCGCCCCCGACCGGCGCGCTGGAACTCACACAGGGAATGATCACCAAAGGAGTCCGCCAGCTTCATGAAGGCGACGCTTTCAAACAACAGCTCCTGCAGGGCCAGATCCGGGGGATTATCGGCCAGGTAATCGGTCAGATTCGAGACCATGGCCTGCAGGGCACCCAGCAATTGCGTCGGCAGTGTCTCCAGAAACTCCGGGCTTTCTGTATCAGCCTGGTAATCCCGGATCAGGCTCTGCCAGGCGCGGGCGGTGCGATCGATGGCGGATTTCAGCGGCTTCGGTGCGGTTTTTTTGATCCTCAGTAAGCGCTGCTGATCCAGCCGAACCGAATACATACCCCGGCCACGGTCCACCAGGTTATGGGCCTCATCCACCAGCACGCTGGCCTTCCAGCTGTTCTGGCGAATCAAACCGTGGAGCAGGGCGGATTGATCGAACAGCCGGTTCACATCCCCGATCACCACATCGCTCCACCGGGCCATTTCCTGGGCCAGAAAGTAGGGGCAAATATCGTGACCGGCGGCGATCTTCGCCAGAGTGTGCTGATCCAGCGTGCCTTCGCTCTGGGCGGCTTCCGCCCGGGCGTCAGGAAGCCGGTCGAAAAACCCTTTAGCCAGGGGGCAGGAATCGCCATGACAGGCCTTGTCCGGGTGCTCGCAGGCATCGTCTTTCGAGACCAGTTCCAATGTTCGCAGTGGCCAATGCTGGGCAGCTTGAGCCGAACGCAGGCGGGCTACCGCATCCATGGCCAGCTGACGGGCGGTATTGCGACAGGTGAGGTAGAACAGGCGGTCCTGGCCGGCTGCTGGCATCGCCATCAACGCCGGGAACAGGGTGCCGAGGGTCTTGCCCAGGCCTGTGGGGGCTTCCAGCAAAAGGGTGCCGGACTTTACCGAGTTTTTGTACACCGTCTCCGCCAGCTGGCGCTGCCGGGGGCGAAATGCGGGGAAGGGGAATCTAAGGCCTGAAAGCAGGACATTGCGCTGCTCGCGGTGATGTTCTTCCTGCTCAGCCCAGGCCTTGTAATGACTACACAGGGTTTCCAGTTCCTGCCAGAGCTCTTTGGCACTGGCGGTCTCCACCACTGGCGTTTCCTTGTCTCTTCCAGTGTCGTAATAGATCAGTGCCAGCTCCAGGGTTTTCCGGTTTTCCTGCCGGCACAACAGCGCGCCGTAGGCTCTCAGCTGAGCGCGATGGAGTGCCCGCTGATGCTCACGGATTCGGGACAGGTCGCCCCGATGGGTTTTGATCTCTTCCAGCCGGCCTCGGTGGGGGTTATAGATATCGGCGCGGCCGGAAAGCAATAACCCCATACATTCACCGGTCAGTAAATGCTCGCTTTTATAGCCGTAGCCGCGCCGGGACTGGATTGCCTGATGGCCAGCAATGCCCTCCTCGGCACTGGGTGCCGGGGTATAGCGGAAGTCCAGGTCGCCCTTACGCGCGGCAAACTCGCACAGAGTCCGGACGGCAACTGTCACCGTCATTCCATCGCCTCGCTCGCCTGCCATCGCACGTAACAAACACTGGCGGGGATGCCTTCAACCGCAAAGAACTCGAGCCAACGAATCTGGTGGTCCTGCAAACGGTCACCCGGCCCCTTCACTTCGATCATTTCATAACGCTTGTCAGGCTCAGCCGCATTGGGGAGAAACCGGATCAGATCAGGAAAGCCGCTACGATGCTCCCGGATATTCAACAGCAGGCGACGGAACAGGCGTTCCAGATCCGCCGGTGGCAGACAGTCCAGCGCCAGGCTCAGCAGTTCCTCGGTGATGACCGGCCAGATGACGAACGGATTGGTGGTGCCCTGTTTGGCCCGGTAATTCGCCAGTATCCGCTCCCGATAACTGCCATCCGCCAGCCGCGCAAAGCATTGCTCGAACGATCCCTTCCGACGGCTGACGAAATCTTCCCGGGTCAGGTCCGCCGGGCCCACATGGAAGGGATGGAAAAAGGCCCCCGGCACCGGCGCAAAAATGGTTTGCCAGCACAGAAGGCCGAACAGGCCGTTGATCAGGGTGTTCTCCACATAAAGCACGGGCGCCTCGTCCCGATACAGGTGGTCCCGAACGGCGTATTCGACCGACCCGACCTCTGGCTTCGGCAGGGTGAAGGTGATCTCCCGGATGAGCGGCTGCTCTGGGGGCGGTGGCGGTATCTCGCCAAGCCGGCTCGCAAGCCGCTTGAGAATCCGCGCCAGGCCCTGGGCTTCAGCATCGCTCAGTTCCTGGTTCTGCCACTCGGAGGCAATGGCCCAGGCTTCCTGGTGACGCTTCATCCGCTCCAGCAACCGGAGCTGTTTCAGCCGCGCTTCCCGATGGCCGCTGCTGGCGAAAGCCTCCAACGCCAGCTTCCGTTCCCCCTGGCGCTCTGCCTGCCGGCCCAATTCCAGCAACAGCCGGTCCCGGCGGCTGGTCAGCCAGGCGTTATCCGAGGGTGCCGGAACCGCCTGCCAAACCTCGTGGGCGAGTACGCCCTGGTCCAGCCATTCCCGGCACTGGTGCATGGCAAGATACAGGTCGACCTCTGAACGATACTGGAACGCCCGGGAATCAGGCGTGAAGGTCACCGGCTCATACTGCTGATGGCCCAGTTCCACCAGCACAAAATCGGACCAACTCTGGCGGAGGTTGCCGAAAAACATCAGGCGCACCCGGTCAAACAACGCCATGGTTTTGAGCCTGATAACCGGTCTGGCGTGCTGGCCGAGCCAGTCGGCAACGATCAGAGGGTCGGGAAATCGCAGAAGCAGAGCGTCCCGCATCCGGCCTTTGGGCAGGTTGGCGGGCTCTCCGGCCGCCTTTAAAAGCGGCTCCATGGCCGGACGCAGTTCTCCAAGCGTGAACAACCGAAACAGCTCATCCAGGCTGAGCAGAGGATCGGTGTCCAACCAGCCTGCCTCCATGATTTCGTCGAGGGCACGGGCCTCTGGTACGCCGAGCTCCGGATACTTGAGCTTGTCCGACCGGAAGAGATCGCCCGTGCGCATCACCATTCGGGTCAGCAAGGCCCGGGCCGGCATTGAAAGGGTATGAAAACTGGCCAGTCGATCCAGCTCTTCTGCTGTCAGCAAGTCACCGTGATGGCTCTGAACCCAGCCAAGGACGGTTTCCATGTTCTCGAGGTAATAGAGCGGATTATCGAGATCCGCAGTGGCCAGTTGTGTGCTCTGTCGCTTCGCCGGTGACATGGCCAGGTTGATCTTCCTTCAAGATGGTTCGGGAAAGTGACGCTACCACGTTGAGCCGTCGGCATGACATTAACGTAGGTAAGACACTGATTACAGGAGAACACCATGACCGCACCCATCCTGATTACCGGCGCCGGCCAACGCATCGGCCTGGCCTTTGCCAGAGCCTGCCTTGACCGCGGCCAGCCCATCATCGTCACCTACCGCTCCTATCGACCGGCCATCGACGCGCTGCAGAAGGCGGGAGCAGTGTGTCTCCATGCGGATTTTGCCACGAATGCGGGCATTGATGACTTCATCCAGGCCCTGAAATCCCGGACGGACACGCTACGTGCCATTATCCACAATGCCTCGGACTGGATACCAGAGAGCGAAGACTCCGACCCGGCAGACGTGATGAACGCCATGATGCAGATTCACGTGATGACACCTTACCGGATAAACCTCGCGTGCCGGTCGATGCTGGAGCAGGAGGGTTCGACAACCGACATTATCCACATGACCGACTACGTGGTGGAGAAGGGCAGCGCGAAGCATATCGCCTATGCCGCCAGCAAGGCAGCCCTGACTAACCTGACTCTGTCGTTCGCCCGTCTACTGGCGCCCAGGGTCAAGGTGAACGCCGTGGCGCCGTCCCTGATCATGTTCAACCAGGGCGATAGCCAGGCGTATCGGGAGAAAACCCTGAAGAAGTCGCTTATGGGAATAGAACCGGGGGCTGAGGTCGCTGTCGCCACGCTTCAGTTTCTGCTGGACAACCCCTATATCACGGGCCGCACCCTGCCCCTGGATGGTGGGCGCCATCTGGTTTGATACCGTTAAATGCCCAGCTCGGCCGACTGGAGTCTCACGCCGGCCACCTTCCAGACCCCTTCAGTGAGCACCATCCGGTAATAGGCGTCCCATCGCTTGCCCTCCGGCCCCTGCAAACGCACCACCTGGATTTCAAAGGCGCCGTGGGGCACGCGCTGGGTAAACTCGATGGCCGTGGCGTTGTGCACCGCCGGGTAGGCTTCACGAACCATATCGACAAACACCTGTGACGACCCGAATCGACGCTTGATACCCTCGGAGGCGTGGGCCCAGGCCTGCTCCTCGTCGTTGTTCGCAAACGCTTCGATCTGGCGCAGGATGGTGTCGCGGATTTCTGCGTCTTTGTCACTGGCCACAGACTGTGGGGACCCGAGAACCGCGAAGCCAATGAAAGCCAGAAGCACGGGAATCAGCCACTTTCCGGAAACGATGTGTTGGTGACCCATGATGGCACCTCTCTATTGTTCATCTTTTAAACAATACGGTCGGATCAGGGCTCCGGATTCGCGTTCCGCCAGCCAGCTTGCTCTCACCGACGCCCCTTCTCCGGCCAGATGATCTTCATCAGGCCGCCAGTGATCGCCAAAGGCGTTCCGGAACAGGGCCCGGGTGGCAATGGCACGCCATTCGTCGCGATACCCGGTATCGAGCCTTTCCGGATACACGTACAGGTCTTTGATTTCCTGATCAATTTTTACTTCCACGTGGTCCGGGGGAAACAGCATCCGCATGGCCAGCAGGTCGTAGCTGTCATTCAACTGCTCGTCCACGGCGGCTTTGACCAAATCAATCCTGCTCATAATTGCTCGTTTTATGACCTGTAACGGAAAGCGTTTCGTACTGTTCCTTACGACAACAAACCTGCGGGAGACTTCCCATGCACATGGACACTGGCGAACTGAAAAAACACAAGCACGACACGATTTCTCTGTTGGAGATTGTCTCGATGGAAGGGCGCTATTATATGGCGCGGTTCTATCTGGATGGTCAGGGCTACGTTCTGACGGACCCCTACGACAAGCCAGTCATGTTCACCGGCGCCTGCGCGGTGCGAGAACATTTCCACGAATACGAGGTCGAGCGCACCGAGGTGATTCCGCCGACTGGAACCGATGAAATGATTGGTATGCCTGACAGCGGCTCCGAAACCATGCGGGTCCCTCTCTAGGGCCCGCTTGACGTTCCCCTAGCTTCCAGCGAATGAGAGCGAATCCACCAGATCGGCGCCGTTGAAAACGGCCCCGTGAAAATCGCTCTCCGGTATCTGATTGAGCGTAAACACGATGGCACTGGCGGCCTGTTCGGCACTCAGGCAATCCCCCGACGTCAGACGATTGGCCAGCCACTCCGCGTGGGGCAGATCTAACTTGCCCGCCTTGTCGATATGGCTTCGAATACCCGGCGTATCCACCAGCCCCGGCTGAAAGAGGCTGACAACCGGCCCGTCCGACATGGTGTCGAACTCAACGGACATCTGACGCACCAGCCGACGCAGCGCCATCTTGCTGATCCCGTAGCTGCCCGTTCCGGGTTGCGCATGCTTGTCCATACCCGCACCAATCATCACGATTCGCGACGAGGGTTCACCCCCTTTGAGTATCGGTAACAACGATTGGGTGAGCAGCATGGGCGCGGACACGTTCACGGCCAGGGCTTCCTGGAAATCGATGAGCCCAAGGCTGGCAAAATCCGCAGCCGGCTCACCCACGCCAGCGCAATACACGAACGCTGAGAGATGATCGACGGCATCACTTAGCTGTTGAGCCAGATTGCGGGTGCTTTCGGGATCCGCAAGGTCCACTTCCAGCGTCATCACTTCACGGTCGGGCGCCTCCACGCGGAGCTTTGTCGCGACCTCCTCCAGCTTTGACACGGTGCGACCTGCAAGGATCAGGTCGTGGCCTTGAGCAGCAAGTTCCAGGGCCAGGGCCCGCCCAATGCCCGACCCCGCGCCAGTGATCAGTGTCCACATAGTGCTTCTCCCTTTTGCCGATAATTCACGACACCGTTTGTCGCGACGGGCCGTTATGATTTTTGGAGATCAGACGTTTCAGACAGTCCGCATCTGTGGTCACATACGGTAACCTGTGGCAACAGGATTGAACTGCACACCAGACAAGGAAATTCATGGCCGCACTCTCCACCGAGCCCACCGAGCAACGCGCCAGGATCGAACCCGGGTTTCACGCGATCCACGCCAACCATCTGGAAGACTTGCGCCGGGCCGTTGTCTACATCTGTCGGCACAACCCCATGCCGCCACTGGAGAGCGAGACCTTCCTGGTGCAGAGCAACGGTATTGCCCAGTGGCTGAAGCTGGCGCTGGCGGAGAAGCGCACCGAAGATGGCCTTGAGGGCGGCCTCGGGATCGCTGCCGGTATGGATTTCCTGTTCCCGGCCCGGTTTATCTGGCAAGCCTACCGGGCCGTGCTTCCGGACGGTGAGGTACCGGAACAGTCGCCCTTCGACAAACGGCGGCTGGTGTGGCGGCTGTACCGGTTATTGCCACGTCTGGTGGGGCAGGACGAGGCCTTTACACCGCTGGCCCGGTTTCTGGAAGGTAACGATCCGGACCTGCGCAATTTCCAGCTGGCGGAAAAGGTGGCCGATCTGTTTGATCAGTACCAGGTGTTCCGGGCCGACTGGCTGGCTGCGTGGGAGCAGGGCAAGGACGTGATTATCACGGCCCGGGCCGAGGAAAAGCCTCTGGATGCGGAAACCCGCTGGCAGCCCCTGCTCTGGCGCCGGCTGGTTGAGGATGTGGGCGCAGACGCTCATACCAGCCGCTCGCAGATCCATACCCGGTTCATGGAACAGGGCCAGCGACTTCAGGCGCCGGCCAACCCGTTCCGGCTGCCGACCCGCATTGTCGTCTTTGGCGTCTCCTCATTGCCCCGGCAAGCGCTGGAAGCCCTGTACGTCCTGAGCCGGTTCAGTCAGGTGGTGCTGTGTGTTCACAACCCCTGCCAGTTCTACTGGGCCGACATCATCAGCGACCGGGAGCTGCTCACCGCCGAACGCAAACGTGGCAGGACCCATCCGGCACTTTCCGCCATTGAGGATCCGGACCAGCTGCACCAGCACGCCAATCCGCTGCTGGCCGCCTGGGGCAAGCAGGGCCGGGACTACATCCGGCTGCTGGACGAGTTCGACAACCCGGACCAGTACCGTGGCAGCTTCCAGACTCCGGACCAGAAAATCGATATTTTTTCGGACCATGGCAACGAGGACGCACCGCGCCTGCTGCATCAGCTGCAGAACGATATCCACAACCTGACGCCCCTCCAGGAAATCCGCCAGCAACAACGACAACTGGATATTCAGCGGGATCATTCCCTGGCGTTCCACGAGGCCCACAGCCCGCAGCGGGAAGTGGAAATTCTGCACGATCAGCTTCTCGCCGCCTTCAACGTCGATCCCACGCTGCGGCCCCGGGACGTCATCGTGATGGTGCCCGATATCAACGTGTACGCGCCCCACATCCAGGCCGTATTCGGCCGCTACCAGCCGGGCCGGAAGCGCCACATTCCCTTCGCCATTTCCGACCAGGGCCAGCGCCACCACGAGCCGGTGCTGATTGCTCTGGAAACCCTGATGTCACTGCCCCGCAGCCGTTTTGCGGTGAGTGAGATCATCAGCCTGCTGGAAGTACCCGGCATACGGGACCGTTTCGGGATCAATGAAGACGAGATCCCCCTGGCTCGTCGCTGGGTCGAGGGCGCCAATATCCGCTGGGGTCTGCACGGCCAGCACCGGGAAAGCCTGGACCTGCCCGCCGAGCTGGAGCGCAACACCTGGCAATCCGGGCTGCGTTCGATGCTGCTGGGCTATGGCATGGGCGACGATGAGCCCTGGGCCGGTGTGGAACCCTTCGGGGAAATCGGGGGCCTGCAGGCCAGCCTTGCCGGCCGCCTGAACGACTTTGTGCATCAGCTGGAAACCCTCTGGCAGGCGCTGCAGACCCATCGCACACCGGACGAATGGGAGGGCCTGTTCTCAGAGATGCTCGGGCAGTTCTTCCATAAGGTCGAAGGCAGCGACCTGTTGCTGCTGAACCGTTTCCGCCGCCAGTTGGCGCAGTGGCTGGAAGACGCCCTGGCAGCGGGCCTTGAGGAACAGACCCTGCCCCTGAACATCGTCAAGGATGTGCTGCTGGAGGGGCTGGATGAAGGCGGCCTGAACCAGCGTTTCCTGGCCGGCAAGGTCAATTTCGCCACCCTGATGCCCATGCGTGCCATACCCTTCCGGAAAGTGTGCCTGCTGGGCATGAACGACGGCGACTATCCCCGCTCCCGGCCGCCGGTGGATTTCGATCTCATGGCCCAGGATTACCGCCCGGGGGACCGATCCCGCCGGGAAGACGATCGCTACCTGTTCCTGGAAGCCCTGTTGTCTGCCCGGGAGCAGCTTTACATCAGCTGGGTCGGCCGCAGCATCAAGGACGATTCGGAACGGCCGCCGTCGGTTCTGGTGGGGCAGCTTCAGGATCATCTGGACAGTCTCTGGTCTGTGTCAGGGCAACCCGAAACCAGGGTCATCGAGGCACTGACGACCCAACACCCGTTGCAGCCGTTCAGCCGGAGCTATTTCCCGAAAGCCAACGGGCTGGAGGAGGGTGGAAAGGGGGAAAACAGTTCGCCCCGTCCCCTGGCCGAGGTGTTGGAGGCACGCCGGTTATTCACCTACGAGCGGGAATGGCGCAGTGCCCATGGTGGTGAGGCTGCCGCGCAGACACAGTCGGCACTACCTTACCAGGCGCCCGAAGAGCCCATCAGTCTGAACGATCTGGCGGCTTTCCTGAAAAAGCCCATCGATACCTTTTACCAGCGCCGGCTGCAGGTGCGCTTCGAGGATGTCGAAGACGACGACACCGACAACGAGAATTTCGAGCTGGACGGCCTCGACCGCTGGCGCCTGGACAACGAGCTGATCCAGGACGGGCTATTGAAAGCCAGCAGCGAAGAGGAACTGCACGACCGGTTGCAGGCAACTCTGGACCGCATGGCCCGACGCGGGGACCTGGGTATGGGCGTGACCGAACACCGCCTGCGTTCCGAGCTGGCGGGGCGCTTGCCCGATCTGTTCGAGCGTTACCAGAACGCACTGGCTGACTGGCCGGAAGCGGTTGCTGAACCGCTGCCCTTTGATTACCGGTTTGAAAGCGCCCTGGGTTCGGTGGAAATCGCGGATCTGATCGACAACCTGCGCTGCAATGCCCAGGGGGAACTGTGCCGGCTGGTGGTGGCGAGTTCCAGCCTGCTGACCGGTTCAGGATCCAGCAAGAAAGTACGCTATGCCAATCTGATGCGGGACTGGCTGATCCATCTGGCAGGCCAGCTCGGCGGTCAACCTTTTGAGACCCTGGTTCTGGGCAAGGAGGAGGGACGGAAATTCCGCTTTGCTCCATTGCATCCAGAGCGGGCCAGACCGTTGTTCGAAACGGTGCTCAGCGGATGGATGGACGCCACCACCCGGGCGCTGCCCATTCACTGCGAGGCCGGCTTTGCCTGGATCACCAGTTTCTACGGCAGCAAAAAGTACGTCGGTGACCATGAACGAGCCATATCGGAGGCGCAGCAGGCCTATTCCATTGCTCTGGAGCGGGATACCGGTTACCTGAGAGGGGCCTTTGAAACACCGGAGCTGCTGATGGCCAGCGGTGAATTCGAAGCCCTGCTTCATCAGCTCTACGTGCCGGTTTGGGAAGCCGAGCAGGACAAGTCGGCTGCAGATCAGATCGGAGGCCTGGAATGACCGAGCAGATGACCAACCGGAATCCGAATCTGGATCCCCTGGCACTGGCCCTCAACGGCAGTGCCCTGATCGAGGCCAGTGCCGGCACCGGCAAAACCTTTACCATTGCCATTCTGTACGTGCGCCTGGTGCTTGGCCACGGTCAGTCGCCCGACAGCCCTCTGCAGAACCTGCTGCCTCCCAACCTGCTGGTGGTCACTTTTACCGAGGCCGCTACCAAGGAACTGCGTGACCGTATCCGCACCCGGCTCACCCAGGCCGCCGAGGTGTTTTCTGACGC
Source organism: Marinobacter sp. L-80 (assembly GCF_056859395.1). NCBI lineage: Bacteria > Pseudomonadati > Pseudomonadota > Gammaproteobacteria > Pseudomonadales > Marinobacteraceae > Marinobacter > Marinobacter sp. L-80. The sequence goes on from NZ_JBSXOI010000074.1 coordinate 167,618, forward strand.
GCCCGACGAGCCCAATCCGCCCGCGGAAACGGCACTGATCTACCAGCTACGGGATGAAAGCTACCCGGATCCGGCCAGCTGGCCGGAATGCCGAAAGAAGCTGCTATTGGCCGCCGAATGGATGGACGAGGCGGCGGTATCCACCATCCACAGTTTCTGCAACCGCATGCTCAGCGAGCACGCCTTCGACAGCGGCAGCCTGTTCAAACTCACCCTCGAAACCGACCAGAGCGAATTGCTGGACGAGGTCGCCCGGGATTACTGGCGCACCTTTGTCTATCCTCTGCCACCGGCGCTGATGGACGAGGCCCTGAGCCACTGGAAAACCCCCGGGGACCTGCGCCAGGGTGTTCGCAATCTGATTGACGATCCCCTGAGCCTGGGCACACCCCCGGACAGCGTTCATCAGGCCATTGATCAAGTGGTTCAGCAGCGTCTGGAACAGTCACAGTCTCTGAAAGCCCACCCCTGGAGCCAGTGGCGCGATGACGTCATCGAGCTGCTGAACGATCTGAACAAGAGCAAGCGACTCCATGGCGCCAGCAAGAATGCCATGATCAAGGTCTGGGACTTGCTGGTTGCCTGGGCGGAATCGGACGACCTTTTGCCGGAAAAGATCGATAGCGCCGCGGGCTTCAAGAATCAGACGCCCGAAGGGCTCGACAAGATTCTCAAGGGCGATGATTCTGCCCCTCATCACCCGGCCTTTGATGCCATCGGAGCGCTGCTGGATTTCAGCCAGAACCAGCCCAACGCCAAATCCGACATTCTGCGCCACGCCAGCCACTGGATTGCCGGGCGGCTGGAGTCAGAAAAGCAGAAACGCTCGGAAATGGGCTTTGACGATCTGCTCACCCGGCTGGACGATGCGCTGCACGGCTCCCGGGGCGACCAGCTGGCCGCGACGATCCGTCGCCAGTTTCCCGTTGCTCTGATTGACGAATTCCAGGACACCGACCCGGTGCAGTACCGTATCTTCGACCGCATCTACAACGTGGCGGGCAGTGATCACGGTACCTGCCTGCTGATGATCGGGGATCCCAAGCAGGCCATTTACGGCTTTCGGGGGGCCGACATCTACACCTACCTGCAGGCCCGGCAGGGCGTGAAAGAGCGCACCTACACACTGGGTAAGAACTTCCGCTCCGCCAAGTCCATGGTGGCGGCGGTTAACCGGGTCTTTGAACACAGCGACCAGAACAGCCGGGACGGCGCCTTCCTGTTCGGCAAGGGCGACACCTCACCGCTGCCGTTCCAGGGTGTGGACGCCAACGGCACCAAACGAAGCTGGTTGATCGACGGAGAAGTTCAACCCAGCCTGGTGTTCTGGACCCACGAATCCGGGGAAGAGGACAGGGACGGCAATCCGAAAGGCATTGCCAAGGGCACCGCCACGGCCGACGTGGCAGAAACCTGCGCCAGCGAGATCGCCCGTTTGCTGACCCTGGGCCAGGTCGGGCAGGCGGGTTTTGCCTTGCCGGAACATCCGGAGGATCTGGAGGCGGTTGCCCCGAAAGACATCGCGATACTGGTCAACAACCGCAACGAGGCCAGCGCGGTGCGGGACGCCCTGGGTCGCCGACGCATCAAGAGCGTCTACCTGTCAGACCGGGATTCGGTGCTGACTTCCCGGGAATCCAAAGAAATACTGTGCTGGCTGCGGGCGTTTGCCGAGCCCCGGCAGCTGGCCTATATCCGCGCGGCCCTGGCTACACCCACCCTCGGTCAGTCCTGGCATGCCATGAATCAGCTGCTGACCGACGAGCTCGTGCTGGAACGGGAAATCGAGCGCTTTATTGGTTACCAGCAGCAATGGCAGAAACAGGGTGTACTGCCCATGCTGCGAACCTTCCTGATGGATTTCGAGGTGCCAGGCCGGTTACTGCAACGCCCTGACGGCGAACGGCGGTTGACCGACATTCTGCACATTGCCGAATTGCTGCAGCAGGACAGCCTGCAACTGGACGGCGAACATGCCCTGGTGCACCACTACACCCAGATTCTGCGTGTAGCCGACGAGGAAGATGAACACCGTACCCTGCGGCTGGAGAGTGATGCCGGCCTGGTGAAGGTCATCACCGTGCACAAGTCCAAGGGCCTGGAGTACCCGCTGGTGTTTCTGCCCTTTGGCACAGCTTTTCGCGCCCAGAGTGAAAAGCAGGCCTTCGTGCGCTATCACAATGAGCAGGGCAGGCTGGTCACGGTATTCGACCCGTCGCCGGACGACGTGGCCAGGGCTGACCGGGAGCGCCTAGGTGAGGATATCCGCAAGTTCTACGTAGCCCTGACCCGGGCCCGCTTCGCCACCTGGGTCGGCACGGCGGCCCTGGACAACTGGCAGCAAAGCGGACTGGGCTACCTGATTGGAAGCGAAGGGCAAAGCCGTATCAGCGACTGCCTGGGGAAACTGGCAGAGGGCAGAGCAGAGATCCGGATAACCCCGTTACCGGATCCGGACGACACGCACTACCACGAACCGGCGCCGGAAGCGCTTGGCCCGGCCATGGTCTCTTCCCGCGAGGCCAGAGAGGACTGGTGGATTGCCAGCTACTCCTCCATCGAATACACCGGCATGACCGGCACCGGGATCGCGTTTACCGGTGAGGTGGAAGATGCCCAGACCCAGAACCTGCTGGAAGAAAGTACCCTGGACGAAGAGGAAAACCCGGCTCAAATGGCCAACCAGCGCAACCAGCATAACTTTCCGAAAGGCGCCGGACCCGGCACCTTCCTGCACGAATTGCTGGAATGGTGCACACAGCAGGGGTTTCAACGGGTTGTGGATAACCCGCCGCTACTTCATGAGCAGCTGACCCGGCGCTGCGGCACTCGTGGCTGGAACGAATGGGTGGAGCCGCTGGAGCGCTGGTTGCTGGCATTGATCAGCAAACCATTGAGCCTCGACCGGGCCGGTGCAGAAACCGTCTGCCTGGCGGACCTGATCACCCTGCGCCCGGAACTGGAGTTCTGGTTTGAAAGCCGCAACGTCAGTATCCGCAAACTCGACGAGCTGGTAACCGTGCACACCCTGAATCGCGCGGACCGTCCCCGAGTCGAAGAGACCCGATTCAACGGGATGCTCAAGGGGTTTATCGATCTGGTGTTCGAACACAACGGGCGCTATTACGTGCTGGACTACAAATCCAATACCCTGGGCGAAGACAACAGCGCCTATACCGATCAGGCCATGGGCAACGCCATCCTGGATAAACGCTACGATCTGCAATACGTGCTCTACCTGCTGGCCCTGCACCGGCTGCTGAAAGCCCGTTTGCCGGATTACGACTACGACCGACACATTGGCGGCGCGGTGTATCTGTTCCTGCGAGGCATTGATTCCAGCACAGGTGGCGCCTTCACCGACAAACCGCCCAGAGCCCTGATTGAACAACTGGATGCCCTGTTTGATGGCGAGTCGGTTGCGGAGGTGGCCGCATGAGCCGTTCCCGCTCCCAAACCGGAAAGTCCGACCACCAGATTGATCTGTTCGCGGAGGACATCGCTGCGGAAACGCCGACCATACCCGCTGCCGGTGATACCACCTTCGCTATCAACGATCTGCTCTCGAGCCCGGATAGAACCGAGACCCTGCTGCTGCACTGGCAGCAGGCGGAGTGGATCCGCGCGCTGGATGTGGGGTTTGCCCGGCTGATCCGGGAGCTCTCGGAAGAGCAGGGCGAACGCCCGGACCCACTGCTCCTGCTGCTGGCGGCACTGGTCTCCCATCAGGTGGGGCGTGGCCATGTCTGCGTCGATCTGGGCAATCTCCTGGCCGATGCCGGGCATACCCTGTCACTGCCGCCAGAGGAGTCGGTCCAGGAGCCGCTCACCGATTCCGGCACCAGCGAGCCGGACCGGCCCAAGCCCGCCGACGTGCTTGCACTTGTAACGCTGCCGGAATGCTTGATCATACTGGAAGGCGCCTGCGCCGTAAGTGATGGCTCACATACAACACCCCTGGTGCTGAACGGAACCCGGCTCTATCTGCGCAGATTCTGGCGCTACGAACAACGCATTGCGGCGGGTATCCGGCACCGCCTGGCTTTGCCATCACCCCTGGCAGATCCGGAATCCGGTCCGGCCCGCACCCTGTCTCTCGCTCTGGATACGCTGTTCCGGTCGTCAGAACCGGTGGATTACCAGAAACTGGCCTGTGCCCTGGCGGCCCGCAACCATTTCGCCGTGATCACCGGCGGGCCGGGCTCCGGCAAGACCACCACCGTGGTCAACCTGCTGGCGGCCCTGCAGGCCGTCGCCGGGGAATCCCCCGAACGGGCCGGTCGGAAATACCGGATCCGCCTGGCAGCCCCGACCGGCAAGGCGGCGGCCCGACTGAACGAATCCATCGGTGGTGCAGTGAGCCGGTTACCCCTTGCCGAACTGCCGGGCAACGTGGACCTGAATGATATCCCCACCAGGGTCACTACCCTGCACCGGTTACTGGGCAGCCGGCCGGATACCCGCAAATTCCGCCATAACCGGGACAACCCTTTGCTGGTGGATATCCTGGTGATCGACGAGGCCTCAATGGTGGACGTGGATCTTATGGCGTCGGTGTTTGATGCCCTGCCCGCCAACGCCCAGCTGATCCTGTTGGGCGACAAGGACCAGCTGGCCTCGGTGGACGCCGGTGCAGTACTGGGGGAACTTTGCCAGCGGGCGTTGCTGGCGCATTACACACCGGAGACGGCCCGGTGGCTGGCCGCCATGGCCGAAGGCGAGATACCGGAGTCACTGGTGGACGAAACCGGCCAACCCATGGATCAGGCCGTGGCCATGCTGCGCAAGAGCTACCGGTTCCGGGAGGACAGCGGTATCCGCGCCTTTGCCGAAGCAGTGAACACTAACGCGCTTGATAACGCCATGTTGCGCCAGATCCGGCAAGCAGAATTCGACGACGTAATTTTGCTTAACAGCCGGTCGAAAAGTGGGGACACGGAAGACACCCTGGACCTGGTGTGTCGACATGCCATCACCGGCTCACCAGAGGCATTCCGAAATGCCGGGCAGGGCCGGCAAGTGAATGGTCAGAGCCTGCCACCACCCGTTGGTTACCGCCATTACCTCGAACGCTTGCAGAATCATGGCCTGAACGAAAACAGCCCCCGCGAAGACTGGGATGCGATGGCGGTGCAGCTCCTTGAAGCCTTCAGTGACTTTCAGGTGCTCTGTGCCCTGCGCAAGGGCCCCTGGGGCGTAGAAGGCCTCAACGACCGGATCGCAAAGCAGTTACTGGCTGAAAAACTGATCCCGCGGGCCGAGGGCTGGTATGAGGGCCGGCCTGTGCTGATTACCGGCAACGACTACAACCTGGGCCTGATGAACGGCGACATTGGCATTGCCGTCAACGTGCCCTGGGATCGGACCGACACCGGTGAGCCCCGCTATACCCTGCGGGTGGCGTTTCCGGATAGCGACACCGCTGGCGGTATTCGCTGGATCTCGCCCAGTCGTCTACAGCAGCTGGAAACCGTGTACGCCATGACGGTGCACAAATCCCAGGGTTCGGAGTTCAACCACACCTGCCTGGTCTTGCCGGACCGTTTGAGCCCGGTCCTGACAAAAGAGCTGGTCTATACCGGCATCACCCGCGCCAGAAACTGGTTCAGCCTGATTGCCGGCAACGTGGAGGTGCTCAGGGACGCCGTGGGGCAGCAGGTAGTCCGGGCCTCCGGCCTGGCCGAAAGGCTCAGGGCGAACTAGTCACTGGCGTCCTGTTTGTCTTCATTGCCTTTTTCGTCACGGCTGTGCTGCTGTGCCCAAAGATGGGCGTAGTAGCCACCGGCGGCCAACAACTCGTTGTGACTGCCACCCTCAACAATTCGTCCCGCATCCATCACCAGAATGGTATTGGCATCGCGGATAGTGGACAGCCGATGGGCAATCACCAGGGTGGTCCGCTGCTGGCTGACCTCGTTGAGAGCCCCAAGAATGGCCTGCTCCGAGAGTGAATCCAGGGAGGACGTGGCCTCATCCAGGATCAGCAACGGCGGGTTCTTCAGGATCACCCGGGCAATGGCCACCCGTTGTTTTTCACCACCGGAGAGCTTGAGGCCCCGTTCGCCGACTTTGGTTTCATAACCCTCCGGCAAGCTGTGGATAAAGTCTTCCAGGTGAGCCATTCGAGCTGCCCGGTACACCTCTTCTTCCGTGGCTTCCGGCCGGCCATAGGCCAGGTTCTGGTAAAGGGTATCGTTGAACAGCACCGTATCCTGAGGCACCACACCAATCGCCGAGCGCAGGCTGTCCTGGGTCACCTGCCGAATGTCCTGGCCGTCGATCCTTATGGCGCCCTGATCGACGTCGTAAAAGCGGAACAGCAGGCGGGCGAGGGTGGACTTGCCGGCGCCACTGGCTCCCACCACGGCAATCTTGTGGCCGGACGGGATGGAAAAATTCACATCCTTCAGAATCGGGCGGTCCGGTCGGTAAGCAAAGTGGATGTGGTCAAACTGCACTTCGCCCCTATTCACGGCCAGCTCGGTAGCATCCGGAGCATCTTCAATCGCCGGTTTGTCCGCCAGCAGTTTGAACAGGCGCTCGACATTCACCAGTGCCTGCCGGATTTCGCGATAGACAAACCCCAGGGCGTTCAGGGGAATGAACAACTGGAGCAGGTAGGCGTTGATCATGGTGAAGTCACCGAGGGTGATCTCACCACTGGCCACTTCCCGGACCGCCATGGCCATGATCACGATCATCGCCAAACCGATAATCAATGCCTGACCGGAGTTAAGCGCGGCCAGGGACAGGCGGTTTTTCAGACGGGCCTGTTCCCAGTCGTCCAGATCCCGATCATAAACCTCGGCCTCGTACCGCTCGTTATTGAAATATTTGACGGTTTCATAGTTCAACAGGCTGTCTATGGCCCGCGAGTTGGACTGGTTATCCCGGGCATTGGCTTCGCGCACGAATTTCGTCCGCCATTCCGTGATCTTGATGGAAAAGACCACATACACCACCACGGCTACCAGGATCGCCAGCACATAACTCACGTTAAACACCACGAAAAGAATGCCGGCGACCATCAGGATCTCCAGCAGGGTGGGCACAATGTTGAACAGGGTAAAACGCAGCAGGAAGCTGATGCCGTTGGTACCCCGCTCGATATCCCGGGCCAGGCCACCGGTCTTTCGATCCAGGTGGAAGGCCAGTTCCCGCTGGTGCAGGTGCTCGAACACTCGCAGGGACACCCGGCGCATGGCCCGTTCAGCTACCCGGGCAAATACCGCATCCCGAAGCTCATTGAACAGGGTGGCGCCAAAGCGCAACGCGCCGTAGGCCACCACAAGGATCACCGGGATCCAAAGCAGCATGTCCGCGCCGCGGTTCTGGTCGAGGTAGTCGACGATGTATTTCAGGGCAATGGGCGTGGCAACGGTCGCCAGCTTGGCCAACACCAGCAAAACCAGGGACAGGACTACCCGGCCGCGGAATTCGGCCAGATAGGGCCAGAGGCCTGAAATGATTTTCCAGTCCGGTTTATGATCTGCCGGGTAATCGTTGTCGGCGTAGGCTCTCAATTCATGTTCCTTCCGCTTCGGAGTAGTCGAGCGCGCGGGTGGAGCAGCTTGCCAGGACACGCTGTAAATACGTCCCTGTACGCTCGGCGAAAGCCATCCCTGGCTTTCGACGGTCCTGGCAAGCTGCTCCACCCGCACGCTCTTGCGTAGCTGTATGATAGGTCTTGTATGGAGTACAAACCGTATTGTTAGCGGAGTCTACAGCACCCCGTATCCAGGAGGCACATCATTAACACTCGTCACCGCAAGGCCCTGAGACTGGTCATCGACTTTATCAGCCCCTATCGCCGGGCTGTCGCCGGTGCCCTGGTGGCGCTGATTTTTACGGCCGGAATTACACTCGGGTTAGGACAGGGTCTACGTATTCTTGTCGATCAGGGATTAGCCACCGAGTCGCCGGAGAACCTGGCCAGGGCCATCGGTCTGTTTTTCATACTGGTATTGGGGCTCGCATTTGGCTCGTTTGCCCGGTTCTATCTGGTGTCCTGGATCGGCGAACGGGTGGTGGCGGATATCCGCAAAAAAGTCTTCAACCACCTGATTGATCTTCATCCGGGCTTTTTCGAGCAGAACCGGGCCCTGGAAATCCAGTCCCGGTTTACCGCTGATACCACGGTTCTGCAGTCGGTGATTGGCTCCACGGTTTCCATTGCGCTGCGCAATGCCCTGATGCTGGTCGGCGGGTTGCTGCTGCTGTTCATTACCAACGCCAAGCTGGCGAGTATCATTCTACTGGGCTTTCCACTGGTGATTGCCCCCATCCTGTTCTTTGGCCGGAGAGTTCGCGCGCTGTCCCGGCTCAGCCAGGACCGGGTGGCCGATGTTGGCAGTTATGTGGGCGAGAACCTTACCCAGATCAAGACCGTGCAGGCCTTTAACCATCAGCCCCACGACCGTCGGTATTTTTCCGAGGTGTCGGAACGGGCCTTCGACATAGCCCGGCAGCGTATCCGGCAGCGGGCCTGGCTGACCACGCTGGCTATTTCCCTGGTGATGGGCGCTGTGGGCATCGTTATCTGGATAGGGGGCCTGGACGTTATTCACGGCCGGATCAGCCCGGGTGAGCTGGCGGCCTTTGTCTTCTACAGTCTGCTGGTGGGTGTTGCTGCCGGCGCCATCAGCGAGGTCATCGGCGAGTTGCAGAGGGCTGCAGGCTCGGCGGCGCGGCTGTTTGAACTGTTACAGACTGAGCCGGCGTTTGAACGCAAGGAGTCGACACTGACACTCCCTGAACACGTTCAGGGGGCAATCCGGATTGAGCGGCTGAGCTTCAGTTACCCGGGGCGGCTGGAACAGCCCGCGCTGACAGATCTTTCGCTGGAGGTCAGGGCCGGCGAGACCCTGGCCCTGGTGGGGCCGTCCGGAGCCGGAAAATCCACGCTGTTCGATTTGCTGCTGCACTTCTATCAGCCGACAGAGGGCCGAATTCTACTCGATGGCGTCGACACTGCCGATCTGTCTCTCGATGCGCTGCGCCGGTGTTTTTCCCTGGTGCCCCAGAATCCAGCCCTGTTCCATGGCACGGTGGCCGACAACATCCGTTACGCCCGGCCTGATGCCAGCCAGCAGGATGTCGAGCAGGCTGCGAAGGTCGCCCATGCCCATGATTTCATCCAGAGCCTCCCAAAGGGCTACGGCACGCTGCTCGGAGATGCCGGCCTGGGGCTGTCCGGTGGCCAGAAGCAGCGTCTTGCCATCGCCCGGGCGCTGCTGGCCGATGCGCCAGTGCTGTTGCTGGATGAGGCCACCAGCGCACTGGATGCAGAGAGCGAGAATCTGATCCAGCAAGCGATGCCAGCTCTCACTGCCGGGCGTACCACCCTGGTGATTGCCCATCGCCTGGCCACGGTCCGGGACGCGGACCGGATTGCCGTTATGGACCAGGGACGCCTGCTGGCGGTGGGCACCCATGATGAACTGATGCGCCATAACGCCCTCTATCAACGCCTGGCAAAACTGCAATTCCGGGACAATGCGGCCTGAGGGCGACAATAGTCGGTTTGTTTCCTGTGACCGTACTACTTACACTGTTAGGTGAAACTTTCGAACCTGAACCCAGGGAGAATGGCAAAGTGAGCAATAAAGAATTGCAGGCACTCAAAGAACGCTACGTTGCGGCGGGCGCGGCAAGTCCCAATGAACAGTTTGCCGACCATGCAACGAATGCAGAGCTGTGGGATGCAGACGGCAAGCGCATGATCGATTTCGCCGGCGGCATCGGCGTACTGAACATCGGCCATCGCCACCCGAAGGTGGTAGAAGCGGTCAAGGCACAGCTGGACAAGCTGATGCATACCTGCCAGACGGTTATGCCCTATGAGGGCTACGTGAAACTGGCGGAGAAGCTCAGCGGTGTGGTTCCTGTGCGTGGCCACGCCAAGGTAATGCTGGCCAACTCCGGTGCCGAGGCCCTGGAAAACGCCATGAAGATCGCCCGTGCAGCGACTGGCAAGACCAACGTCATCTGCTTCGACGGTGGTTATCACGGCCGGACCTTCTACACCATGGCCATGAACGGTAAGGCAGCGCCGTACCAGACGGATTTCGGCCCCATGCCCGGCACCGTTTATCGCGCGCCTTATCCGGTTCCGTACCACGGCGTCAGTGAAGATGAAGCACTGCGTGGCCTGAAAATGGCCATGAAAGCCGATTCCCCGGCCCACAACACCGCAGCGATCGTTATCGAGCCGGTGCTGGGTGAGGGCGGCTTCTACGCGGCTCCGACCAGCTTCCTCAAGGAAATCCGCAAGATCTGCGACGAGAACGATATCCTGATGATCGCAGACGAAGTGCAGAGCGGCTTTGGCCGGACCGGCAAGATGTTTGCCATCGAGCACAGTGGCGTTGAGCCGGATCTGATGACCATGGCCAAGAGTATGGCTGATGGCATGCCGATTTCCGCCATCGTCGGTACCGACAAGTATATGGACGCGTCCGGTCCGAACTCTCTGGGCGGCACCTACACGGGCAGCCCGACCGCCTGTGCAGCAGCCCTGGCCGTATTCGACGTGTTCAAGGAAGAGGACATTCTCGGCAAGTCCCAGGCGCTGGGCGAAAAACTGAAGCAGCGCTTCAGCCAGTGGCAGGAACAGTTTGCCCACGTCGACAATGTGCGCAACCTCGGTCCCATGGCTGCGTTTGAGCTGGTGGAAAGCAAGGAAAGCCGTACGCCCAAGCCGGAACTGGCAGCGGTGGTAACCAAGAAGGCGAAGGAGAAGGGTCTGATTCTCCTGAGCTGTGGTATGTACGGCAACACCTTGCGGTTCCTGATGCCGGTCACCATCGAAGACGAGGTGCTGGAAGAAGGGCTGGCGATTGTGGAAGAAAGCCTCAAGGAAGTGGGTGCCTGATCGGCGCTGACGTTCAAGAAGAAACAGAAAAGCCGGGCATAAGCCCGGTTTTTTTATGCCCGTTTGGAAAGCGTCTATTCAGTCAACCCGCCGCTTCTGTGTGCGGTGACGGCGGTTACGTCCACACTTGGATTCATCGTATACTGCCCAGACTACTCCGGCAGTGCCTTCCGGCCTGCTCCAGTTTCACCAATCAGGCTAGAACATGACGTCTCCGAGCTCCGCCAACGTTCCGGACCACAAACCAAGGCCCTGGGTCGACTTGCTGGTCAGCATTATCATTCCATCCGTTATCCTGATGAAGTTCAGTGGCGAAGAACATCTGGGCAGCGTGAACGCACTGGTCATCGGCCTGGCGTTTCCACTGGGCTGGGGGTTGTTCGAACTGATCAAGTACCGCAAGAAAAACTTCATTGCGGTACTCGGTCTGGTCAGTGTCGGGCTGACAGGCGGCATTGGCCTGCTTGAGCTGGATGCGGGTTGGTTAGCCATCAAGGAAGCCGCGATTCCCGCGATCATAGGTCTGGCGGTACTGGCTTCCACACGAACCAAGTACCCTCTGGTACGCACCCTTCTGTATAACCCGAGTGTTCTGGATGTCGATAAGATCCACAAAACCCTTGAAGAACACAATCGGGTTGAGGAATTCGAGGCCCGCCTGCTAAAGGCGAGTTACTTCTTTGCGGGCACCTTCCTGTTTTCATCCATCATGAACTACGTGATTGCTAAATGGATCGTGGTCAGCCCGTCCGGTACCGAGGCGTTCAATGAGGAGCTTGGTCGGATGACCCTGGTGAGCTATCCCATGATCGCCATTCCTTCCATGATTATGATGATGTTGATCTTTTATTATCTCTGGCGCACCATCCGCCGGCTGACCGGGTACACGCTGGAAGAGGTGATGGCACCGCATCTGGCGGAGAAAGAGAGGGAGCGAAACGAATCGTCGGAATCGAGCACCGGTAAATAAAACCTCCGGTGGATCGTTGTCGCACGGGATCGAAAACAAAAAAAGCGGCGAAGGTTTGAAGCCTTCGCCGCTTTTTTTTGTGCCTTTTGGACGGTTGTGATCAGACGTCCAGGTTGGTCACTTCCAGGGCATTGGTCTGAATGAAGTTACGACGCGGTTCGACATCGTCGCCCATCAGGGTTGTGAAGATCTGGTCTGCCGCAATGGCGTCTTCGATCGTCACTTTCATCATTCGGCGGGTCTCCGGATCCATGGTGGTTTCCCACAACTGCTCTGGATTCATCTCGCCAAGACCCTTATAGCGCTGGATATTCAGACCACGCTGGGCCTCTTTCATCAACCAGTCCAGGGCACCTTCGAACGACAGCACCGGCTGCTTACGCTCGCCACGTTGGATATAGGCGCCGTCTTCAATGAGGCCATCCAGGGTTTCACCCATGCGGGCGATCGCTGCGTACGAGGATGATTCAAAGAACTCATGGCTGAATACATGCTCGTAGGGAATGCCATGCACGTAGATGGTTACCTTCGGCAGGTACAGCGCCCGCTCGGTATCCTTGGTGACCGAGAAGGTGTATTTGGTACCGGTGCGGGTATCCAGGTCCAGGCCATCGCCGAGACGCGCAACCCAGCGAGCCACGGAAGCTTCTTCCTTCAGATGCTCAGGCTTGAGCGTGACGTTCTGGAGCATCTGCTCCAGCACCTTGGCCGGGTAGGCCCGGGACAGTCGCCCAATCATGTTCATGACCGCCTGGTAGTCCTTGACCATGGTTTCCAGAGCGGAATCCTTGATCGCCGGGGCTTCCGGGTTCACATAGAGCTGGGCACCTTCCAGAGCGGTCTGGGTGAGGTAAGCTTCCTTGGCCTTCTCGTCCTTCAGGTACTGCTCCTGCTTACCACGCTTGACCTTGTAAAGCGGCGGCATGGCGATAAAGACATGGCCACGCTCGATGATTTCGCGCATCTGACGGAACAGGAAGGTCAGCAGCAGTGTCCGGATGTGAGAACCGTCCACGTCCGCGTCGGTCATGATGATAATGGAGTGGTAACGCAGTTTATCGGGATTGAATTCTTCCCGGCCGATACCACAGCCCAGAGCCGTGATCAGAGTGCCCACTTCTGCAGAGGACAGCATCTTGTCAAATCGGGCTTTTTCCACGTTCAGGATCTTACCTTTCAGCGGAAGGATTGCCTGAGTCTTGCGATCACGGCCCTGTTTGGCGCTACCACCGGCCGAGTCACCCTCCACAATGTAAAGTTCGGAAAGGGCGGGGTCCTTCTCCTGGCAGTCGGCCAGTTTGCCGGGCAGGCCGGCAATATCCAGGGCGCCTTTGCGGCGGGTCATATCCCGTGCCTTGCGAGCGGCTTCACGGGCCCGTGCCGCCTCGATCATCTTATTGACGATGAGCTTGGCTTCATTCGGCTGCTCCTGCAGGTACTCCGCAAAACTCTGGTACAGCTCCTGCTCGACCGCAGTTTTTACCTCGGAGGAGACCAGCTTGTCCTTGGTCTGGGAGGAGAACTTCGGGTCCGGAACTTTCACGCTGATGATGGCAGTCAGGCCTTCTCGGGCATCATCACCGGAAGTCGCAACTTTTGCCTTCTTACCCAGACCTTCCTGATCAATGTAGTTGTTCAGTGAACGGGTCAGGGCCGCCCGGAAACCAGCCAGATGGGTACCACCATCCCGCTGGGGGATGTTGTTGGTGAAGCAGTAAAGGTTTTCCTGGAAAGCGTCATTCCATTGCATGGACACTTCTACAGCAATACCGTCTTCCCGCTCACGGTTGAAGTGGAATACCCGGTTAATCGGGGTTTTGTTAGCGTTCAGATGCTCAACAAATGCCCGCAGACCACCCTCATATTCGAAAACTTCTTCCTTGCCAGAACGCTCGTCGGTCAGACGTATGCGCACGCCACTGTTCAGGAACGCAAGCTCACGTAGACGCTTGGCGAGAATGTCGTAATGAAATTCAATGTGGGTAAAGGTTTCCGGCGAAGGAATGAAATGCACCTTGGTACCCGATGCGTCGGTCTCGCCGACAGCTGCCAGAGGCGCATTTGGAACACCGTGGGTATAGGTCTGCTCGTAAACCTTGTTGTCTCTACGAATGGTCAGGGTGAGGGTAGAGGACAATGCGTTGACTACCGAGACGCCCACGCCGTGAAGACCGCCGGACACCTTGTAGGAATTATCGTCGAACTTACCGCCGGCGTGCAGCACGGTCATGATAACTTCCGCGGCAGAAACGCCTTCCTCTTCGTGGAGGTCCACCGGGATGCCACGGCCGTTGTCTTTCACGGTTACCGATTCGTCCGGGTGGATAATCACACCAATTTCTGAGCAGTAGCCCGCAAGCGCTTCGTCGATGGAGTTATCCACCAATTCAAAGACCATGTGGTGCAGGCCAGTGCCATCATCGGTATCCCCGATGTACATGCCTGGCCGCTTTCGCACCGCATCCAGTCCTTTCAAGACTTTGATACTGGAGGAATTATAGTTCGATTCACTCATTCGGAAACTCCTGAAGCGTGATAGGCCGGGGCATTCTTTGCTCTTCGCACCGGTCTTATTCTTCCGTCAATTTGCCATGTTCCACGTGGAACAATCTGTAATCCGGTGCATTACCCTCGGGCCAGAGCTGATCCACCATGGGACGCTCAATCGACGTGATAAACACCTGACAACGTAATGCCTGTAACCTGATCGCCAGCATGGCGCGATGGCCCTCATCCAACTCGGCGTTAATATCGTCGAGCAAAAAGGTCACCTGCTTGCCCATGTCACTCAACACCATGCCTTGGGCAATCTTCATCAAAATCACCAGGGTTTTCTGCTGGCCCCGGGAGAACGTTTCGGCAACAGGCCTGCCCTGAAACTTCAACCGGATGTCTGCGCGATTCGGACCATATAATGTGTGCCCGACTTTTCGCTCCTGATCCCGATGGTCTACCAGTAATTCTGCCAGCGGCCGACTGACATCCCAGCCCGGGTAATACTCGAGCTTCAGACCTTCGGTCCAGGGTACCTCTACTTCCCGAACCAGCTTTTCAAAAGCCAACTTGAACCGGCCAAAGGTGCCGGTACGGGCCTCAGTAATGCGCTCACTCAGGGTAGCGTACTGATGATCCCAGACACGCATTAAAGCTTCGTCTAGTCTACCATTTCTCAGCGTTTGATTCCGCTGTGATGTCACTCTCTGGCATTGTTGCCAGAGAGATCCAAAGGAAGGTTCCACGTGGAACACTAACCAGTCCAGAAACTGACGCCGCTTGCCGGGTCCACCTGCCACCACATCAAAAACACCAGGATCGATCACAGATACCGGCAGATGCTTGGCAAGGGCAGAAAGACTCCTGACCGCCTCACCATCCACCCGTAACATCGTTTCCTTCTGACCCACATCCCGGGATATTCCCAGGCGATGCACCAGATCGGTCTCGCTGCCATGCCTGCGTGAGTCCAACCCATGATCGAGACCACCAAACACTGTCAGCCGTTGTTCGCCATGACTCACCACTGCCTGGTGTCTGTTCACCCGAAACGAACGGCCCAATCCCAGATAACCGATGGCTTCCAGCACGCTTGTTTTGCCGCTTCCATTTTCTCCGTAAAGCAGATTAAACGACGATGAAAAGCTGACCGGCGCCGACGACAGGTTACGGAAGTTCTCAGTCTGGAATTTTACAAGCGCCATAGAAAAGCAGACTCGAAGGGGACGAGGGCAGGAAACAACACAAAACCCTTTAACGAAAAAGGCAGCGTTACCTTCCCGTCGGTAACGCTGCCCTAGTGTACAAAAGCCAATCGCTCAAGGCGACAGCCTCAGTGGAGCATGTTCAACCGTTCGTCCATGAACACATCCATTTCTGGTGCAAGGATGTGAACATAGCGATCGAAATACAGGAACTGTTTCAGTAGCAAAGCGAATTCCCTTGGAAAATGCAGGCCATGGCTTTCGCCGATCTTAACCATATCCATCAGGATATGGTTAACGTCGTCTTCTGCCTGCTCCGCCTCATAGGGAACCTCGTCGGGCACCATTCGGTCCATCTGCTGGTAGAGCCGTCTCAAATCGCTGGCCAGATCATCTACCCGAACCGTCTGGCGGGTAATACCGATGCGGATCATCGCGTCGGCCATTCCCTCGAAATTCCCAACCATAACGGCTGAAATAAAATCGCTCACCGCCTGCCAGGTATCCGGCTTGATACGACCAACAATTCCGAAGTCGATAAAGCCCACCCGACCGTCCTTGAGAACCATCAGGTTGCCGGCATGCACATCCGCGTGGAAAAACTCACATTGGGTCAAACTGGAAAACCAGGTGTTCATGGCCGTGATCAGGGTACGCTCCGGATCACGGGCGTAACCGCGGATACTTTCCAGATCGGTCAGGGACACACCGTGGAACCGCTCCATGGTCAGGATCCGCCGGGTGCTGCAGTGTTCGAACACCCTCGGTACTGCCGCATCTTCATTATGGGTATCGTGCAGAAACTCCCGGAACACCTTCAGGTTGTTCGCTTCCTTGATGAAATCGCATTCTTCCATCATGGTCCGCTGGATTTCCTCGACGATACCGGACATCGACGTCCAGGACAGTTTTGGCGCCAGAGTTTCCAGAATACGGGCAGACAGGTACAGGAAGTTCAGATCGGTTAAGAGAATGTTTTCCACACCCGGCTTCTGAACCTTGATCACCACTTCTTCACCGGAGACCAGACGCGCGGCGTGAACCTGGGCAATCGATGCCGACGCCAGGGCCACCGGATCGATTTCTGAATAGACTTCCTCCAGGGGCCGGCCAAGCTCTTCGCGGATAATTCTCTTGATCACACCAAAGGGCAGGTTGGGTGTTCTATCCAGGCAGTGCTGGAACTCCTCCACATACTCCTTAGGGAAAAACGTCGGGGAGCTGGCAATGAACTGTCCCAGTTTGATGTAGGTTGCACCGAGGGATTCAAACGTCTGCCTCAGCAAGCGCGGCGTTGGAGGGCGATCCCCCCGAAGCCAGTTGATCCCGGTGCGCCCGAGTACCGACACAGTCTGGCCAATCCTGAAAGCGCCTTTGATTCCATTCGTTACGGTACTCATCAATCTCATCTCCTCCTACAGCCTCATGGGCATGACAACATAGAGGCAACGGTTATCGTTTTGCGCCTCTATCAACGCACTGCTGTTCGGATTCGACAGGGTTATTTTTACCTGGTCCTCATCCAGCGCATTCATAACATCCACCAGATAGCCTACATTAAAACCGATTTGCAGGGATTCGCCCTGATAGTCCACCGGCAGCGCGTCTTCGGCCTGTTCCTGATCCGGGTTGTTGGCAAATACCTGGAGTTCATTGGATGCCAGGTTCAGGCGCACGCCGCGGATGTTTTCGTGGGACAGGATGCCCGCCCGTTGCAGGGTGTTCTTCAAGGTGGCCCGGTCCGCCAGGACGATCTTGTCGCCCCCGCGCGGAATCACGCGATTGTAGTCGGGGAATTTGCCTTCAATCAGTTTCGAGGTGAAGGTATAAGACCCCACCGTCGCTCGCAGGTGGTTATCGCCAATAACCAGGGTCACCGGTGTTTCCACATCATCCAGCAACCGGGCCAGTTCCAGTACCCCTTTGCGCGGAACAATAACCTGACGCAGCTCCGGGCAGTTGGTGGCCAGTTCCAGATGTGCCATGGCCAATCGATGGCCGTCGGTAGCTACCGTCCGCACATGGTCCTTGTCCACTTCCAGCAACAGTCCGTTCAGGTAATAGCGAACGTCCTGCTGAGCCATGGCGAACGCCGTGGCATCGAGCATCCGGCCGAGTTCTTTCTGGGGCAATTCCAGACGGAAGCTCTCGTCTTCGTCTTCCACGTTCGGAAAGTGCTCCGCCGGCAGGGTCGACAAGGTAAAGTGGCTGGCGCCACAACGCAGGTGCAACCGATCGCCTTCAAGCGACAACTCTATCGGCGCCTCGTCACCCAGGGCCCGGGAGATATCCGACAGCTTGCGGGCCGGGACGGTAATCCGGCCGGGCTGATCTACATGCACCGGTGTTACCCGCGCCACCAGTTCCACTTCCATATTGGTACCGGTCAGGGTCAGGGTATTGTCCTCGGCCACCAGCAACACGTTGGAGAGCACGGGCATGGTCTGTTTCTTTTCCACCACGCCAGCAATGCTTTGCAGCGGGGTAAGCAGGGATTCACGGCTGATCGTCAGTTTCATGGCACTCAGCTTTCTTTATGTTGGAAGGGTGAATGTTGTTCGCCAACGCCCGGCATCAGGTGGTCAGCAGTCTCATAAAATTCTGATAATCCTCGCGGATGCCCGGATCAGTCTCCTGCAACTCCACGATTTTCTTGCACGCATGCAATACGGTGGTGTGGTCACGCCCGCCAAAGGCATCACCAATCTCCGGCAAGCTGTGATTGGTCAGCTCCTTCGACAACGCCATGGCGACCTGCCTTGGCCGGGTCACCGTTCGAGTCCGGCGCTTGGATAGCAGATCGGCCACCTTGATCTTGTAATATTCCGCCACCGTGCGCTGAATGTTGTCGATGCTCACCTGTTTCTCGTGCAGCGCCAACAGGTCCTTCAGGCTCTCCCGGATAAACGGCGGAGTGATTTCAGAGCCGGTGAAGTGAGCATTGGCTATCACCAGACGAAGCGCGCCTTCAAGCTCCCGAACGTTTGAACGAATCTTCTGGGCAATAAAAAAGGCCGCTTCGCTGCTGAGCTTAACGTTGGCCTGATCGGCCTTTTTCATCAAAATGGCAACCCGCGTTTCCAGTTCGGGCGGCTCTACCATCACCGTCAGGCCCCAGCCAAACCGCGATTTGAGTCGCTCTTCCATATCCACAATTTCTTTCGGAAACCGATCGCAGGTAACGATTACCTGCTGCCCGCCTTCCAACAACGCATTAAAGGTATGGAAGAACTCTTCCTGAGAACGCTCCTTGCGGGCGAAGAACTGGATATCATCAATCAACAGCGCGTCCACTGAACGGTAATAGCGCTTGAACTCGTTGATGGCGTTAAGCTGCAATGCCTTCACCATATCGGCAACAAAACGCTCCGAACGGAGATAGGCCACCTTCGCCTTGGGGTTACGACGGACAATTTCGTTGCCGATCGCATGCATCAGGTGTGTTTTACCAAGACCAACCCCGCCGTACAAAAACAGAGGGTTGTAGGCTCCACCCGGATTCTCGGCCACCTGCATGGATGCGGCACGGGCGAGCTGGTTGGATTTGCCTTCCACAAAGGTTTCGAAGGTGAACCCCTCGTTGAGGAAGCTCTGGTGTTTGATGTCACCTTCAACCTGAACCGGACGCCGCTGGGTGTCACTCTTCGGGCGCACGGATGGTGTGGATGCAACGGTGGCGGCCACGCCTTTTTCTTCTTCGGTTACCCGGCTGCCGGCCTCTTCCTGAACCTGACCGTTAACGCGGGCAGGTACTTCCGACCGTTTGACCGGTTCGCCTTCACGGGGTGCAGAACCCACTTTCATATTGACCCGGGGCGCCTGCCCACCGTTCAGATCCTTGAGCACCTCTTCAATACGTCGCAGGTACTTTTCGTTTACCCAATCCATGACAAAACGGTTTGGGGCGAACAGCATCAGCTGCCCCTCCCGGTGATCGGACTGCAGGGGCCTGAGCCAGGTATTGAACTGTTGTGCGGGAAACTCGTCCCGGAGTACTTCAAGACATTGATGCCACATACTGTTTGGCACGACAGCCTGCTCCCGATAACCCTGAAATGTCTCTGAACGGACAAGGGACTTCCTGTCCTGTGAGATGACCCCGAATTCTAACCCGACCGGCCCTCCAGTGAAAGGGCTAAAGCCAGTTCATGAACAGCCTGTGGAAATTTATTTCTTTGTATTTCAATTTTTTACGAACTTACCTACAACCTTGTGTACAGAAAATTCCTGCAATGAAAGTTACCCACAGCCCTGTGTGTACAGCCCGGGTTTAACCCTGTTAGGAACCACAGGATGCAACCGGGGATAACTTTGAACCTCCCTTCGAAAACGACTTACCCACATTTCACCCTGCCATCGTCCACAGATCTCAGGGTGCCTTATCAATACCCTTATAAACCGCCCAAAGAACTGTTTTTCTGATCTTTTCTTCGCTTATCCACAGAAACCTGCGGTACTAATAACAGTAATAATTAATCCTTAAAAGAATTCTAAAAAGACTTACTGAATTTATTAGCTGACCTGGCTGATTCCGAATTTCGGGCATGCGCATAACCCCCTAGCAATAAGCATTGAATTCCCCCCGGTATTTGCATAGAATGCCGCTCCTGTTTTGGCTGTTCATTTTCCAGCCAGTTACTGAATTTCCAACTTACGAATTGTGAGATCATCACCATGAAAAGAACGTTTCAACCAAGCGTCCTGAAGCGTAAGCGCGTTCACGGTTTCCGTGCCCGTATGGCCACTGCCAACGGTCGCAAGGTTATTTCCCGTCGTCGTGCCAAGGGCCGCGCACGTCTGTCCGCGTAAGCTCTGATTGCCTCATGAAGGCTTTGAGTTTCCCGAAATCACATCGTCTCTTGCGACCTGCTGATTACGGCAAAGTCTTCAACGACGTGCAGCTGAAAGTTCCACACCGGAATTTTCTGATCCTGGCGACACCGAATAATCTCGGTCACGCCAGGATCGGTTTGATCTTCTCGAAGAAAAACCTGAAGCTTGCAGTCCAGAGAAACCGGGTAAAGCGCCAGGTCAGGGAAAGTTTCCGTCACCAGACGGACCTGCCCGGCCTGGATCTTGTGGTTCTGGGACGCCAGGGGCTGGTTTCCCTGGACAACCACTCGGTTCGGGCATCCATGGATGACCTCTGGCGACGTCTCAGGAAAAAGTACGCTCAATCTCAGCCATCCCGGGCAGCATCATCGGAATCTGCCAATCGAGGAACGGGTTAATGCGCAAGCTTCTGCTTCTGCCCATCCGCTTCTACCAGTATGCAATCAGCCCGCTGATGGCCAGTCACTGCCGCCACTACCCCACCTGCTCACAATACGCCGTTGAAGCCATTAACCACCATGGCGCGCTTAAAGGATTATTTCTCGCAATCCGGCGTCTGTTAAGGTGTCATCCCTGGGCGGAAGGCGGTTATGATCCTGTACCGGGAACGGCAGAACCCCGGGCTCCGGAAACCGCAACAGCCTGCGTACACGCTGATCACTCCCATACAACAACCCAGACCAGACAGTAACTCTATGGATATTCAACGCATCGTATTATTTGCCGGCCTGGCTATTGTCAGTTATCTGATGGTGCTTGCCTGGAATGAGGACTACCATCAGCCGCCCGAGACGGCTCAGGTCGCTGAATCCCAGCCTTCGCAAACCGCTGGCAACATGGGCAATTCCGACAATATGGTGCTTCCGGAGGACAGCTCCGCTCAGGTTGATGGTGATGGCGAGTTCACCACTCCGGAGACTGGTCGGGCTGTCATCAGCTCAACCGAAACCACCACCACGGTCAGCGATCAGTTCATCACAGTTCGCACCGATGTTTACGATCTGCAGATCGATCGGGTCAGCGGTAACCTGGTAAAAGCACGGCTGCTTGATTACGACGATACCCTGAACAGCGAAAAGCCGTTGACGCTCCTGAACAACACGCAGAATCGCCTGTACGTTCTGGAAAGTGGGCTGATTGGTCGTGATGGCCCGGATAGTCGCAAAAACGGTTCGGCTCCGGTCTACAGTGCTGACGCTGCAAGCTATGAACTGGCGGAAGGCGACAATCAGCTTCAGGTAGATCTGACTTACACCTCTGATAATGGCGTCCAGATCACCAAGCGTTATGAATTTGAACGCAACAGCTACGAAATTGGCGTCAAATATCTGGTTGAAAACCAGTCGAGTGAAGAATGGCAGGCCAATTTCACCGGCAAGATCGTCCGGGATCAGTCCCCGGACCCGACCTCCCAGACCAGCATGGGTATCCAGGCCTTCCTGGGTCTGGTCATCAGCTCCCCGGAAGACCCCTACGAGAAGTTTGATTTCGGAGATCTCCAGGAAAACCAGATCAATCAGTCTGTTACCAACGGCTGGCTGGCCTTCCTGCAGCACTACTTCCTGTCGGCATGGGTACCGGAGCGCGATATTCCCGCCCAGTACCAGACCACGCGCCGTGGCCCGAACTATGTAATGGGCTTTGTTTATCCGGCTACCAATGTGGCGCCGGGCGAAACCGCAGAGATCGGTGCCCGGGCCTACGTTGGGCCAAAGATCATTGAACGCCTGGAAGAAATGGCACCGAACATGGACCGTACCGTTGATTTCGGCTGGCTATTCTTCATTTCGCTGCCGCTGTTCATCATTCTGGACTGGTTCCATAGCCTGGTTGGCAACTGGGGCGTGTCCATCATCCTGCTGACGGTTCTGGTCAAGGCGGTGTTTTTCCATCTGTCGGCTACCAGCTACAAGTCCATGGCCAAGATGCGGGCCGTTGCGCCTCAGCTGACCCGGCTGAAAGAACTGTACGGAGACGATCGGCAGCGCATGTCCCAGGAAATGATGGCGTTGTACAAGCGGGAGAAGATCAATCCGCTGGGTGGCTGTCTGCCCATACTGGTGCAGATGCCGGTGTTCATCTCCCTGTACTGGGTTCTGTTCGAGAGTGTTCAGCTTCGTCACGCGCCATTCATGCTGTGGATTCAGGATCTGTCGGTCATGGACCCGTACTTCATCCTGCCGATTCTGATGGGTGCCAGCATGTTCCTGCAGATGAGTCTGAACCCGACGCCGCCGGATCCGATGCAGGCCAAGATCATGAAGATGATGCCGTTGATCTTTACGGTCTTCTTCCTGTGGTTCCCGGCAGGTCTGGTTCTGTACTGGCTGGTGAACAATATTCTGTCCATTGCCCAGCAGTGGTACATTACCCGCAAGATCGAAGCAGAAATGGCCGGCAAGAAGCACTGACCGGTGCCCGAACCGACCCGGCAAAGGCTCCTGTATGGAGCCTTTGTTGTTTTCAGCCTGTGGAAAAAGC
Source organism: Marinobacter sp. L-80 (assembly GCF_056859395.1). NCBI lineage: Bacteria > Pseudomonadati > Pseudomonadota > Gammaproteobacteria > Pseudomonadales > Marinobacteraceae > Marinobacter > Marinobacter sp. L-80. Next base: position 190,473 of record NZ_JBSXOI010000074.1, read on the forward strand.
ATGAGCCAGAGTTCTGACACCATCGCAGCCATCGCCACCGCACCGGGACAGGCCGGAGTTGGCATTGTTCGTATCTCTGGGCCCAGGGCCCTCGCCATTGCAAAAAAGATGCTGGGATTTGAGCCGAAACCGCGATATGCCCATTACGGCCCCTTCCATGACAGCCATGACGAGTTAATAGACGAAGGCATCGGCCTGTTTTTCCCCAACCCTCACTCGTTCACCGGCGAAGACGTGTTCGAGCTTCAGGGGCACGGTGGTACGGTGATTCTCGATCTTCTGCTCCGTGAGGTTTGCAGCCAGGGGGCAAGACTCGCCCGGCCCGGAGAGTTCTCCGAGCGGGCGTTTCTGAACGACAAACTGGACCTGGCCCAGGCCGAAGCGATTGCCGATCTGATTGAAAGCAGTTCCGAGCAGGCGGCGCGCTGCGCGGTTCGTTCGATGCAGGGTGTGTTCTCCCGGCAGATCGAAGATCTGGTGGAGGCGGTCACGCATCTACGGATCTACGTGGAGGCGGCGATCGATTTTCCCGAGGAGGAGATCGACTTCCTGGCTGACGGCAAGGTAGCCAGTGACCTTCAAAACCTCCTGGAGCGGCTCGGGAAAATCCTGGCCGAAGCCCAGCAGGGAACGATGCTTCGTGACGGCATGAAAGTGGTGATCGGCGGAAGGCCCAATGCCGGCAAATCGAGTCTCCTCAATGCCCTGGCAGGTCGCGAAGCGGCCATTGTGACGGCGATTGAGGGCACAACCCGTGATGTACTCAGGGAACATATCCACATCGATGGGATGCCCCTGCACATTATCGATACCGCCGGCCTGCGGGACAGCCCGGACGAAGTGGAACAGATCGGTATTGCCCGGGCCTGGCAGGAAATCCGTCAGGCCGATCGCATTCTTCTGATGGTGGATGCGACTACCACCGATAAAACCAGTCCCCATGAAATCTGGCCGGATTTCATCGACCAGCTACCGGCCAACGCCCCGGTGACGGTGATACGGAATAAGGTGGACCTCTCTGGTGAAACGATCGGTATCAGTGCCGAAGAGCATCAGAGCGCGCCGGTGATCCGTTTGGCAGCAAAGTCTGCCGAGGGCCTGGAGATACTCCGGGACCATCTCAAACAATGCATGGGGTTTGCCAGCACCACAGAAGGTGGTTTCCTCGCCCGGCGCCGCCATCTTGATGCCCTGGAGCGCGCCCAGGCCCTGCTGATCCAGGGCCAGAGCCAGCTGGAGGGTTTCGGTGCCGGCGAGCTTCTGGCTGAAGACCTGCGTGCCGCCCAGGATAGCCTTGGCGAGATCACCGGGCATCTGACGCCTGATGAGTTACTGGGCAAGATCTTCAGCAGCTTCTGTATCGGTAAATAGCGCTAACCGGTCTTCCGGCGTTCCTCGGAGGTGACTGGCACCAATGCCTCAGTGCTGTTGCGGTTGCCCAGGAAATCCGGGCGCGGTTTGTTGCCGCAGAATGGGGCCTGGAGCTGGTTTTCCACACTGTTATAGACGAAAAACAGGTTGCTGCGCGGCCAGGGCGACATATTGGCATTGGAGGCGTGGAGCGTGTTGCACTCGAAGATGATCAGCGAGCCGGCAGGGCCGGTTGGCGCTTTGATACCGTAGTCATCCGCCATGGCTGCCAGGTCCCGATTGTTGGGAACACCAAGTTCCTGTTTTTTCAGCGACGACTGGTAGTTGTCCTCCGGTGTGCGGCCAACGCAGGGCACAAAGGTCTTGTGGGAACCGGGAATAAGCATCAGGGGGCCGTTGAAAGGCGTGTTGTCGGTGAGGGCGATGGAGAAGCTGACTGCCCGCATCCGTGGCATGCCGTCCTCGGCGTGCCAGGTTTCAAAATCCGAGTGCCAGTCAAAACCCTTGCCGTGGAAGCCGGGTTTGAAATTGATCCGGGACTGGTGGATGTAGGCTTCACTGCCCAGAAGCTGACGCACCATGGCCAGAATCCTGGGATCCCGGGTCAGCCGGTCGAATCGGTCCGACAGTTCGTGAATGCCAAAAATCGAGCGGATCTCCTGCTTGCCGGGTTCAGTAATGGTGCCTTCCGAGCGCAGAATGCTTTCATCGTCCTCATAGCCCCGCAAATCCTCCCGGAACTGGCGCACCGTGGCCTGGTCGAGAAAACTGTCAATGACCAGAAAACCGTCGCGCTCATACCGTGCCAGCTCAGTCTCGCTCAGTGGTCCGTCGGAACGGTCCGAGCCGCTGCTGTGCACCACGGGATCCTGACGTTCAAAGCTTTTGGTGGGGCGTTCCAGGCGGGTGGGATAAAAGTCGTCAGTACGAGTCTCCATATTCGAACCTCCTTACTTTTATTTGAGAAATCAGAACATTTCTATTTAATTCAGTAAGTTAATAACTCCAATGCGGAAATGCACCTGTAATATGGGTTCAGGCGGACGTATTTCAAGGGCAAAAAAACCCGGGCCGAGGCCCGGGGATAAGGTGTACCGGATACCCTACCCGGTGAAGGCCAGATCTTCGGCGTCGAGCTGCATCAGGTTTTTGCTCGGGCTGAGCATGCTGGCAGCGTGGCTCTGGGCCCGGGGCAGCAAACGTTCAAAATAGAACTCGGTGGTGGCGAGCTTGGCCTGGTAAAATCCGGTGGATTCCTCACCACCGTTATCGAGTTTATCCACAGCCACCGCAGCCTGACGCAGCCAGATATAGGCCATGGTGACGTAGCCGCTATACATCAGGAAATCGTAGGATGCGGAACTCACCACATCGCGATCCTTGCGCGCCGCGAGCATGATACGGACGGTCAGCAGGTTCCATTGCCCGGTCAGCTTGAGCAGTTCCAGAGCCCAGGGCCGTAGCCGTTTATCGGTGAGATGCTTACGGGCAAAATTGGCAATGTTCAGGGTGAACTCGCGCACCGCGCCGCCCTGGGTCGTCAGCAATACTTTTCGTCCCAGAAGGTCCAGCGCCTGGATTCCGGTGGTGCCCTCGTACAGGGTGGCGATGCGGGTATCCCGGACAATCTGTTCCATGCCGTGTTCGCGGATGTAACCGTGGCCGCCAAAAACCTGGACCCCCAGGTTGGCCGCTTCGCAGCCGAGTTCAGTGAGAAAGCCCTTCAGAATTGGCGTCAGGAAGCCGAGTTTGTCATCGTACTTTTCCGCCTTTTTATCGTCACCTTCGGTGAATCCCTCGACCATGTGATCGGCCAGCCGGGCCGAGTAATAAAGCATGGCCCGACCGCCTTCGGCGATGGCCTTCTGGGTCAGTAACATCCGGCGCACATCAGCATGATGGATCAGGCTGTCGGCGACCTGGTCCGGCTCTTTCTTTCCTGAGAGTGCCCGCATGGAGCGCCGATCTTTTGCATAGGCCAACGCCCACTGATAGGACAGCTCCGCCGGCCCGACGCCCTGAATGGCGGTGCCGATACGGGCGGTGTTCATGAAAGTGAACATGCAATTGAGCCCTTCATTCTCGGGACCAATGAGAAAACCGGTGGCGCCATCGAAATTCAGTACACAGGTTGCCGAGGCCTTGATGCCCATTTTCTTTTCCAGGCTGCCGCAGACGACACCGTTGCGCTCACCGACATCGCCGTTACTGTCGGGCAGGAACTTGGGTACGATAAAAAGGCTGATACCCCGAGTGCCCTTGGGGGCGTCGGGCAGACGGGCCAGTACAATGTGGACAATGTTCTCGGTCAGGTCGTGGTCGCCAGAGGAGATGAAGATCTTGGTTCCGGTAAGCCGGTAGCTGCCGTCGGCCTGGGGTTCGGCTTTGGTCTTTACCTGGCCCAGATCGGTGCCACACTGGGGTTCGGTCAGGCACATGGTGCCGGCCCAGCGGCCCTCCGTCAGTGGCGCAAGGTAGGTCTGTTTCTGGTCTTCCGTACCATGAAGGAAAATCGTGTTCATGGCCCCCAGGGACAGCCCCGGATACATGGAGAAAGGCCAGTTGGCGGTACCCATCATTTCCTGTTTCAGCAGTCCCATGGACGCGGGAAGGCCCTGGCCGCCGTATTCCTCGGGCGCTGAGAGTCCCTGCCAGCCCCCCATGGCGTATTGCTGGTAGGCGTCTCGGTAACCGGCGGGTGTGGTGACTTCACCGTTGTCCAGTTTGCAGCCTTCTTCGTCGCCAGAGAGGTAAAGTGGGCTCAGCACCTCTTCACAAAACTTTCCGCATTCGCCGAGTATCGCGTCCACGATATCGGGCGAGGCGTTTTCACCGCTGGTCAGGGTGGCGTAATGACCCGGGTAATCGAACACCTCGTTCAGCAGGAATTTCATGTCGCGCAGGGGTGCTTTGTAAACCGGCATAGCGGAATCCTCTGTGTCTTTCTCAACAATCTTGGGTGGGCAACCACCGTTCGTTGCCTTGTGTTTTACGCCAATACCCGGGCACTGCCATTGACGAAAAGCACCGGGCAGACTGTCAGAATGGACAATTGGCCGAGATGACGTAGCAGAGATCGTGGATTCCGGGTAATGATCGTTAAAGAGGCTTTCGGCGTATTTCCTTGCGCCGAGGACCCCCACATATTCCTGTTTAGAGAGTGTAAAAGTCATGCAAAGCCTGTTTACTGAGATATTGAAACGCCTGTCGACACCTATACTCTGGGTATTGTTTTCGGCACTGCTGCTCAGTGGCTGTGCCAGTCCCTCGCTCGAGGACTACGCCGACCGCACGCCACAACTGGTCCCTGAAGAGTTCTTTACCGGCGAACTTTCCGCCCGGGGGGTGGTCAAGAATTTTTCCGGTGAGGTGATTCGCACCTTTGATGCGGATATCAGCGCGTCATGGGATGACGAGGGCGTAGGCACTCTGGATGAGGTGTTCCGTTTCGATGACGGCGAAGTGCAGACCCGCGTCTGGACCCTGACTCCCGCGGAAGACGGCTACCATGCTGACGCCGGTGACGTGGTTGAACCCGGAACCATGCGTTGGAGTGGCAATGCAATTCACATGAATTATGTGCTCCAGGTGGCCTATGGCGACGGTACCCTGGACGTACGCATGGATGACTGGATGTACCTGATTACGCCCGACACGTTGATCAATCAGACCACCATGAGCAAGTGGGGAATCGACGTGGGCGAGGTGGTTCTGGTCATCCAGAAAAAGTAACAGACGACTAACCTGACCCCGAAATACCTGGAAATCCTATGTGGAAACAGTGGTTGATTGCGTTGGTACTGGTGGCTGTCGCTATCGGCGGCGCCTTTGTGTATCAGAACTTCGATGATGGGACCGCCGCCCAGAGCGGCCGAGAACGTCCCGCCAGCGCGGTTAACACCATGCTTCCGCAGATGGAGGCAGTACGGGACGTGGTCAATGCCGTTGGCAGTCTCAAAGCCCTGAACGCGGTGGAACTGACCACGGAGGTCAGTGGCCGGGTGGTGGAATCGAATCTGGAAACCGGCCGCCGGGTGGGGCAGGGCGACGTCCTGTTGCGGCTTGATGATCGCCAGGCCCGGGCAGACCTGCAGGTGATCGAGGCGCAACTGGCGGATGCCCGCCGACAGCTTGAAAGGGCAGAGCGGTTGCGTTCGAACAACAGCATTTCCCAGTCCCAGGTGGATCAACTGAGAACGTCAGTCGATGTCGCCGAGGCTCAGCGCCAGTCAGCTCAAGTTCGTCTGGAAAACCACCGGATCGAGGCGCCGTTCGCCGGTGTGGTCGGGCTGAGTGACATCAGCGTCGGCGCCTATATTACTGCCGGGACCTCGGTGACTACTCTGGATACCACCGACCGTATGGAACTGGGCTTTTCGATCCCGGAGCGTTTCCTGGGGCAGGTGAGTCTCGGGCAAGAGGTAAGGGGCGCATCGCCGGCCTATCCGGACCAGACCTTTTCCGGTCAGCTGGTGGAGTTGGGTTCCAGGGTCAGTGAGTTGAGCCGTTCGCTGCCTGTCCGGGCACTGATCGATAACCCGGATGGTTTGCTCCGGCCGGGACAGTTCATGTCTGCGACGCTTACACTCCGGCAACGGCAGGCGCTGGTAATCCCCGAGCAGGCGGTGATGATCCGGGGTGATGAACAATATGTGTTTGTGGCTGAAGACGGTGTGGCCCGGCGTGTTTCGGTGAGCCTGGGCTCGCGCATGCCCGGTTTTGTGGAAGTTTCGAACGGTTTGAGCCAGGAAGACCCGGTGATCGTGACCGGTCAGGACCGGCTCAGCAGTGGGGACCGGGTTCGGGTATTGGAAGACGACAAAGCCATTCCCGAGAATCGTTTTATTACGGCCAGGGAGTCGTAACCGGTGGTCCTCTCTGACGTCTCCATCAAGCGGCCGGTGTTCGCTACGGTCCTCAGTCTTCTGATCGTTGTGTTCGGTCTGGCAGCCCTGATGGGCCTGCCGGTGCGCGAGTACCCGGATATTGACCCACCCGTTGTTTCCATCTCCACCGACTACACCGGCGCGGCGGCCGAGGTGGTAGACACCCAGATTACCCAGGTGATCGAGGGTGCCATCAGTGGCATTGAGGGTATTCGGTCGATCGAATCATCCACCGAGCAGGGCGAGTCCCGAACCAGTATTGAATTTACCACGGCGCGCGATGTGGATATTGCCGCCAATGATGTCCGCGATGCGGTGTCCCGGGTGGCGAACCAGCTGCCAGACGAAGCCGATCCACCGGTGGTGCGCAAGGCGGATTCCGATGCACGCCCGATGATGTGGGTGACCCTGCGCAGTGATGTCTGGGACAGTGCCGAATTGAGTGACTTTGCCGACCGGGTCCTGGCGGACAGGTTGTCGGTACTTGATGGTGTTGCCGACGTGCGTATTGGCGGCGAACGGCGCTATGCCATCCGGGTCTGGCTGGACCGCGAACGTCTTGCGGCCCGGGATATCACCGTGGCGGAAGTCGAACGGGCCCTGCGTGCCAACAACGTGGAGCTGCCGGCAGGATCGGTGGATTCGTCCACCCGGAATTTCACCGTGCGGGCCGAGGGCCGGCTGTCGAACGTGGAACAGTTCCGGGAGCTTGTGGTTCGCCGGGATGGTAATGATCTGTTGCGCCTGGGTGAGGTGGCCAATGTCCAGATGGGTGTGGAGTCGGATGTGAGCCGCCTGCGCGCCAATGGCCAGACCGCCATCGGCATGGGGATTATCCGCCAGTCCAAGGCCAACACCGTTGCGGTTTCCGATGCCGTCCGCGCCGAGCTGGAGAAGATCCGGGAGACACTGCCACCGGAAGTCACCATCGCGGAAAGCTACGACGAATCCATTTTCATCCGGGCTTCCATCAAGGAAGTGGTCACCACGCTCGCCATTGCGGTGTCCCTGGTTATCCTGGTTATCTTCCTGTTCCTGCGCTCCTGGCGGGCGACTCTCATTCCCGCGGTGACCATTCCGGTTGCGGTGATTGGTGCCTTTATCGGTCTGGGCTTCCTGGGTTTTTCCATCAACGTACTGACCCTGCTGGCGGTGATTCTTGCCATCGGCCTGGTGGTGGACGATGCCATCGTGATGCTGGAAAACATCCAGCGCCGGATTGACGAGGGCGAGCCCCCGTTGCTTGCCGCCTACCGGGGCGCGAAGCAGGTTGCCTTCGCCGTGATTGCGACCACTCTGACCCTGGTGGCGGTGTTCGTTCCCATCTCCTTCATGGGCGGCAACATTGGCCGATTGTTTGCCGAATTCGGCTTTACCCTGGCGGCGGCAGTGGTGTTTTCGAGCCTCGTGGCCCTGACCCTGGCGCCGATGCTGTGTTCCAAGTGGCTCAGGCACAGCCCCGAATCGGCAGAAGGTCATCGTTTCTGGGCCGCCAGTGAAAAGGTCCTGAATGGCCTGACCAATGGTTACCGCAGGCTGTTGGAGTTTTCCCTGAGGCAGCCGGGCTTGTTACTGGGCCTTGGACTTGTCGGGCTGGTCATTGCCGCCGTGGTGTATCCGAAATTGCCTCAGGAGCTGGCGCCTACCGAAGACCGTGCCGTGATTATCATGCCCACCAGCGCGCCCCGTGGCTCAACGGTGGAATACACCGACCACTACGTTCGGCAGGTGGAAGAAACACTGCTCCCGTATCTGGACGAGGGGATAGCCAACCGTTTGCTTGCTATCGTCGGATTCCGCAATGAAGAGGACAACGCGTTCATGATCATGGGCCTGGTACCCTGGGAAGAGCGGGATATCAAGCAGCAGGAGGTGACCAGCGAAATCCGCAGGAAGTTGGCTGATGTGTCCGGCATCCGGACCGTGGCCGTCAATCCGGCGGGTCTGGGCCAAAGGGGTTTCAGCCAGGCGATCGAGTTCGTGGTGGCTGGTCCGGACTATGAGTCGGTTCAGGCCTGGAGCCAGGAGATCGTGGAGCGCGCCAAGGAAAACCCGAATCTCCAGAACCTGGATACTGATTTCGAGCTGACCCGGCCGGAACTTCGGGTGAACATCGACCGGGAACGGGCCGCGGATCTGGATATCACGGTAGAAGACGTGGGCCTCACCTTGCAGACCATGCTGGCTTCCCGGCAGGTAACGACTTACATCGATCGAGGCCGCGAATACGATGTAATCATTCAGGCGGAAGATGCCAACCGGGCAACGCCCGAAGACCTCGGCCAGATTTTCCTGCGGCCCCGGGAGGGCGGTAACCTGATCCCATTGCAGGCACTGGTTTCCGTGCAGGAGATCGGCGCCAACCCGGACCTCCGCCGCATCGACCGCCTGCCCGCTGTGGTGATCAGTGCGTCTATGGCGGATGGTTACGACCTGGGTTCGGCATTGACCTACCTGAACAATCTGGCTGTGGATAACCTGCCGCCGGAAGCCCGCATTAGTTACAAAGGCCTGAGCCGGGAATTCCAGGAATCCTCGGCGGCAATCTACGTTACCTTTGCGCTGGCTTTCGTCATCGTGTTCCTGGTGTTGGCAGCCCAGTTTGAAAGCTGGATCCATCCGCTGATCATCATGTTGTCGGTGCCGCTGGCGGTAACCGGGGCTCTCCTGGCGCTCTGGTGGACGGGTATCAGTCTGAACATCTACAGCCAGATCGGCATCATCATGTTGCTGGGGTTGATGGCGAAGAACGGGATACTGATCGTGGAGTTCGCCAATCAGCTCCGGGACAAAGGCTACGAGGTGCGAGAGGCGATTCTCGAAGGCGCCTGTCTGCGTTTCCGTCCGGTACTGATGACCACCATATCAACGATTTTCGGTGCCGTGCCCCTGGTGATTGCCACCGGCGCCGGAGCCGAGAGCCGGGAGTCGATTGGTATGGTCATTCTGGGCGGGCTGATCTTCGCCACCACGCTGACCCTGTTCATCATTCCGGTGCTCTACAACCTGTTGGCCCGGTTTGCCAAGTCTTCCAATGCGGTGGAAAAAGAACTGGAACGTCAGGCGTCCGGACAGGCGGGTGGCACTGGATTGGCCGCCGCGCCACAGAAACGCGCCGACGATTTCTGACTGACCGGATGATTACAGGGTGGCCGGGAACTCCAGCTGGCCGCCAAATATCTCATCCGGATGTATGTCGACGCAGAAGACCTGTTGCCCCGGCAGCATTGTTGAGAGGGTGACGGTACGTTTTGCATCCGGCAGACCGACATAGGGCCGACAGCTGCTGATGTGCTGGGGCCGTTCCAGGGCATTCCGGAAGTACTCCCGGTGGGTCCATTGAGCGCCGGCGGAATGATACAGCGGATTGAACTTTCCGCGATGAATGTCCGGATTGGCGCGGGCAAGGTTGCCTTGCTGAATGCCCTGGGGATTCAGCAGGAAGCAGCGTTTCACGCCATCCACTTCCAACAGCTTGTTGCAGGCGGTGCTGAACGGCAACTCCCGGCTCAGGGAATGGCAGGCTTCGAGAATTTCGAAACGCAGAAGGCGGAAATAACTCTCCTGATCCCGTATGTCCTGGGCTGATGACTCGCTGGAATCGGCAATGATGCGTTTTAGCGCCTGTTCGGTCAGCTCCGGCTCGTGTTGTTTCAGGTTGGACGGCCTTGCGAACAGGAAGCCCTGCAGAAGATCGGCCTCCGTTTGCAGGGCAATGTGAGCCTGGGTGTGGTTCTCGATCCCTTCCAAAAGCACGAGGCTGCCGCTTTCGCGGATCATCTTTACCAGACTCTCCAGCAGCATTCGGGCGCGACTGTTGTTCTCGGCGTTTACCAATAGGCTCCGGTCGAGTTTCACAATGAGCGGATTGATACGCCACAGGCGCTCAAAATTGGAATCGCCCATACCGAAATCGTCGATAGCGATCTGAAAGCCGTGTGCTTTGGCCTTGAGGATGAATTCCAGAAGTGCGGTCGGGTTGTCGGACGCGGTTTCGACCAGTTCCAGAACCACTTTCTCGGGATCGATTCCGCTACGCTGGCATTGCAGAGCAAGCTTTTCCAGGGAGGCTTCCGGATGGATGCAGGTACCGGGATTGATATTCAGGAACAGCCAGACGGCCTGGGAGCTGGCCGCAAAGTTGTCCAGATGGAGCTGCAACAGGTGCCGATCCAGCTCCGGTGTCTGGTTGTTTTTTTCGGCCTGTTCGAAAAGCGTAAACGGAGAGATGCTCTCATTGTTCTTTCTGACCCGGACCAATGCCTCGTAGCCAACCAGTTTTCGATGGGTTGGGCTCAGGATAGGCTGGTAAACAGAACTGAAATCATAGTCGTCGATGATCTTTGGAGTCCTGGATATTTCGGCTCCGCGATAGATGCGCCGTGGAAGTCGGACTACGCTGCTCATGGTCAGGAACCTTTATAGTGCCAATAATCCAGCCATCCTGGCCCGATGAAAAAGTGTCTGAACAAGGAGACCAAGCGAATTTCGTACCAGACGGCCAAAAATCAAGCGTTTGAAAATGCTTAACCCCGTCAAATAAATGAACATGATTGCCGCTTTTTGCGCTATTGCACCGGATTCGGGCAAATTTTCGGTCGCAACGCCGGCAACGCACCAAAACAGGGTTTCTTGATGCCATCGAAAAGTCAGTTCCGTTTGCTTGGCCAACGCCGGTTCCTGCCGTTTTATCTGACCCAGTTCTCTGGCGCCTTCAACGACAATCTGTTCAAGAACGCGCTGCTGCTGCTGATCACCTACAGTGCCGGCGGTTTGATGGGGTTGTCGGTGAATGTGGTGGTTAACCTGGCCGCTTTCCTCTTCATACTGCCGTTTTTCCTGTTTTCGGGTATTGCCGGCGAGATGGCGGATCGCTACGAAAAATCCCGAATCATCCGGAATGTGAAGCTGGCGGAAATTGTCATCATGGCCGTTGCCGCATTCGGACTGTGGTTCGGCTGGTACGAGTTGTTGCTGGTTCTGCTGTTCCTGATGGGTACCCAGTCCACGTTCTTCGGTCCGGTGAAATACGCGATCCTGCCCCAGGTGTTGGCGGACGATGAGCTGGTGGGCGGCAATGGCCTGGTTGGTATGGGCACGTTTGTGGCGATCCTTCTGGGCACCATTGCGGCGGGTCTATTGATGGGCTTTGAGATGGCGGCCCGGCTGACGGCGGTTGCCGTTTTTGTCATGGCGGTGTTCGGCTATCTCGCGGCGCGTCAGGTTCCGGTGACCGAATCCGATGGTTCCGGTGTCAATGTCCGTTTTCGCCCGGTGCTCGAAACCTGGAAACTGATGGCTCTGGCGGCCGAGCGCCGGCAGGTGTTGCTGGCGGTGCTGACGATCTCCTGGTTCTGGTTCCTTGGAGCCGCCTATCTGACCCAGTTTCCCAATTTTGCCCGCACCAACCTCCTGGGTGACGAGACCGTGGTGACCCTGTTATTGGCCATGTTCACGATCGGAATTTCCATCGGCTCCATGATGTGCGAGCGACTCACCAAACACCGCATTACCCTGTCACCCGTGCCCTGGGGCGCCCTGGGGCTGAGCCTGTTCGGAATAGACCTGTATTTTGCGGTGCCGGATGATCCCATGGCCTCCACCTGGTGGACCCTGTTGACCGATCCTGTCTATCTGAGGGTTTTGATGGATCTGGTCGGTATCGGGATTTGCGGCGGTCTTTTCATCGTGCCTCTGTACGCCTTTATCCAGCACGAAACGCCACGGACCAAACGTGCCCGTATCATTGCTGCGCTGAATGTCATTAATGCGTTGTTCATGGTAGTGAGTGCCCTGGCCGGAATTGTGGTGCTTGGTGTGTTGGAGGTAAGCATTCCGGGGTTTTTCCTCCTGCTCTCGCTCCTGAACGGGTTGGTGTTGCTGGTGGTCTGGCGGCTTCGACGAAAAACAGCCGGCAGTTCTGTGGATAATTAGTTGGACAACCTACGGAAAGCCTTTGGATTACTTTCTTTAAAATAAAATAAAACAATAGCTTAGGTGTTTTTTTAGGGTGATTAATAAGTAGTCTTGCATGTGGATAACTTTCTTGAAAACTTTTCTGAGAAGAGTGATCCAAACCCATGAAAAGCCGTAAGTTTCGGTTTTCCACTATCCATTTAACGCTCGGAAAAGTCCCCTTTGAGCCCTGACCAGGCCACTGCCGCTTTCAACGTGATTCGTCTCTGGTTAAAATTTGCACATCCTGACTGCAATTTCCCGGGTGAAGCGTTATACTCGCCGCCCGATTTTATCCCCCGATTTCCGAGGTGAGCTGTGGATTTTCCGACCCGTTTCGATGTCATTGTCATTGGTGGTGGCCATGCCGGTACCGAGGCCGCGCTGTCGGCTGCGCGCATGGGTTCCCAGACCCTGCTGCTGACCCACAACATTGAGACCCTGGGCCAGATGTCCTGCAACCCGGCCATCGGCGGTATTGGTAAAAGCCATCTGGTGAAAGAAATCGATGCGCTTGGCGGTGCCATGGCCGAGGCCACGGACAAGGCTGGCATCCAGTTCCGGGTCCTCAACAGTCGCAAGGGACCGGCCGTGCGTGCCACCCGTGCCCAGGCTGACCGTGTGCTTTACAAAGCCGCCATCCGCCATACCCTGGAAAGCCAGCCGAACCTGACACTGTTCCAGCAGGCGGCGGACGATCTGATTGTGGAAAACGACCAGGTGACCGGTGTCGTGACCCAGACCGGTATTCGCTTCAACGCCAGGACCGTGGTGCTTACCACCGGTACTTTCTTGGGCGGCGTTATTCACATTGGTATGCAGCACCATGCCGGCGGCCGTGCCGGTGATGCGCCGGCCAATGCCCTGGCACAGCGCTTGCGGGAACTGCCGTTCAACGTTGGTCGCCTTAAAACCGGCACGCCGCCTCGCATCGACGCCCGGTCTGTGGATTTCTCGGTAATGCAGGAGCAGTGGGGGGATGACCCCACCCCGGTGATGTCCTTCATCGGCAGCCGTAGCCAGCATCCGGAACAGGTGTGCTGCTACGTGACCCGGACTACCGAACAGACCCACGATATTATCCGCAGCGGTTTCGACCGTTCGCCGATGTTTGCCGGCAGCATCGAAGGTGTGGGCCCCCGCTACTGCCCGTCGATCGAGGATAAGGTAAACCGCTTTGCTGACAAGGATTCGCACCAGATCTTTGTAGAACCGGAAGGCCTGACCACCAACGAGCTCTACCCGAACGGGATTTCCACCAGCCTGCCGTTTGATATCCAGTTGGCGGCGGTGCGTTCGATTCCCGGTTTTGAAAATGCCCATATCACCCGGCCGGGTTACGCCATCGAATACGACTACCTGAATCCGCAGGACCTGCGCCATACCCTGGAAACCAAGTTTATCCAGGGCCTGTATTTTGCCGGCCAGATCAACGGCACAACCGGCTATGAAGAAGCGGGCGCCCAAGGGCTGCTGGCCGGGATCAACGCTGCCCTGCGGTCGCAGGAAAAAGACGAGTGGTACCCGCGCCGGGACGAGGCTTACCTGGGTGTGCTGGTGGATGACCTGATCACCATGGGCACGTCCGAGCCCTATCGCATGTTTACCAGCCGCGCCGAGTATCGCCTGATCCTGCGCGAGGACAACGCCGATCTGCGTCTGACCGAAACCGGTCGCAAGCACGGCCTGGTTAATGATGAGCGCTGGCAGAAGTTCAATGACAAGCGCGAGGCGATCGCAACCGAGCGTAGCCGCCTCGAGGCCACCCGGATTCACCCGAATACCGAGGCCGGTGAGCGCGCCAACGGCTTTCTCAAGCAGCCGATGACCCGTGATCAGTCCCTGGCAGAGCTGCTGCGCCGGCCCGAGATTGTCTACAGCCACATTGCCGAGATCGGTGCCGAGAAAGCTGAAGATCCGGTGGTCGCGGATCAGGTGGAAATCGAGATCAAGTACGAGGGTTATATTTCCCGTCAGACGGACGAGATTGAGCGGCTCCGTAAAAACGAGAACACCGCCCTGCCGGTGGATCTGGATTATGACGTCATCGGCGGCCTGTCCAACGAGATCAAGCAGAAGCTCAAGACCGTGCGGCCGGAAACCGTGGCTCAGGCCTCACGTATCCAGGGTGTGACCCCGGCGGCGGTGAGCCAGATCCTGGTGCACCTGAAAAAGCGCGACCTGCTGCGCAAACAGTCGGCCTGATCCGCGCCCATGACCAAGTCACTCTGGCACGGCCAGCTCCGGGATGGACTGGCCACGATGGGCCTGTCCCTGGATGAGGATCGGCAGGAAAAGCTGCTGGCTTTTCTGGGCCTGCTTAACAAGTGGAACCGGGCTTACAACCTCACGGCTGTACGTGATGAGCGTGTGATGGTGTCCCGGCAACTGCTCGACAGCCTGAGCATTCTGCCGTGGGTAACGACGGACCATCTTCTGGATGTGGGCGCCGGCGGCGGCCTGCCCGGTATTCCCCTGGCGATCGCCCTGCCCGAAAAACGCTTTACCCTGCTCGACAGCAACGGCAAGAAGACCCGCTTTCTCAACCAGTGTGTGCTGGAGCTCGGCCTGAAAAATGTCGAGGTTGTTCACGGGCGCGCGGAAGATTGCAATCCTCCGGAACCCTTCAGCCAGATCAGCAGCCGAGCCTTTACCGCGCTCGAGAATCTGGTGAGCTGGTGCGGTGATCTGCTGGCAAATGAGGGTGAGTTCCTTGCCATGAAAGGTCAGTTTCCGGATGATGAAGTGTCTGCCCTTCCGGCTGGCTGGCAGGTAACATCCAGCCATTCCCTGGACGTACCGGGCGCCGATGGTGACCGCCATCTGCTGGTGATCGCCCGGGCCGTGAATTCCCGGTAGTTTGGCAGTCCAATTTCTGAACCGCTAACCCACAAACAAGGAGGCAGGACATGGCGCGCGTGATTGCAGTGACCAATCAGAAAGGCGGTGTGGGCAAAACCACCACCTGCGTCAACCTTGCTGCCTCCCTGGCCGCCACCAAACGCCGGGTGCTGCTGGTGGATATGGATCCCCAGGGCAACGCCACCATGGGCAGCGGTGTGGATAAAAACGCCCTGGAAGTGTCCGGCTACGACATGCTGACCAAGCGCTCCAGCGCCGCCGAGGTGATCATTCCCGCCGAGGCTTCCGGCTTCGATATCCTTCCGGCAAACGGCGACCTGACGGCGGCCGAAGTGGAACTGATGAACGAGATTGGTCGCGAACACCGCCTGAGACTGGCGTTGAACACCGTTCGTGATAATTACGATTACATCCTCATCGATTGCCCACCATCGCTCAGCCTGTTGACGGTGAATGCCCTGTCGGCGGCAGACTCTGTGCTGATTCCAATGCAGTGCGAGTACTACGCCCTTGAGGGGTTAGCGGCGCTGATGAACACCGTTGAGCAGATTCAGGAAACGGTCAATCCGAATCTGCAGGTGGAGGGCATTCTGCGTACCATGTACGACCCTCGCAACAGCCTTACCCTGGACGTTTCCGGCCAGCTGAGCGAGTACTTTGGCGACAAGGTGTATCGTGCAGTGATTCCCCGCAATGTCCGTCTGGCCGAGGCCCCCAGCTATGGGGTTCCGGCCCTGAAATACGACCGCGCCTCCAAGGGTGCGATCGCCTACCTGGCCCTGGCCGGCGAAATGGTACGCCGCCACGGTTCAAAAAAGACATCCGCGCCGGTTGCGGTGTAACATACCGCCCTGTCACTCACTTAAGCACAACGATATTCAACGGGAAGAATGACTGACACCATGGCGGCGAAGAAACGAGGTTTGGGTGAACGCGGACTGGGCGCCCTGCTGGCGGGCTCCAAGGTCAATCTTGACCAGGAGCTGAAAGACCACGACGGTGAGCTCCGCGAAGTTCCCATTGATCTGATCCAGCGCGGCCGGTACCAGCCCCGGCGCGACATGGACCCCGCCGCCCTGCAGGAACTGGCGGATTCCATCCGCCAACAAGGCGTGATGCAGCCGGTGGTGGTTCGTCCCATCGCTGAAGGCCGTTACGAGCTGATCGCCGGTGAGCGCCGTTGGCGGGCCACCCAGATGGCCGGCCTGGACAGCATCCCTGCCATTATCCGGGATGTCCCCGATGAAGCCGCCATCGCCATGGCGCTGATCGAGAACATCCAGCGTGAGAACCTCAATCCTATTGAGGAAGCTTTCGCTCTTCAGCGCCTGCAGGACGAGTTTGGCCTGACCCAGGCCCAGGTGGCCGAAGCCGTGGGCAAATCCCGTACGACCATCACCAACCTGCTTCGACTGATCGGTTTGTCCGAAGACGTTCGTATTATGCTCGAGCATGGCGATCTGGAAATGGGCCATGGCCGGGCAATGCTGACCCTGGCGCCGGAACTGCAGATGCAGGTGGCCAAACAGGTGGTGGCCAAATCCCTGTCGGTTCGTCAGACCGAGGCCCTGGTTCGGCGGGTGCAGCAGGAAACACCGGACAGCAAATCCCGGAAAAAAGGAGTGGTGGACCCCAACATTCGCGCGCTCCAGGATGATCTCGCGGAGCGACTGGGTGCGCGAGTGTCGATCGATCATGGCCAGCGTGGCAAAGGCAAGCTGGTGATCGAGTACAGTTCCCTTGACGAACTCGACGGCATACTGGGCCACATCAAATAAAATCGTCGGGGTTTTGTGCGTCGTCCGACCCCCCTACGAAAGTTCGTATCTGGTTACGTACACAACATGTAGTGGTGAAAAACTGAACGGCCGTCTATTTGTGACGAAAATTGCCAAAACCCAGTTATTACGCCGCTTTTGACGGATCAGCCGGTTCCCGGTTTTGTTGATTCGTGCACATTGAACACATATAATCTGCGGCGCTCGTGTCGGTGTATTTGCTTGCTTTTTAAACGACATCGACCGAAAAGCACCGTACTTCCGGAACGAACATGACGAAGGCAGCTTCAGGCGGCATTGGCCGTCCACCCATCGCACGATGGTTTGTTATAGAGAGTGTGGTACTTGTCTTCGTCAGCCTGGCGTTTCTCTTGCGAGGCGAGGTTTCCGGTTATTCAGCGCTGCTGGGTGGACTTATCTTTCTGATCCCCCATGGTTATTTTGCGCTCAAGGCATTCCGCTACGCCGGCGCGCGGTCTGCCAAGAAGATCATGACGTCTTTTTATCAGGGTGAGGCCGGCAAGCTCATCCTGTGCGCCATCCTCTTCACGATGGTGTTCAAATGGATTCAGCCGCTTGATATTGCGGCACTTTTTTTAACATTTGCGATCATGCTGGTCACCAACTGGTTGACACCGCTTCTGGCGGGCAGCAATACGCAGCAAAGCTAACTGGACCTGGGAAACCGTTATGGCAGGAAGTGCATCCGAATATATCCAGCATCACCTCCAGAACCTCACCTACGGTAAACTTCCGGCAGGCTATGAGCGTGCCGACGGTACCGTACTTCAAGATGCAACCTGGACGCTGGCTCACACCGGCAGGGAAGCATCCGACATGGGCTTCTGGGCTCTGCACATCGATTCACTGGGCTGGGCAGTCGCCCTCGGTGCCCTGTTCCTGTTTATTTTCCGCTTGGCCGCCAAGCGCGCCACCTCAGACCAGCCCGGCGGGCTCCAGAACTTTGTTGAAGTGATGGTTGAGTTTGTCGATCAGAGCGTCAAGGAAACCTTCCACGGCAAGAACAAGGTGATTGCGCCGCTGTCGCTGACCATCTTCTGCTGGGTATTCCTGATGAACCTGATGGACCTGGTGCCCGTGGACTTCCTGCCCCAGCTGTTCCACCTGATGGGTCTGGAATACATGAAGGTCGTTCCGACTACGGATGTAAACGTAACTCTGGGCATGTCCCTGTCCGTATTCGCTCTGATCATCTATTACAGCCTGAAAGTGAAGGGCGTGGGTGGCTTCGTTGGTGAGCTGACCCTGCACCCCTTCTCTTCAGACAACCTGTTCCTGAAGATTTTGCTTGTCCCGATCAACTTCCTGCTGGAGGGCGTGAGCCTGATCGCCAAGCCGATCTCACTGGCGCTGCGTCTGTTCGGTAACCTGTACGCAGGCGAGCTGATCTTTATCCTGATTGCACTGCTGCCGTTCTGGGCACAGTGGGCACTGTCTGTACCCTGGGCGATTTTCCACATTCTGGTTATCACCCTGCAGGCATTCATCTTTATGATGTTGACGATCGTGTACCTGAGCATGGCTCACGAAGACAGTCACTGATCGGACACCATTAAGCCGTAGTTCTAAACCCTAAACCCTTAAACTGAAAAACCTAACTGAAAACTGGGAGTTATCATGGAAACTGTAGTTGGAATGACCGCTATTGCCGTTGCACTGCTGATTGGCCTGGGTGCCCTGGGTACTGCGATTGGCTTTGGTATCCTCGGTGGCAAGTTCCTGGAAGGCGCTGCGCGTCAGCCGGAAATGACCCCGATGCTGCAGGTTAAAATGTTCATCGTTGCAGGTCTGCTGGACGCCGTAACCATGATCGGTGTTGGTATCGCACTGTTCTTCACTTTCGCCAACCCGTTTGTCGGCCAGATCGCCGGTTAATCGAGTCGCCAGAGCCGGGGTTTTGCCCCGGTCAGATGATTCTTAACAAAACAGGCGAGAGGTGAAGACGTGAACATTAATTTGACGATGATTGGTCAAGCCATCGCGTTCTTTATCTTTGTCGTCTTCTGCATGAAGTACGTGTGGCCGCCAATCATGGCCGCACTGCAGGAGCGTCAAAAGAAGATCGCTGACGGACTGGCTGCCTCAGACCGCGCTGCGCGCGATCTGGAACTGGCTCAGGAAAAGTCAGCTCAGGAACTGCGTGAAGCCAAGCAGCAAGCTGCTGGTCTGATTGAACAGGCCAACAAGCGCGCGGCCCAGATTGTGGAAGCATCCAAGGATGACGCCCGCAAGGAAGGCCAGAAGCTGATTGAGCAGGCCAAGGCCGAAATTGAACAGGAGCGGAATCAGGCTCGTGACGCTTTGCGTGCAGAAATTGCCAGCATTGCCGTTGCCGGTGCCGAGAAGATCCTGGAAACCTCTGTCGATGCCTCCAAGCACAACCAGATGTTGGAAAAACTGGCGGCAGAACTTTAAACGACGAGGTTCATCATGGCAGAACTGAGAACGCTGGCCCGTCCCTACGCAAAGGCAGCATTTAGTGCCGCTCAGGAGCATGAACAGCTGGCTGAGTGGTCCAAGGTGCTGACGATCGCCGGGCAGGTCACCGCGAACAAAGACATTCGACAGCTTCTCGCGAATCCGGGTCTGGAAGAGCAGAAGAAGGCTGAACTGATTCTGGAGGTCGCTGAAGATGGCGTCACCGATCAGGTCCGCAACTTTTTCGCTGTACTGGCTGAAAACCGCCGGCTGACTCTTCTTCCTGAGATTGCAGCGCTCTTCAACACGTACCGGGCTGATCTGGAGCGCACTGTTGATATCGAAGTTACCGCGGCTTTCGAGCTGACGGACGAACAGCAACAGAAGCTCGCCCAGGCACTTTCGAAGAAACTCGAGCGGCAAGTGTCACTCGCAGCGTCATTGGACAAGTCTCTGATTGGCGGCGTGATTATTCGCACCGGCGATCTGGTCATTGACGCATCTGTACGCGGAAAGCTGACCAAGCTGGCCGACGCTCTGGGCTCCTGATTTCAGCACAAGGTTTGAGGATATTGGCATGCAGCAACTGAATCCATCCGAGATCAGTGACATCATCAAGAAGAGAATCGAGAAACTCGACATCTCTTCCGAAGCAAAGAACGAAGGTACGATCCTGTCGGTATCCGACGGTATCGTGCTGATCCACGGTCTGGCCGACGTTATGTACGGCGAGATGATTGAATTTGCCAACGGCACGTTCGGCATGGCTCTGAACCTGGAGCGTGATTCCGTTGGTGCGGTTGTGCTGGGTGACTACGAAGATCTGGCTGAAGGCCAGAAAGTTCGTTGCACCGGCCGCATCCTGGAAGTACCGGTTGGTCCGGAACTGATGGGCCGTGTGGTCGACGCTCTGGGTAACCCCATCGACGGCAAGGGCGACCTCGGTACCGACCTGACCTCTCCGGTCGAAAAGGTTGCACCGGGTGTTATCGCTCGTCAGTCCGTTGATGAGCCGGTTCAGACTGGTCTGAAGGCAATCGACACCATGGTGCCGATCGGTCGCGGCCAGCGTGAGCTGATCATCGGTGACCGTCAGATCGGTAAGACCGCTGTCGCCATCGACGCGATCATTAACCAGAAAGACACCGGCATCAAGTGTATCTACGTTGCCGTCGGTCAGAAGCAGTCTTCCATTGCCGCCGTTGTGCGCAAGCTGGAAGAGCACGGTGCCATGGATCACACCATCGTGGTTGCCGCCGGTGCCGCCGATCCTGCAGCGATGCAGTTCCTGGCTCCGTACTCCGGTACCTCCATGGGTGAATACTTCCGTGACCGTGGTGAAGACGCCCTGATCATCTATGATGATCTGTCCAAGCAGGCTGTGGCTTACCGCCAGATCTCCCTGCTGCTGCGTCGTCCGCCAGGCCGTGAAGCATACCCGGGTGACGTATTCTACCTGCACTCCCGTCTGCTGGAGCGTGCGTCCCGTGTTAACGCTGATTACGTTGAGCAGCTGACCAACGGTGAAGTGAAAGGCCAGACCGGTTCCCTGACCGCTCTGCCGATCATTGAAACCCAGGCTGGTGACGTATCCGCGTTCGTACCGACCAACGTAATCTCCATTACCGACGGTCAGATCTTCCTGGAAACCAACCTGTTCAACTCCGGTATCCGTCCGGCGATGAACGCCGGTATCTCCGTATCCCGGGTAGGTGGTTCGGCCCAGACCAAGATCATGAAGAAGCTCGGCGGTAACATCCGTCTGGCTCTGGCCCAGTATCGTGAACTGGCAGCTTTCGCACAGTTTGCTTCCGACCTCGACGAAGCAACCCGTCAGCAGCTTGAGCACGGTCAGCGTGTAACGGAACTCATGAAGCAGAACCAGTACAGCCCGATGTCTGTGGCTGAAATGGGTACGGTTCTGTTCGCAGCCAACGAAGGCTTCCTGGACGACGTTGATGTCGACAAGGTAGTGAAGTTTGAAGCGCAGATGCTCGACTGGATGCGCTCCGAGCAGAAAGACCTCCTCGACAAGATCAACGAGAAAGGCGATTACAACGACGAAATCGCTGCCGGCCTCAAAGCTGCACTTGAGAAATTCAAGACCACTCAGAGCTGGTAAGAAAACGGGCCTGCGGCGACTGTCGCGGGCCGCTTTTCATAGCAACGAGTGTCTAACTTGAGAAGGCAGTGAGTTATGGCCGTCGGCAAAGAAATACGTAACCAGATTTCAAGCATCAAGAGCACGCAGAAAATCACCAGCGCCATGGAAATGGTGGCGGCGAGTAAGATGCGCAAGGCTCAGGAACGCATGCAGGCGACTCGCCCGTATGCCGACAAGATGCGTCAGGTGATCGGGCACATTGCCAAGGCGAACGCTCAGTACAAGCACCCGTTCATGCTCGAGCGCGACGTTAAGCGCGTGGGCTATATCGTGGTGTCAACTGATCGTGGCCTCTGCGGTGGTCTGAACATCAACCTGTTCAAAGCGCTTGTCCGTGAAATGAAAGCGTGGAAAGAAAAAGGAGTGGAAACCGATCTGTGCGCCATCGGGCAGAAAGGGGCTTCCTTTTTCCGGAGCTATGGCGGTAATGTCATTGCGGCATTGACCCACCTGGGTGACAGCCCGAGCTCTGAAAAACTCATCGGCAACGTCAAGGTCATGCTGGATTCGTTCTCCGAGGGCAAGATTGATCGCCTGTACGTGGTGAGCAACGAATTCGTCAACACCATGACCCAAAGCCCGAAGGTACAGCAGCTTCTGCCCCTGCCTCCGAGCGAAGACGAAGAAGAGATCAAGAACCAGTGGGATTATCTCTACGAGCCCGATGCCAGGCAGATCCTCGATGGCCTTCTGCCACGTTTTATTGAATCCCAGGTGTACCAGGGTGTGGTAGAAAATCTGGCATGTGAACAGGCAGCCCGGATGATCGCCATGAAGAGCGCAACTGATAACGCCGGTAGCATTATCGACGAACTTCAGCTGGCCTATAACAAGGCGCGTCAGGCAGCCATTACCCAAGAGATATCGGAGATTGTGAGCGGCGCCGCTTCGGTCTGATCCGGCCCACAATCCAACTGGTTTTATTGACTATCAAGATAACGAGGAACCGAGCATGAGTAGCGGACAAATCGTTCAGATCATTGGCGCGGTTATCGACGTGGAATTCCCACGTGACTCCGTACCCAAAGTATATGACGCACTGCTGCTTGAAGGTGGCGAAACAACTCTGGAAGTCCAGCAGCAGCTGGGTGACGGCATTGTTCGTACCATCGCCATGGGCAGCACCGAAGGCCTGAAGCGTGGCCTGAAAGCAGAAAACACCGGCAACCCGATTTCGGTACCGGTTGGTACCCAGACTCTGGGCCGTATCATGGACGTTCTGGGTCGTCCCATCGACGAAGCCGGCGAGATCGGCGAAGAAGAGCGTTGGGCGATTCACCGTAAGGCACCGGGCTATGCCGATCAGGCAGCGTCTGCGGACCTGCTGGAAACCGGCATCAAGGTTATCGACCTGATCTGCCCGTTCGCCAAGGGTGGTAAGGTTGGCCTGTTCGGTGGTGCCGGTGTTGGTAAAACCGTAAACATGATGGAGCTGATCAACAACATCGCGAAAGAGCACTCCGGTCTCTCCGTATTCGCAGGTGTTGGTGAGCGGACCCGGGAAGGTAACGACTTCTACTACGAAATGAAGGAGTCCAACGTTCTCGATAAGGTTGCCATGGTTTACGGCCAGATGAATGAGCCCCCTGGAAACCGTCTGCGTGTGGCCCTGACCGGTCTCACCATGGCCGAGAAGTTCCGGGACGAAGGTCGTGACGTACTGTTGTTCGTCGACAACATCTACCGTTACACCCTGGCAGGTACCGAAGTATCCGCACTGCTCGGCCGTATGCCGTCTGCGGTAGGTTACCAGCCGACTCTGGCTGAAGAGATGGGTCAGCTGCAGGAGCGTATTACCTCCACCAAGAACGGTTCCATCACGTCCATCCAGGCGGTATACGTACCGGCGGATGACTTGACTGACCCGTCGCCTGCAACCACCTTCTCGCACCTGGATGCTACCGTTGTACTGAGCCGTGACATCGCTTCCAAGGGTATCTACCCGGCGATCGATCCGCTGGATTCCACCTCTCGTCAGCTGGATCCGCTGATCATCGGTCAGGAGCATTACGAAGTGGCCCGTGGCGTGCAGACCAACCTGCAGCGCTACAAGGAGCTGAAAGACATCATCGCCATCCTGGGTATGGATGAACTGTCAGAAGAAGACAAGCTGACTGTAGCCCGTGCCCGTAAGATCGAGCGTTTTCTGTCCCAGCCGTTCCACGTTGCTGAAGTATTCACCGGTTCCCCCGGTAAGTACGTTTCCCTCAAGGAAACCATCAGCAGCTTTAAGGGCATCCTGAATGGCGACTATGATGAACTGCCCGAGCAGGCGTTCTACATGGTTGGTACCATTGAGGAAGCGGTCGAGAAAGCGAAGGAAATGAAGAGCAAGGCAAAGAGCTAATCTGAGCCGACGCATTTGTTTCCGGATCGATCAAAGAGGCAACTGACATGGGTATGACCGTGCATTGTGATGTGGTAAGTGCCGAAACAAAGATCTATTCCGGATTGGTGGAAATGCTGATCGCAGCGGGCTCTGAAGGTGACCTGGGTATTGCCCCGGGTCACACCCCACTGCTGACCCAGCTGAAGCCGGGCCCTATTCGGATTATCAAGCAGGGCGGTGAGGAAGAAATTCTTTACGTGTCCGGCGGGTATCTGGAAGTCCAGCCCAATCTGGTGACTTTGTTGGCGGATACCGCTGTTCGTGCAAAGGATGTGGACGAAGCAGCCGCGCTCGAAGCTCAGAAAGAAGCCGAGAAAGCACTTGCCAACAAGACTGGTGAATTCGAGTACTCCCGTGCCGCTGCAGAGCTGGCCGAGGCTGTTGCCCAGCTTCGTACCATCCAGCAGCTGCGTAACAAAATGCGCTAAGCATTTCCGTTTCGGGTTTGCCGAACACCGAAGCCGCATCCTGAGCGGCTGGAAGACCAACGTGTTGCGTTGGCCGTCCGGCCCTGAAGGGTGCGGTTTTTTTATTTTCAGCATTCAGAGAGTAAACACTCCGGGAGCCTGACTTTTCCATGAGCCCGCTACACGTCGTCATTCTGGCCGCTGGCCAGGGTTCCAGAATGAAATCCGCACTGCCAAAGGTGCTGCATCCGATTGCCGGCCGCCCTATGCTTCATCACGTGATCGACACCGCCAAACAGCTTGGCGCCGAGAGGATCCATACGGTCATAGGTCATGGTGCTGACAAGGTTCGGGAAACCACCGATGAGGCCTCGGTAAACTGGGTCACCCAGAGTGAGCAGTTGGGTACCGGCCATGCTGTGGCTCAGGCCCTGCCGGATCTTCCCGATGACGCCCGTGTTCTTGTGCTTTACGGCGATGTGCCTCTGACTCGTCATGAGACGCTCGACGGATTGGTTGGGACACTTGATGACCACACCCTGGGTTTGTTGACCGTCACCATGGACAATCCCCAGGGATACGGACGGATTGTCCGGAGTGCTGATGGCGACGTGCAGTCGATCGTCGAGCAGAAAGACGCCTCTCCCGAGCAGCAGCAGATCCGCGAAGTGAACACCGGGATACTTGCGGTGTCGGCGAAACACCTGAAAACCTGGTTGCCGACGCTCTCCAACAGCAACGCCCAGGGCGAATATTATCTGACCGACATCATTGCCATGGCGGTGGAACAGGGTCTCCGTATTGCGGTGTCCCAGCCGGAGAATCCCTATGAAGTCCAGGGAGTCAACAATCGCCTGCAACTGGCTGAACTGGAACGCTGGTTCCAGCGCCAGCAGGCTGACCGGCTGATGACAGAAGGAGCGACACTCGCGGACCCCTCCCGGATAGATGTCCGTGGCGAGCTGAGTATCGGCAATGACCTCTGGATTGATGTGAACGTGGTATTCGAGGGCAAGGTCAGCCTTGGCAGTAATGTATCCATTGGCCCCGGTTGCGTCATCAAGGACGCCACCATTGCAGATGGCGCGGAGATCAAGGCCAACAGCGTGATTGAAGGGGCCGTAATTGGCGCCAGCGCCCAAATCGGGCCGTTTGCACGTATCCGGCCGGGCACGGAACTGGCGGCCAACACCAAAGTGGGCAACTTCGTGGAAACCAAAAAGGCCATTGTGGGTGAGGGCAGCAAGATCAACCATCTCAGCTATGTGGGTGATGCCTCACTGGGCCGTAATGTGAATGTGGGTGCAGGAACCATCACCTGTAATTATGATGGTGTGAACAAGTACCGGACGGTGCTCGGCGATGGTGTTTTCGTAGGTTCTAATTGTTCGCTGGTCGCCCCGGTTACCGTTGCGGCCGAGGCCACCATTGGCGCAGGATCGACCATAACTCGCGACGTTGCCGACCACGAGTTGGCTGTCGCACGGGGCCGGCAGCGCAATATCGCCGGTTGGGAAAAGCCGAAGAAACACTGATACAAACGATCAACAGACAGGTAGAACAGCATGTGTGGAATTGTAGGCGCGGTTTCGGAAAGGGACGTTCAGGGTATCCTTCTTGAGGGTCTGCGCCGTCTGGAATACCGGGGATATGATTCGGCCGGTATGGCTGTAATCGGTGGCGACCACAGTGTCCAGCGCGCTCGGGAAGTGGGTAAAGTTGCCGCACTCAGCGATGCCATGGAAGCAAACCCTCTCGCGGGCCACCTGGGCATTGCCCATACCCGCTGGGCAACCCATGGCGAGCCCTCTCAGATCAACGCCCATCCGCACATGTCCGGCGACCGGCTGGCTATTGTCCACAACGGGATCATCGAAAACTATCAGGAGCTGCGTGAAGAATTGCGGGCTGACGGTTTCGAGTTTACGTCCCAGACCGATACCGAAGTCGTCGCGCACCTGATTGAGAAACACTACCGCACACTGGGTAATCTCCATGATTCCGTGCGTTCGGCGATCGCCCGTTTGCGTGGAGCCTATGCCCTGGCGGTGGTACACGCCGACGAACCGGAGCACCTCGTGGTATGCCGTGAGGGCAGCCCCCTGGTCATTGGTGTGGGTATTGGCGAAAACTTCATCGCGTCTGACCAGCTGGCGCTGCTGCCAGTGACCGACCGGTTCATGTTCCTGGAAGAAGGCGATATCGCCGATATCCGAAAGGACGCCATTGCCATACTCGATCGCGATGGCAGCCCCGTCGAGCGGGAGGTAACCCGCTTTGAGCACGGCACCGACTCGGCGGATAAGGGCGAGTACCGTCACTTCATGCTCAAGGAAATCTACGAGCAGCCGAAAGTGATCAAGGCCACGATGGAAGGTCGGGTTACCAAGACGCGGGTGCTGGAGCAGGCCTTGGGTACTGAGGCCGCCAACCTCTTGGAGAACGTTCGCCACGTCCAGATCATTGCCTGCGGCACCAGTTACCATGCCGGTATGGTGGCCCGTTACTGGATTGAGGAACTGGCGGGCGTTGCCTGTTCCGTGGAGGTGGCTTCCGAATTCCGCTATCGCAAACACGTGATCCAGCAGGACACCCTGTTCCTCTGTATTTCCCAGTCCGGCGAAACCGCCGATACCCTGGCGGCCCTGCGTCAGGCGAAAAAAGCAGGTTTCCGGGCAGCATTGGCCATCTGTAACGTGCCGGGCAGCTCCCTGGTTCGCGAATCCGACCTGGTGATCATGACCCAGGCGGGACCGGAAATCGGCGTGGCCTCTACCAAGGCGTTCACCACCCAGCTCACGGCTTTGCTGATCTTTACCCTGGCCCTGGCCCGTCATAATGGGCTGCCCGAGGAGCAGGAAGCTGAAATCGTCGAGGCTCTTCACCTCGTGCCTGGCCAAGTCAGCGATGTGCTGGCCCTGGATGGCGAGATCGCCGAGATGTCCAAGGCATTCATGGATAAGAACCACAGCCTGTTCCTGGGGCGCGGTTCCCAGTTCCCGGTGGCTCTTGAAGGTGCCCTCAAGCTCAAGGAAATCTCCTACATCCACGCCGAGGCCTATCCTGCCGGCGAGCTCAAGCACGGCCCCCTGGCCCTGGTCGACAGCGAAATGCCAGTGGTCACTGTCGCTCCCAACAATGACCTGGTTGAGAAGCTGAAATCCAACCTGGAAGAGGTCCGGGCCCGCGGCGGTGAACTGTTTGTCTTTGCTGATAAAAAGGCCGACGTCAAAGCGGAAGAGGGCCTGCACGTGATGCAGATTCCGTCCGTGCATCCGATTACCGCGCCGATCGTGTACACCGTGCCACTGCAGCTGCTGTCCTACCATGTGGCCGTGTTGAAGGGTACCGATGTGGACCAGCCGCGGAACCTGGCCAAGAGCGTCACTGTAGAATAGCCCCGCAGGCCAGCAAGGCCTCGATGTGGGATCGTAATAAAGTTGGTAACAATGTAAAAGAGTTGGTAACTTTGGAATAAGGTTGGTAACTTGAGAGCGATGTGGCAAAGTTTGGCTATTCTCCTTTAAGAGCTATTGGGAATGGCCAACTACAAACTCGACAAGAAAGCCGAAAAGTGGATCAAAGAAGAACGTGGCCGAGGCCGTGGTAAAGATTACCGTCCTTGGCTGACGGTCAGAGACCTATCCTCTAAGGGGCGCTCGCACCGGGTGATGGGTCACCTGACAGGACGAACTCATCATTTCTTATCCGATACAGAGCTAGCAGCGTTCCTGTTGCTTGAATGGAACCCGGCTGTCATTGATATCCGTGAGCAATTTCCTCTCCGAATAGAAGACACCCTTTCACTGGCTGAGCAAGCTAATATCCGCCACCCTGAAGCCGGCGGATACCACCAGATCATGTCCAGCGATTTCGTGGTCGACCTCTCCAGTCATACTGGGCCACAGAGATTGGCCATTCAAGTGAAAGTCTCATCTGACCTGATGGATCCTCGAACTGTCGAAAAGCTCGAACTTGAGCGCCGATATTGGAAACTTAAAGGTATCCCCTGGTATCTGATAACCGAGAAGCAGATGCCTCGCACCATAATGGAAAATCTGGATCTTCTTTACTCGGCACGAGTTCAAAGCGAAAGCATGGAAGTCTTGTTTCAAAGCTTGCCGATCTACGTTGATATGTTGGCAGAAAACCCCAACAACAGACTTCCGGAGATAGGCATGCTGGTTGACCAATCTTACTCGCTTGAGCCTGGGACCTCGCTCGCTCGGTTACGGGCGCTAGCGGCTTTAAGAGCGCTGACGTTTGATATATCGATCCCATGGACCAAGCTGGTATCACAAGACCTGCAAGTGGTCGAGGACATCGCGTTGCTGAGAGCAAGTTATGCTGCGAATCAATGACGTCTTCGAGTTGGGGCAAGAGCGGTACCGGATATTGGCACTGGCGGGTCAGCATGCTATCTGGATACATATTGACTCAGATAAAGCCTGGCCGGAGGTGGTTACAACGGTTCAGATTGAACAGTGGATATTTGATGAAACACTTCGCCGGACAGAGGATTTACATCAGGAACTCGCCTCGTTACCTGTGGAACACGGAAGTAAAGCCCAGATAATTCGAGATCAACGGTACGAATTAATAGCCCCTTTGCTGGCTGATGAGGAAGTTTTTTACCGCAGTGGCAGGGGGCAGTTGGTTCAGTCGCGTAGCGACGAAACCGGCAAGCCGAGGAAATCGCTTTATAAATACCTTCGGCAGTATTGGCAGCGTGGCGCGATGCCCAACGCGCTGTTGCCTGATTACCGCAAATCCGGTGGAAAAGGTCAGAAAAAAAGTTCCAGGAAGAAATTGGGTCGGCCTCGAAAAATCTCGCTGGGTACTGGGGTTACCGTCGACGCCCCCATTGAAAAGATGTTCCGATTGGCGCTTGACCGATACTACGTGAACGACAAGGGCTACTCATTGCCATACGCCCATCGACGATTCATCGATATGTTCGAGGCCGCCAACCCGACTGTACGGCCAGAAGATTATCCAACACTGGATCAAATAAGATATTTTTACCGAAGGGAGTATGAGAACGCCGACCGCATTCGCCTAAGGGCAAACAAAATCTCCTACCAAAAAGATATCCGGCCGTTGATAGGGACCGCCACAGCAGGAGTGCTGGGACCCGGCTCAAGGTATGAAATTGATGCGACGATTGCGGATATTTACCTGTTATCCGCTGATCGGCAACGAGTCATTGGTCGTCCTACTCTGTACGTGGTAGTTGATGTTTTTAGCCGCATGGTGACGGGCTTTTATATAGGTTTGGAAAACCCATCCTATGTCACGGCCATGAGTGCTCTGGCTACGTCGATGTCAGACAAGTCCGAACTATGTGCCCGTTATGGCGTGGAGATTACTCCGGAGCAGTGGCCCACCGTTGGGGTGCCAGATGCGATCCTAGCCGATCGTGGGGAATTACTTGGGCACCAGATTGAATCCTTGGAGAAGGCTTTCGGTGTCCGCATTGAAATCACGCCGCCTTACCGAGGCGATGCAAAAGGGATTGTTGAGCGTTATTTCCGAACTCTTCAGGCGGAATTCAAACCCTTTGTGCCTGGTGTGGTGACAGCCACAAAAGTCAGAAAGCAGGGCGGAAAAGACTACCGGCTCGATGCAACACTGACTCTGGAAGATTTCACTCGCATCATGCTCGCCTCCGTCCTTCACCGGAACCAATTTGCGGTACTGTCGAAGTACGACCGTGACCCAGATATTCCAAACGATATGGCGTTAACCCCGCTCAACATCTGGAATTGGGGCATACAATACCGAACCGGTCGATTGAAGAATGTATCAGAAGACGCACTTCGGATTGCTTTACTGCCGCGTAACAAAGTCTACCTTTCTGATCTGGGCGTCAGCTGTTTTGGCGCTTACTACACATCGAAGGAGCTATTGGGGTCCGGTTGGCTGCATCGTAATGGAGATCGCAGAGTCACTAACCTGCAAGCAGCCTATGACCCGGCGGTGGCTGATCATATCTATCTGTTCCCCGAAAAGGGCAGTTCGGAATACTGGGTGTGCTCTCTGACGGATCGCTCACGCCAGTACCGCGGCAAGTCGATATGGGAGTTATGGGCCAGCCAGGAAGAGCAGCGAAAAGCTATCAGCGTTGCGAAAGTAGCCGAGACAATAAGCAAGCGAGACCTCGAAAACCTGGTCAGTGAAACTCTAAAAGATGCTGAGCGTTTCCGCCCAGCCATACATAAACAATCTAAAGCCGAAACAATCAGAGGGATACGCGATAATCGCAGGCAAGAGCGGGATGCTCAGAGAGACAAGCAAACAAAAGCCCGGCAGCCTGACAGTAGTAAGCCGAAATCTGATGTAACCTACCTTCATGGCAAACCAGACGACGGTGCTTTCCCGGATTTCCTGGATGAGCTGTTTGGAGATGATGAATGACTCTACCCTCAGGCATGGTGAGTGCTGTTTACCGGGAGACGGGCGTTCCGAGCTACCAGGGAAATCCGTTCATCGAGGCGTTGCCACCCATCCTTGAGCGCAAGCAGCTTAGAGACGGGCTTGGTGGGAGCATAGAGCTCCGACCGGCTGATATCTATCTCGATGGCGAGACCAGAATACATATTATCTCCCATCTTCTGGATGGCTTCTTTCAGCCGTTAGCGCGACACGTGGAACTGGAATCCAAAATCTCGATCATGCTGCGTCAGGGTTATGTTGGAAGAAATCTAGCCACCGGAGATCTCTCGACCCATATCCAGAATGGGTACGAACGCATCATGCAGGGAAACTTGTCAGCATTCCGGTTTGACCATGTTGAATCGACCGCGAAAAGCCTGGCGTTTATCGGGTGTTCTGGTTCTGGAAAGACCAGTTCACTTAATCGCATTTTGGCAACCTACCCGCAATTGATACACCACCCAGAGCATAACTTCACACAAATCGTATTTTTGAAAATTGACTGCCCGCACGATGGCTCCCTAAAGAGCCTGTGCCACAATTTTTTCCGGGAAATTGATTCCGTTTTAGCCACAAATTACGTCAAGCGCTATGCTGAAAAGCGTCATGGCGTAGAAACACTGATTGCCGTGATGTCGCATTTGGCAAATACCCACGCTATCGGGCTGCTGGTGATTGATGAGATTCAACATTTGAGTATACGGGCATCGGGTGGTGCTGAAAAAATGTTGAATTTTTTCGTGACCTTGGTGAATGAGATTTCTATCCCGGTTGTAATGGTTGGCACACCAAAAGCCAGACCAATATTTGAAATGGACTTGCGCTCTGCACGCCGCGGTGCCGGATTTGGCTCTATATTGTGGGAGCCTTTGGGAAAGCCGGCACTTGGCGAAAATGTATT
Source organism: Marinobacter sp. L-80 (assembly GCF_056859395.1). Taxonomy (NCBI): domain Bacteria; kingdom Pseudomonadati; phylum Pseudomonadota; class Gammaproteobacteria; order Pseudomonadales; family Marinobacteraceae; genus Marinobacter; species Marinobacter sp. L-80. The sequence goes on from NZ_JBSXOI010000074.1 coordinate 222,060, forward strand.
GCGTACCGAATGGGGCGCGTTCACGAGCAAGCTCTGGAAATACCAATGGCTGACCAAGGCCACTGAGGAGATCTCCGACGAATTAAGAGGTCTGTGGTTTGATCTTTCTCAGGGCATCATGGACGTTGTGATCAAGTTGTTTGTGCTTGCACAAATACGTGCTGTGGTGACGGGTACGGAACGGATTACGGCCAACATTCTGAAAGCGGTCTATCAAGATGAGCTGAAACCAATTCATCCTATGATGGATGCGTTGCGATCCGGCGACCCCAGTAAAATTGCCCGCTATTCTGATCTCACGATTCCTGATATTGATAAGAAAATATTGGAACTGAGCAACTTGCTGGAATCCAGTAAGGACCAGATTCGAAAATCAATTCGCTACGGCGGCAACGACCAGGCAATCAGGCTGCACAATATGCTGGTTGATATGGGCTACGAGTCGGATTTATTGAAACCTCTGATTGAAAGTGCGTTCGAGGAAAATCCAGACTTACAGATTAAAGATCTGATGCCCATCATCCTGAACTGGTATCAGTTTTCAGAGCAATCACCACCGGCGAAAAAGCAACGAAAACCCAAATCGATCAAGGCAAAAGACTGGCATACACTCGACTCAGATGACCTTCGCTTTATGCATTCTCAAGCAGCCAACGAGGAGCAGATGCTGAAGGCTGCCCAGCAATCCGGCTTGATGTTTAGCACCGATCGGTGGCTCGCCTCTGGTGAGTAGGCGATAAATCCGTATGCTGAATTTTCCGAACCCCTACCCTGAAGAACTGCTATATAGCACATTAGCCAGGGCAGGCATTCGGCATGGGATTCTTAGCCCCAAGCAGTTGTTGGACGAAATCTATGACAACCGCAAAGTTATAGCAACGCTGGATCTACCCAATCAGCTGGCAAAGGTTGTGCGCTGGCTGCCACAGGGCTATGACCTAGAAGCAATAGCCTACCGGCATACCCTGTTCCCCTTGTATGCCCCGTTCATCCCCGAAGAGCGCCGCAAACGTTGTTTGAAATGGATATCTGGCGAATCTCAGGGTGCAGTCCACCTCGCGATGGGCGTGGCAGCTTCAATTGTGAAGGCGCCGGACCACATTCGATATTGCCCAGGGTGTCTCAAAGAGCAAAAACACTCTGTTGGCGAGTATTTCTGGCAACGTGAATGGCAAGTGGCCGGTGTGGAGTGCTGTGAAAGGCATGGAGTGTTGCTGAATACCGCTTTTAGTCGACCTCTGAAAGATCGACACCGTTATCATGCAGCGTCGCCTGGCGCATGCCCGTTGTTTCCCCAAAAGCCGGTTTGTGACGAATCAGTGAGAATTCTGGATCAAATCCGACAGCTACTGTTACAAAGGCCGACTATTTCTCCGAGCTTTGAGCAGTGGACAGTTCATTACCATTGCCTGGCTCGACAGTATGGCTTTATCCGTGGGTATTCCCAAATTGACCATACCGCTATCCTTGAGGCCGTGTCAGTCAAATGGTCTTCGAAATTTTTGCGGCGGTATCGATTGGGAATAGAAGGTCAAGCAGGCAATTTGTGGCTGCAGGCCATATTCCGAAAACACAGGAAATCTTTCAGTTACCTCCAGCACATCATTGTTCACGAAGCGCTGTTGCCGGAGTTCTGGCGTATTGGTGAAGTTATTGATCGTGTACGGAATTTACCTGTTCAATCAGCGGTGGCAATACCTACAAGAGCAAATATTGAAGCCACACCTGATTTAACGGAAGATCAGCAGGGGTGGATGAAAGCACTGGAGGAGTGGCCACCGAAAGCAGCGAGGGCTGCCAAGCCGGCGCTCTATGCAAGACTGTACCGATCTGAACGACTCTGGCTGAAACAGGTAAATCGTGATCAACAGCGAGCAAGAACAGAAAACGGAAAACAGCGAGTCGATTGGGGACAGCGAGATCGGTATTACTTGGCAAAATTGCGAGAAATACTCCGGTTTATACGATCAGGTACGTCTGGGCCCCGGCAGTCACGAACCTATCTCCTGAAATGGTTGGGGAAGAGCTCTACCCTGGAAAAGAAACTACACCTGTTGCCGCGAACTAGGCGGCTTCTGTTGCGGTATTCTGAGAGTGTTGCTCAATATCAGGTGCGTCGGTTGCAGAACGCGTGTTATGAACTCCAACAGAATTTTGAGCACCCGCCACGTTGGCGATTGTTGCGTCGTGCCGGGCTCAGTGAAATGCGACTTACCAATGAAGCATGGGACTACCTGAATGGCCTCGAAGAAAGCCACACTGCGCATCAAAGGAATCAAGGATAACAGTCGGGTTAAAGAATTCGGCTCAGTTTATCGGCGTCTGGATGGCTCAGACTGGCGTATTAATATCAGTCTAGACCCAGGCCAGCACAAAAAGAACTTTGCTATTTCGCAGCTGACGGTGCTGGCCAGGCGACGGGTTTTGAATGCGACGGAAAATTTCAAACCAGCCGGGTATCCAGCGACGATACACGTAGATGATGCAACTATGTGGTCGCATCGCAGAATACGTGAATGTCCGATCAAGAATGTCAGTGAACAGGAAGATCAGAACCAGTGGTGTTTCAGTTTTGAATCCGATGGTATCGAGTTTTTCTTGCCCCAAATAGAGCTGGCCCGTGTGCTCTTTTTTCACAGCGCCTACATGACCCGCCTCGCGATGCTTCCCAATGGATTGAGCGAAGAGTTTGATATCCAGACGGGCGATGAGCCAGACATAACAGAAATTCATATCCTGCCGACCAGCACGCTCCCTTTGAAAGCGCGTGGGGATCACGAACAGCGCAGAGTGCTGGCCTGGATCCTGCTGGATGAAGAAACTCGGAGCTCCTTCAGCAGCATCGCCCAACATCAACTAAAAGGGGGTGAAGAGTCAAATGGCCATAGACGTTGGAAGTTTCGATTTGATCCTCCGGCATTGGCGAACGTGAAGTTCACGATGCGGGGACAGTTTCAAAAGGAATCGCGGACATTCTTTGTTTATGAGATCGACAGTGTTGAGAACTTGACCGTTCAGAGTTCTACAACGGTTGAATTTTTTGATCCCAGGTTTGCAGAACAGCAGGCAAACAAGGGTGCGGGTGCTCAGGGTGCATCAGCGCCTGTAACTCAGCCACTGATTGATGACGAAGAGCTGCCGTCGCTGGACTCGGAGGAATACATTCTTGATGTTCCACCGGTCAAGCTTTCATTTTCCCAGCCAGTTATGACGACTCGCAAAGCCTATATTGGTCGTCGTCGTTCTGGCGCGGAAAAAAGCGAGGAAACAGAGAGCGAGGCAGGTGACGATCAAACAGACGTCAGTACAGACGAACCGACAATCCGAGGTCAGTTGCCGGCTGCCGGGTTTGATGCGGTTGACGACCAAAGTGATGATTTGCATCTGTACGCTCGCAAATTTGACGCATTTTCCGCCATGGTTGAACTGCTTCTAACAAAGGGGTGTCGGCAAGTGTATGGAGGCATCAGAAAGTTGCCAGTACTTGCAGGCTACTCGAAACACTTGCTAGAGGATGGTAATCCGCGATGCATATCATTTCACCTGCTGGCTAAGCGTGGTCAGAGTTATGCTCTCTTGGAGGTTGATACATCGGATAATAAAAACCGGTTGTCGACTTTGCTCTTGAAGCAACCTTCCCCACATTTCGATTGGCAGGCTGAGATAGCTACCTTAGAGCAACATTTACTCAAAAAATCATTGAATTGGCCGTCCTCGCACCTCAATTTGGTGTTTTCTGGTCATCACGAGCGCATTTCACATCCTCGAATGCCTTCAGGCAACAAAGGACTTTTAGAATCTGGTTCATTGCAACATTGGGCAGACAGGGTGCTTGCGAAGATGGTGTGAAGATAATTAGTTATCGTGCAATCCTGTTGGATAATGCGAGTCAGAGAGATTACAGAACAGATCAGCCATAGGGTTACCTCACTTTCCTACGAATTATACTTCGGTAAGTGGAATGAGTTTCCGGCCAATCTTTTTAGCGGCCCATATTCTTCGACGCCCCACAATGATTAAGATCATTGGCTCTACATCGACAAGGTTAATTGTCCAGCTACTCGTATCGGTTTGAGAAGGCGAGGGGATATCTTCAGGGTGTGTATGCCATTCACCAAGATACTGAAAAGTACCTTTAGAATTGGCAAAGGCTTTGTCTACAGCGATCTGATGGTGGGCCCCAAGGCGGTTGACAGAATGACGATTCCTGATATCGCCTTTCCCCGGCTCAGATAGCCTCTGAATGACAATGTGAGGCCCTCTGCGCTCGCCAATTAATACCCCAGCTGCCTCGTCACTAAGAGGATCTAGCTGTCTGTGATCCAATAAGCGCTCAACGACGGAAGGCATGACCACAACGAGATGCGCATCGGTATCTTTAAACGTTAGTTCGGCGTTGGCCATAACAGATTTCACAATTCGGTTGACTTAGTATGCTTCGAGGCCGCCTTGATCGGCTGCCATCAAGCATATGTTCGCTGTAGGTCCAAGGAAATTGATCCTCCAGACAATTGAGTGCGGCCTCTTGCATTAGGCCGGCAGTAATGACACTAACGGCAGCATCGTATGGTGTGTATGTACTGCCACAACTGACATGCCTTTCTGCATGTTGATCGATATCACCAAATCTAATATCGCTTTCATTTTTGTAAAATGCAGGCTCTGAGAGTAAACAGCCATAGCAGCTTTGTCCGTTGTCGATAAACACCTTTGATGCACGACCATTTCCGTCATTGAATCCGTGGATCAAAACCGGTAGTTGATCAGTTTTCAGTTCACGAACGACCGCAGCTAGACGCCTCGCAACCGGAGGACGGCCAGTTGCATCAATGATAATGTCATATTGTTCCATCGTTTCGGGTGTGATCGTGAAGTTACGCCTTTGCCCAGTAACGTTGCAGGCTATGTGGGTGGAGGAGTTGAGTGCATTGGCTAAGGCAATCGACTTGCAATGGCCGAAGTCAGAGGTTGAAAGTGGGTGGCGGCTAAAATTGTGTGGGTTGAAAGTGTCATCATCGAAAAGATGAAAATGCGCGGCTCCACAGCCGGCACCTGCACGCAGTAATAAGCTGGCGAGGTTTCCCCCAGTGGTGCCACAACCGATTAGAGCAATGCGTTTTGAGCTCAGGTCACCAATTTCGGGGCGCTTTCTGTTGCGACTCAAAATGGATTGTTTATCAGCCCTGATGACGCCAAGACGTTGAAATGTTTCGACGGCACGACCGCTCGATAAACTCGCTGCCAACGTTTTAAGCTTCACTGGGCGCCGCTTGCCTTTTTGGTGACTGCTCCTTTTTGAGTAGGTGCTTAACGATGTCGCCTTAAGGTTTATGTCTACGTAAAGTCCAACGATATCCTGTTGGTGTCAATGGCCATTTATTTTGACCCACCTTTGGCCAATAAAATTGACCCACCTTTCATAGTCTAGCTTGTTGTCTTCTGCTTCAGCCGATAGCTTTCTCCTCCCAGCATAAAGATGTGTGAATGGTGGATGACCCGATCAATGATCGGCACCGCCACGTTGTCGTCGTGGAAGAACTCGCCCCAGCTGGTGAAGTCCTTGTTGGTGGTCAGGATGATTGAACGGTATTCGTATAGGCTGTTGATCAACTGGAACAGGTTGTATCGGGCCTGCCGCGTCATGGGCAGGTAACCCAGTTCATCGATGACCAGCAGGTCGTACTTGGCCAGTTGGCTGACCCGCTTTTTCAGCTCACCCTTCATCTCGGCCAGCTCTAGTTCTTCCACCAGATCGAGAGCGTTGCGGAACAGCACCCGGTAGCCGGCCTCCACAGCTTTGTGGCCAATGCCGATGGCCAGGTGGGTCTTGCCTACACCGGGCGGACCGATGAACACCAGGTTGTTTCGCTCGTCGATGAACTGGAAGTCCAGCAAGGCATTGACCTGGCGCTTGGTAATGGTGGTCTGGTGCCGGTAGTCGAAGCCCTCCAGGCGCTTCTCCGCTGGGAACGCCGCCATCTTCCGGTTCCGGCGGATGCGTTTGTCCTGGCGCTGGGTCAGTTCGTGCTCGGCAAGCCGGTCCGCGAAGCTGAGATAGGACATCTCGTTGGCTTCAGCCTCGGCCAGCAGGTTGGTCAGTTCGTCGGCGGCCGCGCTCAGGCGCAGGCTGCGGTAACGGGCCACGGTCTGTTCAAGCTGGCTCATGGGTCACCCCCTGGCCACTGGAGCGGCCAATATGGCGGTAAGCGCTCAGATCCAGTGTTTCTTTTGGTTCCGATAGCGGTTCCGGCTGTCGCTCCCGGAGAACGGCGGCCTGGGCTGCTTCCAGATAACTTTGCAGCCGTGTCGCGGTCATGCCGGGACGCTCTGCCAGCGTCGTAATTAATGCCGGATCCACGGGCGCATGGCGCTTGAGCAGGTCACGGGCAGCCACCAGCTGGTCCTTGTAGATCTTGGGCTCGGAACGCTTGAGCTGTTGGCACAACCGTGGCCCGATGTCACTGCCGATCAGGTCGTTGATCTTACCCTCAAGGGTGGCCACCCGCTGGGCATGATCCCGGTAGTGGTGGGTGTTCTTGATTACCTTGCCTTTATCGGCACACAGAGCATGGCTGGCAATGACTTCCCCTGTGTTCAGGTCGCTGATGTGGAGTTGGCCGCCGGACTCCAGAACGCCCACCCGGGCCTGCTGCCAGGCCATGGGCACAGAGTACTTGTTGGCCTTCCAGGCGATCAGGCCGGTCTTGTCGGCTCGACGTGTCTCGTGGGCCACAGATTGCACGCAAGCTGGTGACAGGTAAGCCTCCAGGTGTTCTCGCTCATCCCGTTCGAAGCGTTCCCGGGGTGGTTCTCCGGTGGTGCCGTGGATGCGGACATTGGCTACGCTCTCAAGCCAGTCCTGCACGTGCTGGCGCACGTGCTCCTGGTCCCGGAAGACTTCACCGTAGAGGCAATCCTGCTTGACGTACTTCACGCCAGCTTCCACCTTGCCCTTGCTCTCCGGGTCATAGCCTTCGCAGGCATGGATCCGGAACCCGGCCGTGGTGGCATACTCATGGAACCGTTGGTTTAGCGTCAGTTCCCGGTACTGCTCGTTGATCACCACCAGCTTGGTCTGATCGTAGACGCACTCCTCTGGCAGGCCACCGAAGTAACGCAGGGCTTCGTCATGGAGCTGGATAAACGTCTGGGTATCCAGCGGGCGGAAGGCCAGACCCACGTACATCAGCCGTGAGAAGGACAGCACGAACACCACGAAGTGGAGAATCCGCTCTTCGCCACCGATCAGCACGCCGCGCAACTCACCCGGATCCACCTGACACTGAACACCCGGCACATCGTCCAGAATGGGTTCGTAGTAGCGCATCTGGGCTGAGGCCACTTCCTCCTTGAGCGTTCGCACATAGCGGCGAATGGAACGATCCGAAGCTGGCAACTCACCAACCTTCGCTTGCAGCTTGCGGGCAATTTTGACGGCGCTGAGCTTGGGGAATTCTTTGAGAAGATGAATCAGATAATCCCGGTGATCATCGAGGCGCTTGGTGCGTGAGGGATCTTCTATCTGTTCCGAAATCGCGCTCTCATCCATCCGCAGATACTTGCGAACGGTATTGCGGGACAACCCCAGTTCCTGACTGATGGCGCGGATCGACAACCCTTTGCCGTTATCGTGCAGTGCCTTGATCTTGTGTATCACAACCCACTCCTTCACTAACATGCCCCCGGCCATCGATAAAAGCCGGGGACAGTAGCTGGTTCTGTGGCCTGACGGCCACCCGGGGGTGGGTCAAAACTAATGGCCAGTAGTGGGTCATTTTAATTGGCCACTAACATCCGCCTTATCCACTTGTCCAAGTCCCGCAGCGGGCTCAGCACTTCGGCTGTGTCGAAGTACGCTTTCCAACCAAGCAGGGTCTCTTTCAGATCTGTGATCACCTGGGCCAGTGAGTGGCCCCGTGTTCGGCGGCTCAGTATCCGGATCTGGGTTTTCAGTTTCGTGATGGCTTTGCTGGCTATGTAATCCCCCCATTTTTAACCGCTCTTTTGAGTAGAGGTTAAGCTGCCTTCCGCAGTCTGGAAGGTGGAACTCCTCCAATAGCCGTGTTCGGTCGTTCGTTGTTGTACTGCCACAGCCACTGAGTTGCCAGAAGCTGAGCATGGGCAATGCTTTCGAACTGGTGCAAATCCAGCCATTCATGCCGTGCAGTTCGATTGAAGCGCTCGATGTAGGCATTCTGAGTGGGCTTGCCGGGCTGAATGTAGATCAGCGTTATCCGGTTTCTGTTGGCCCAGTCTATCAATGACTGTGAGATATACTCTGGCCCATTGTCACAGCGAATGGCGGCGGGCTTGCCATTCAATGGCCTGATCCAGAGCACGAATCACCCGCAGTGCGGGTAATGACAAGTCGACTTCGATGCCCAGTCCTTCCCGGTTGTAGTCGTCGATCACATTGAAGGTCCGGAACGTCTTACCGCTGACTAGTTGATCACTCATGAAGTCCATCGACCAGACCTGGTTCGATGCCGTCGGAACATCCAGCTCGCCCGGATAATCCCGCTGGATTCGTCGACGTGGCTTGATGCGTAGGTTCAGCTCCAGCTCCCGATAAATACGATACATGCGCTTATGGTTCCAGGTGTAGTCCTTCACATTGCGCAGATACAGGAAGCACAGACCAAAGCCTCAGCGTGTGTGGGTCGGGGTAAGGCGCAATAGCCAGTCAGCCAGCAGAGCGTTCTCGCCACTGAGCTTTGCCTGGTACCGATAGCAGGTCTCGCTGATGCCATACACCACGCAGGCCAAACGGATACTGATGCTATGTTTGGTCACGCCCTTTCTGGCCATCTCCCGGCGTTGAGATGGCCTTACAACTTTCCCCCCAGGGCTTCCTGACGGAGCTCGGCCTTAAGCCGCTCTTCGGCGTACATCTTCTTCAGGCGGGAATTCTCGGCTTCCAGGTCCTTCAGGCGTTTCTGTAGTGGTCAACTAATCCCGGACAGTATTTTAAGGTTTTCCTCAGCGGCAACGGGAGAAATACCACCGTTGAACGTGTGAGGTCGTTGCCGGTTGTAGTAGTCCATCAGATAGCCACCAACATCTTTTTTGGCCTCAGG